>CAZPKQ010000017.1:0-12183 GCA_964587205.1 uncultured Candidatus Saccharibacteria bacterium | reverse complement strand
TTAAAGAAAGATTATTAACTTAATTGAGTGTTCGGATTCGGGGGTACGCGTAGGTTTCTTTTTCCAGTTATATATAATCACAAGTATACAGCTTTGTAAACAACCCTGCATATGTGTCACATATACAACGTATACAAGATGTGCAGACTACACCCTACCCAATTCGGATTTGCGGATCGAGAGAACTTGGCACTTCTTGGCCAATTCGGCAAGAAGTGTGACGTCGCCAGACTTTTCGGCATTACGAAGAGCGATCATTGATCTAGTCAATTCTTCATTGATCCGATCTAATTCAAAATTTTTGATCAGATCTTTTATATGAAAATCGATTCGTGACATATCATTACCAAAATACATTTCTGCTTCAAGATTTATTTCGTCAATATTCTGATTTAGACTCTTTTCCATCTCGATGAAATATTCCCCAGCAATTTTTTTGACTTGTTCTACATATTTATCGGCCAATGATTTGTCATTTTTTTGTAACAAATTTATCAGTCCAAAAAGTCTTCTCTCGACTATATCCTTGCGAGTCGATGCGGTATTTTCTATCTTAGATTCATTTGTATTTGGTGGATTTGCTTTATTTGACTGACTTCTTTCATATTTTCTCAGATCTTCGACGATCGCTTGGTCACTAAAGCTGGCTTTCTCGGCAATCATCTTGATATAAAAAGCTTTGTCCATCTCACTATCCATCTTGGAAAGAAATGGGAAAATCCTGTCACGAATAGCTTTTGCCAATTTATGATGATCATTTATCTCTTTCAAAATATTGCCCAATTCAAATTCGATTACATGTTTGGCATTTTTTAGGACAGTTTTCCAGTTTTCGGGATTATCCAAAATAATATCAGCTGGATCCTTGCCAGCGAAACCAAGTGAAGTGGCATCGGCGATCTTGATCGACATGCCGAGACCTATAGCAGTAGCGACTACTGCGCGCATAGTAGCAGCCTTACCAGCTTTATCAGAATCAAGAGCAATAATCATATTGCTACTTAAGCGCCGAACAAGACCTAGGTTGCTGACCATACCGTTTTGACCTTTTTCATTGTCGGTGAGTGCTGTACCGGAAGCAGCTATTGTATTTTTGAGACCAGATTGGTGTGACAAGATAAGATCCATTTGTCCTTCGACCAATATAGAATAATTGAGCCTTCGGATCTCACTTTTTGCTTTGTCTAATCCAAACAAAATGTCTGATTTTATGAAAATTGCAGTTTCTGGACTGTTGAGATATTTTGCAGATTTACCATCGTCGACCAAAATTCTACCCGTAAAAGCAACTATTCTTCCACTTGAATCGGTGATCGGGAACATTATCCTGCCACGGAAGCGATCATAGTATCTTCTTTTTGTAGAAATATTTTTCGACCCGCCATGAATCGAAGACTCATCTTCTCTTTCACTTTGTTTGATAAGACCAGCCTTTTCCATGATGTCATCTTTCCAACCCAATTTAGTCAAATATTCATGCAAATTTTGCCAGCCATCGGGTGCCCAACCTATCCGAAAACTATGAATTGTCTCTTCTTTGAGACCGCGCTTTTTGAGATATTCGAGAGCGAATTTTGAATTTTTGAGATTATCTTGGAAATATCTAGCTGAGATCTCCATTATCTCAAATAATTTGTCTCTCTCATTGTCGCTCTTCTTCTCGAAAACAAGAGGTACGCCGGCTTTTTCGGCCAAGACTTTGAGCGCACCTTTGAAATCCAAACCTTCGAATTGCTCGACGAATGAAAATATATCGCCCTTGGCCCCACAACCGAAACAATAATAGCCACCACGTTCTGGAGAAATAAAGAATGATGGAGTTTTCTCATTATGAAATGGGCATCGCGCCTTCAAAGCACGACCAGATTTCTCGATCTTGATATATGAGCCGATAAGCTCCTCTATCGGTATTCTAGCTTTTATTTCTTCGACTGCGGTGCGGTTCATGTATGAAGTATATGATAGGAATTGCCAAAAACAAAATGGCCCGAAGGCCACCTTGTTTTACCCATAACCTCTTACCTATTCCCTCTAACCTTTCCTATATTTCCTCCTCACCTACCACCTCATCGCCCTTCAAAGCATCTACCATATCTTTCTTTGGAGATCCTTTGTAGCCTGTACCAGCTGGGACCAAGCGACCGATAATGACATTTTCCATTAGACCAGTTAGATCATCGCTTGCGCCACGGACTGAGTTTGAGATAAGAACACGAGTGGTGTGTTGGAATGAAGCAGCTGATAGGAAGCTCTTCCTTGAAAGTGATGTCTCGGTAATACCCATCACAATCTTCTCTACCTTCGCTGGACTTCCACCATTTGCCTTTGCTTCAGCATTCTCTTCTAGAAGCTGAGTCTCATCGACGATCATACCTTCGGTTAGATTTGTATTTCCAGCCTCGACAACCTTCCTACGACTGAACATCTGCTTGACTATAAGCTCGATATGTTTGCGGGCAACAGTTTCACCTTGCAATTCGTAAATCTTATTGACTTCTGAGATAACATAATCCTTTGCTTGTTCTTCACCTCCATATTCGAAGACCTCATCGATATCGGCAGAACCGTCTGTCAACAATTGACCCTTCTTGACCTTATCACCAACCTTGACCATAACAGTACGACGATATGGGAATGTGTATTCGATCTCTGAAGCCTTTGACTTACCCTTATCTTCGATTTCTGGGATAACAAATATAACTTTTTCTTTGCCCAAATCTTTCATGCCAGTGACGACACCATTTACGGTAGCGACGACAGCAGGATTCTTTGGCCTTCTCTTTTCGAAGACTTCCTCGACTCTTGGAAGACCAGATGTGATGTCTCCACCTTGTGAAGCAGAACCTCCGGCATGGAATGTTCTCATTGTAAGCTGAGTACCTGGTTCACCGATCGCTTGAGCGGCGACCGTTCCTACAGCTTCACCGAGATTGACCAAGCCATTTTTACCCAAATCTAGACCATAACACTTTGCGCAGACACCTCGTACTGTCTTACATGAAAGTGGTGATCGGACTTTGACATCTTGTACACCAGCTTCCTCGACTTTGACAGCGTCTTTCTTGGATAGCATGTGACCCTTTTCGAAGAGGACTTTGCCGTCTGAAGTCTTGATATCATCGGCCAAGATCCTTCCTCTAATATTCTTTGACAAAGGAATATTTAGTCCTGATGCTGTCTGCTTATGAATTGTAATATATGAACTTGTACCACAATCTGTCTCAGAAACTACGACATCTTGAGCAACAACGAACAATTTTCTTGTAAGATAACCTGCCTTAGCTGTGTTTAGAGCGGTATCAGTAAGACCTTTTCTTGAACCGTGAGTGGTGATGAAATATTCAATAGGTGTCAAACCTTCCTTAGAACAAGATAGAATTGGGAATTCGATAGTCTCTCCAGAAACTGAGGCGATGAGACCTTTCATACCGACCATTTGAGTGATCTGTGAAAGAGAACCTCTAGCTCCTGAAGTGACCATGTCGTATACTGATCCCATCTTATCGAGTGTTTGAGGAATAGCCTTTTCGACTTCTCCCTTGGTCTTTTGCCAGATCTCAATATGCTTTCTGATTCTTTCTTCTTCTGAAAGTAGACCTTCTTCAAATTGCTTATTGACTACATCTGATAGAGATTTACCCTTTGCAACGATGTCTTTTTTGGCTTCTGGAACCATGATATCGTCTATACCCCATGTAGTACCAGAATATGTAGCATAACCGAATCCGAATTGTTTGACCTTATCGAGAACTGGAGCGACATTTTCGGCACCTCTTGTGACTATGACATCATCGATGATTTGACCCAAAACTTTTCTTGAAATTTCTTCATTGATGTATGACATATCCTCTGGCAAGACGTTGTTGAATAGAATCCTTCCAACTGTGGTCTCAAATAGACCTTCATTGAATTTTGCATACTTATCATTTTTTGGAGCTAGGACCTTGATCTTTGCTCTCAAATCTATATCACCAAAGCTATTTGCAAGAATAGCCGCATCAGGAGTTTCGAAATATTTGTTCTCACCTTTGGCACCTGGGACAGTCTTTGTAACCCAGAAACATCCTAGGACAATATCTAGCATCTTTGCAGCAACAGTAGGATCATTGTTACCAGGCTTCAAAATATTTTTGTCTGAAGCCATGATCATCTTTGCCTCAAATTGCGCTTCATCGGAAAGTGGAACGTGGACGGCCATCTGGTCTCCATCGAAGTCAGCGTTGAAAGCGGTACAGACTAGAGGGTGCACCTGGATAGCATTTCCTTCGATAAGAATAGGACGGAATGCTTGAATACCAAGTCTGTGCAAGGTAGGAGCGCGGTTCAAAAGAACATAACGATCCTTGATAACTTCTTCTAGAATTTCCCAGACTTCTTTTGCTCCATCATCGATAAGACGATTTGCACCACGGATATTGTATGCCAATTCCCTCTTCAATAGACCGGAGATGACGAATGGTCGGAACAATTCCAAAGCCATGTGCTTTGGCAATCCACACTGATCAAGTCGAAGTTCTGGACCGACGACGATAACTGAACGTCCAGAATAGTCTACACGCTTACCCAAGAGATTTTGTCTGAACAATCCTCTCTTTGACTTCAAACTGTCAGAAAGAGACTTGAGTGCACGCTTTTGGGCAGCGATCGCTGCAGCACCAGCTGAAGTACTGTGTCTGATAGAGTTGTCGATAAGTGCATCGACTGCCTCTTGAAGAATTCTTTTTTCATTTCTCAAAATAACTTCCGGAGCATTGATTTCCTTCAATTTCAAAAGACGGTTGTTTCGATTTATAACTCTTCGGTATAGATCGTTGACATCTGAAGTAGCAAATCTTCCTCCATCAAGAGCGACCATTGGACGCAAACCTGGTGGTATGACAGGAATTCTGACCAAGAACATCCATTCTGGGCGAACTTTTGATTTGATCATTTGCTTGACCAAAGCCAATCTCTTTGAGACACGATCACGATCTGCAGAACTTGCCTCTTCTAGAGCTTTGACCAATTCACCTTCAAGCTTATTTAGATCAATTTTCTTCAATAATTCATAGACTACTTCTGCACCGATGCCAGCTTCGAAGACTGAGCCGTACTTGATAGCATATTTGTGATATGTCACTTCATCCATGACATAGCCTTCTACAAGACTATCGATCTCCTTCTTTGCATTGATGACCAATTCTTTTAGAGCATCTTTTGTCTTATCATCTTGAGCTGTTTTGACCTTGCTCTTAAATTCGGAATCGAGATCCTTCAAGAATTTATCTTTCTCCTCCTGATGGATCTTGGTAACAATATAACCAGCGAAGTAAATAACCTTTTCTAGATCGGCTGATGTCATGCCCAAGATAAGACCGATCCTAGAAGGAACGCTTCTAAGGAACCAGATATGAGACACTGGTGAAGCCAATTCGATATGACCCATTCTCTCTCTTCGGACTATAGAACGAGTAATTTCGACTCCACATTTCTCACAGACTATACCTTTGTAACGAATACCTCGATATTTACCACAATAACATTCATAATCATGATCGGGACCGAAAATCCTTTCATCGAATAGACCGCTCTTTTCGGATCTTTGGGTACGATAGTTGATTGTCTCAGGCTTGGTCACCTCTCCGAAAGACCATTCAGCGATCTTATCTGGTGAAGCCAAAGTCAAACGAATCAAGTCGAATTGTGTTGGATCTGTTTGTTTTTTAATTGGTGTATTTTGCATAATAGTATTTTAGATTTTTTATTTATATTTTGAATCTATTTTATGCTTCCTCTTCGACTTGAGGTTTATTTGTTAATTCCACATTCAAGGCCAAACCACGCAAAGTCTTCAAAAGAACATTGAATGATGCTGGTAGGTTTGGTTGCTTCAATCTTTCACCCTTGACTATCGAATCAAATGTCTGTGAACGGCCGATTATATCGTCTGACTTAACAGTAAGAATTTCGCGTAGTGTATGAGCAGCACCGTGACCAAGCAAAGCCCAGACTTCCATTTCTCCGAATCTTTGACCTCCACCTTGCGCCTTTCCTCCCAAAGGTTGCTGAGTGATGAGAGAATAAGGACCGATCGAACGCATGTGAATCTTATCTTCGACCATGTGGTGAAGTTTCAAGATATACATATATCCGACAGCGACTGGTTGTTTGAAATGTTCACCGGTACGACCGTCGCGTAACAACATTTTTCCTGATTTATCGAATCCTGCCTTTACCAATTCTTCTTTGATCTCAGCATCAGTCGCTCCGGTAAATGGAGGAACGATAGCTTGATAACCAAGACTGTTTGCGGCAAGACCAAGGTGCAATTCTAGAATTTGACCTAGGTTCATACGTGAAGGCACACCAAGTGGTGTAAGGATAACATCAATAGGAGTACCATCTTCCATATATGGCATATCTTCTTCTGGAAGAATCTTTGAAATAACACCCTTGTTACCGTGACGACCTGCCATCTTATCACCGACAGAGATATTTCTAACTTGAGCGATTTCGATATAGATTTTCTTGATAATACCTGATTCTAGTTTATCACCATTTTCTCTTGAGAAGATCTTGACTGAAATAACACGACCTCTTTTGCCGTTTTCCATTCTCTTTGAGGTATCCTTCACATCGCGAGCTTTTTCACCGAAGATAGAGCGGAGCAATCTCTCTTCAGGGGTAAGTTGGGTCTCACCCTTTGGAGAAATCTTACCGACCAAAATATCACCGGTACGGACTTCTGCACCGACACGGACTATACCCTCTTCATTTAGATTCTTAAGTTTTGCTTCACTAACATTTGTAATATCACAAGTTGTAATTTCTGGACCAAGTTTGGTATCACGGACATTGACTACGATCTCTTCGATATGGACTGAAGACCATTTACTATTCTTCACAACTCTTTCTGAAAGAATGATTGCGTCCTCGTAGTTTGAACCAGACCAAGACATGAAGGCAACGAGGGCATTGTGACCAAGAGCAATCTGACCATTTTCGGATGTAGAAGTATCAGCCAAAACATCTCCCTTCTTGACCTTATCTCCTAGATTGACTATAGGTCTTTGATGGAAAGCGGTGAAGCCGTTTGTTCTTGAGAATAGGACTAGATTGAATGTAGTAGTCTTGCCAGTTTTACTTGATTTTAGAGAAATTTGTTTTGCATCGACATGAGTTATTTCTCCATCTTCTGGAGCGATGATTAGTCTATTTGTATCCAAGACAGCCTTGGCTTCTATACCAGTAGCGACAAAAGGTGCTTCTGGAACAAGACAAGGTGTAGCTTGTTTCAACATGTTCGATCCCATAAGTGCTCTTGTTGCATCGTCATGATTCAAGAATGGAATGAGTGAGGTAGCAACAGAGAAAGCTTGATTTGTAGAAACGTCAATAAAATCTACTTCGTCTTTTTTGACTAGGAATGGCTTTCCGTTTACGCGAACCTCGACTTCATCTATAGCTATTGATCCGTCTTTGCCATAAGGGGTAGCCGCATGAGCGATCTTGAAGTTCTCTTCTTCTAGAGCATTTAGATAAACAATTTCTTTTGTAACCTTGCTGTTTTTGACTTTTGCATAAGGAGTCTCAATCATTCCGAAATCATTGACCCTTGCATACATTGACAATCTTAGCACAAGACCGATGTTTGGACCTTCTGGAGTATGAATAGGACAAAGTCTTCCGTAGTGAGATGGGTGGACGTCTCGAACTTCAAATCCTGCACGATCTCGAGAAAGACCTCCGGGACCAAGGGCGGTAAGAGTACGCAAGTTTTCTATTTCTCCCAAAGTATTTGTCTGTTCCATGAACTGAGACAATTGGTTGGTTGTAAAGAATTCTTTTATTCTTGCTTGAAGTGGTCTTGGATAAATGAATGAGACTGGAAGAGTGACATCTGGTTCGACTGTCGACATCTTGTCTTGAATATTTCTCTTCATCTGGGTTAGACCAAGTCTGATCCTTGCTTCGAGCAATTCACCGACAAATCTAACTCTTCTTGAACCCAAGTGATCGATATCATCAGCTTGCATATCTGGAGTAACGCTCAATGTAACGATGTGAGATATGGTTGTAGCTATATCATCGAGGTTTAGAGTCCTTCTTTCGAGAGACTTTTCGTCCATAGGCTTTTCGAAACGCTTATTGAAGCGGAAACGACCGACCCTTGATAGATCGTAGCGATTTGGCTCCAATATTGCCTGGATGAATGACTTTGCATTTTCGACAGTAGCTAGATCACCATCTCTCAATCTCTTATAGATCTCAACGAAAGCTTCGTCTTGGGTCTTGGCATGATCCTTGGCCAAAGTGAGCTCTAAAGCCTTTTTCATTTCTGGATTGCCTTTGAATAGAGCAAAAATCTCCTCATTATTTTTTGCTCCAAGGATCCTTAGAAGTGATGTAACTGGGAATTTCCTCTTGCGATCAATACGACAATATATAGAACCATCGCTATCAGTCTCTATTTCCATCCAGACTCCTCGTGCTGGAATAATCTTTGCACCGAAGAAGCTTTTGCCTTTTACTTCTTCTGATGTGAAGAAAATACCAAATGAACGAGCGAGCTGTGGAGTAATCAATCTTTCGACACCGTTTATGATGAATGTTCCATGATCTGTCATCAATGGAAAATCTGCCAAAAACATTTCCTGTTGTTTGGTTACATTTAGAGATTTATTTTTGAGAGTAACTTTGACCTTAAGCTGACCCTCATAGTTCATCTTATTGTTTTTTGCATAGTGCTCATCGAACTTTGGTCGGACTAGCTCCATATCACTAATGGTCAATTCGAACTTCTTGCTAGAATAATCTGTAATTGGAGAAAATTCCTTAAGCAAGTTTTCAAAACCACTTTCGACAAATTGAGCAAATGAAGAAAGTTGCGATTCGACCAAGTGAGGCATTTCGGTCAATGGTTCCTTATATCGGGAAAAGAATTTCTTTGGGCGCAAACCTGTTGTAGGCATATTGATAAAAATATTTTTATAATAGAAACGCGCGAACAAAAAATGGACCATTAATAATGGTTCGAAATGAAATGAGGATTTATTTTATATTTTGCACTTTAGGATTAATGTAGGCCTATATAATCCCTCGCTATAGGTCTTTCTTGGCCGAAGCCTCGATTGACACGGCAGAACACAATCTGCGAAGTTAGGAAGAGCCTAGCAGATTATATTGGCCATGTCAATAGTTTATCCACAGTTTACTGACAAATAATCCTATATAAGAGATTATTTGCTATTTTATTGGTTTTTTGGATCGTTTTGGGAAATGAAGCTCCATGTACTCATAAAATTCTGATTTGTCGAGCTTCTTGTCCAGTCTTGATTCCATATACTCCATCGATGCTTTGAGATTGTGCTGAAATGTCTCCAAAATAATACCAGTTTGTCTAGCAAAATCATCTCTAAGAGTGTTGATTATCTCATCTTTGAAACTTTCAAATTTTTGATCTATAACGCTGAATCTATTATCGATACTATCAAAACGTTCTCGAACATCATCTCGAAAAGATTCAAATTCGGACTTTGTAACATAATCCTGTTGTAATGGTAATAATGTCATATGACTCATGATTTTATATTAACTGATAATTTGCAGGCATTTCAGTAATATTATTACTAGTACAATTTTACCAAATTTATTTTTATCAAAACAAGATTACAAATTATAGAAATCATTTCCTAATGATAAAAATTTGACTTTTTATTTTGATTTACTTTTTTCTTCCACGAATCAATATTTGAATGATGACCGGAAAGCAAAATCTTTGGTACGGAATACTTTTTCTTTTTGTAAATAATAGTTTCTGGACGCGTATATACATCACGGCTTGCAATACGATTTTCTTCTACCGATGCTGAGTCGCCGAGAACACCCTGTACTCTTCGAGATATAGCATCGATCAATATCATTGCCGGCAATTCGCCACCAGTAAGGACATATGGACCGACAGAGATATCGACCATAGGAAATGCTTTTTTGATCCTAGCATCGATACCTTCGTAGCGACCACAAACTAATACAATATGTTTATATTTCTTATAATCTTCGGCTATTTCATTTGAAAACTGCTCTCCACCTGGACTAAAAAAGATAATTTTGACATCTTTCTTTGACTTTGCATTTCTAAGATATTTCCCCACTGCCTTGTCTATAGCCTTGATCACAGGCAAAGCTTCAATAACCATACCAGGACCACCACCGTATGGCCGATCATCGACTCGTCTATCTGAGTAAGTTAATTTGCCTTTATTTTTTGCAACGACGAAATCCCGTGGATTATAATTTACCACTTTAATTTTTTTCTTTTCTATTGCTCTTTTGATTATCGAAGCTCCGATATATGAATCAAAGGCTTCTGGAAAAAGAGTTATATTATGAAATGTAATCATACAAAAAACTGTGGCAATACTATACCACAGTTTTTTGTATTATACAAATTTGTTTTATCCTAATTTGAGATCAGCCATAGCCTCATCTACAGTCTTTGAATTTGGGGTAGAAAGTGGGACTGCAGGAGCTTCTTCTCGAGACTTCAAACCACCGACTGGTTCATTGATCTTGAGGTTGACACGAGAGTTGTTTTTCATACCGACTACTCTTAGCAACGTCCTAATAGCTTTTGCTGTGTTGCCCTGCCTACCGATAATCTTGCCCATATCTGCCGCACCTACTTCTAGAGTAAGTAACACGCCCATTTCATCTACTGTTCTATTTATCTTGACCTCACCTGGATTGTCGACTAGAGCCTTAATAACGAAATCCAAAAATTGCTGATCTTGCTGCATATTCTTTATATTATTTCATAAATCGTACAGAATAATCTGTACTCCACAATTTTATCAGACAATATACTGTCTAACAATTTAGGCCTGTGGAGTAGGAGTGACTGAAGGAGTCTCGGCTTTTGGAGCTTGAGCTTTTTCTGCTTTCTTTTGAACGGTTTTCTTTGGTAGAGCATTGATCTTCTTGCCTTCGATAACCTTTGAGGCAACAAGGAAGTTGTGAAGAGTAACTGATAGCTTTGCACCCTTGGACATCCATGACTTGATGGCCTCGACGTCCAATTGTTTCTTCGCATCATTATCAATTCTCGAATCATACCAACCCAAATTCAATTTGTACTTACCACTTTTTGGACCATTCTTGGAATCAGTCAAAACTACACGAAACGTTGGTTCGTGTTTCCTTCCAGTTCTTTGTAATCTGATCATTAACATGGTTTTGAAAGACTAGCAAATTAGCTCAAAAAAGGCAAATGTTATTTTAGAGTCCAGCCACCATCGACTACTATTGTTTGCCCTGTAATATAATCGGCACCCTCTGAAGCTAAGAATGCTACGGTATATGCTATATCCTCTGGCAGACCATATCTTTTCCAAGGAATAGCTTCTGTATAGGCTTTCTTTGTCTTTTCATCTACTGCTCCAGTAGCGCCAGGGGTATCGATGGCACCTGGAGCGACATTGTTTATATTGATCTTTCTTGGAGCAATTTCCAAAGCCAATGCTCTTATAAATGCATTGATAGCACCCTTGGATGCACAATAGTGAGTCAACCCTTCAAAGCCGACAACAGATGCTATCGAAGAGACATTGACTATCTTGCTTCCATCTCTCATGACTTTAAGAGATTCGCTGATAGTATAATAAATGCTTTTTAAGTTTACATTCATAACCTTATCCCAATCCGATTCTTTCATGTCCTTAAATGGAACAAATGGAAATATTCCTGCATTATTGACCAAGATATCCAAACTACCAAAATCCTCCGCAGTCTTTTTTATCAAATTTTCTACTTCAGATTTTTTGGAAACATCACACGCTATGCCCATAGATTCATAACCCAACTCTTTCAATTTATTTACCGCCAAATCACATTCTGATGCATCGATATCACTGACCACTACCTTTGCACCTCTACTGGCCAAGACTTTTGCAATACCGAAACCTATACCCTGCTTTGCTCCTGTAACAATCGCTACTTTATTTTTTAAATCCATTTATTTTTGAGAATTATTTTATTTATAATATTCATTATACCAAATACTAAAATCAGATACATATGTGTCACATATGCTATTCAGTTTGTAAATTTGGCAAAAATGTAATTTTAATGTAATATCTCTGACTGAACTTTGTACCTCTTCTCAACTAAAACACCCACAATGGTATGGAATCAACTCCCCCGCCC
>CAZPKQ010000016.1:0-12296 GCA_964587205.1 uncultured Candidatus Saccharibacteria bacterium | reverse complement strand
AAAGCGGGATTAGTTAAATGGTATAATAACAGTTTTCCAAACTGTGGTCGGGAGTCCGATTCTCCCATCCCGCACAAACTAGGGAAATCAATGCGTTCTAATAATATTATAATCTTGTGATAAAATTTCCGGTAATTTAAAATAAATTTGCACTTTAATATTTTATCCTATGTATAAAGCATGGACTAGAACAGAAATGTGCGAACGTTTAGGACTAAAACCAGAATACAGACTTTCTGGCTTTATGTCCTATGGAGCATGGGATGATGAGAAACATTTTAATAATTTAAGGTCTGCTCTAGAAGAAATTGGTGTGAAATTTGAGTCAAGGAAATTACAAGGTTTTTTAAGTCATGTCCTCGAGTTTAATATAGATGGTAGGAATTATTGGTTCGCTATTGTATATGGGGGCACAATGTTATCAGAATATATTCATTTTGCTGTAGCACTTGGATCCAAGAGAAATATCCACATTGGTAGTTGTGGCGGTCTATACCCGGGTATTTCTTCTATGGATTTAATTATTCCAACATGGAGTTATGGTGATGAGAGTACTACAAGGATGTATGCTCGTGATGTAAGAGATGGAAAGCATATGGCAGATCCTTCGCTTTCGAAAATGATTCATTCTGTTTTACCGGCTTTTTTGAAGGTGTGGAATGGTCCTATCGTAAATAATCAGGCTATGATGGGAGAGACATTTGATGATGTTCAATCTTGGTCAATACAGGGATTCTATGGGGTGGAGATGGAAACAGCAACCGTGTTTGCGGTATCAAATCATTTTAATATTCCGAGTGCTGCATTATTGTATGTCTCGGATAACCTTATAAAAGGACAAGTTGTTGGTGATAACAGTCATTTAAAAGAAAAAGAAGCTCGTGAGAAAGTAAAAAGGGAAGTTTATAAATCAGGTTTAAGGGTTTTAATAAAAGACTGAAAGTTTAGATGCAATTAATCGCTTTAATGTATAATAATAAAGTTACTAACTAACTAACTAACTAATTATATGGTTCAGTAGAGCAACAGTTTCAACAACAAATTCAACAAAATCTCCAGCCAAATAAGTAAAAGGCATAAATACATAGGTCTGACTTATGCTTAAATAAAATTAAAAAACCGCAGGATTAACTGCGGTTTCTTAGAGTGTTGCTTGCCCCTTAGTCCTGACCAAAGCTCTGCCGGAGCTCTTACTTGCGTAAGTTGCGCATAGAGCGCAAGGTCAAGTTCAGAGTTTCGCGGGATCTATCACGGCATAATCCCAGGGCATCACTCCGTTGTGGATTTTTTATTTTTCATCGGTTTCCACAAACCGGGGTGTATTTGCTGTTGTGGCGCCTATCACCCGGGCGCTTAAGTTACCTTCATCTGGTTCTATGATAGCATAGTATGTAGGAATTGTCAATAGTACCAAACCATTTAGTTTTTATGTCGCTATTAATTTGCGAATGTCAGATGTTTACAAACAGTCAACCAAAAAACCGCACTATGGCGGTTTTTTGGTTGATATCACGATAGTAGATACCTGACAAACTAAGCCTAAGTTATTTTACAGCGTCCTTTAGAGCCTTTGCAGCACGGAACTTAGGAACTTTCATAGCAGGGACCTTGATTGTTTCACCGGTTCGAGGATTTCTAGCCTCACGAGCAGCTCTCTGCTTGACTGAGAAGATACCGAGACCAGCGATAGATACTTCATCACCCTTCTTTAGGGAGTCGATGACTGAATTGATAACTGCTTCTACGGCCTGTTCTGCTTGGACCTTTGTGCTTCCAAGGACTGCGTGAACTGCATCAACAATACTTGCTTTGTTCATTTGTTTATTTATTATCTATTAATTTTTAATGGTCTCGATCATATTCATAAAACAATGAACCTGAATCGAGTTTCGTACCACGGCATAATTATATAATAAGCCATTTTTTAAGCAATAGAGGGTTTGGGATTGACAAAGTTGTGTTTTAGATTTTTATTTTTCTAGAATTATCTCGCAAACTCGATCGTCCTAGTTTCACGAATGACGATGACTTTGATTTCACCTGGGTATTTGAGATCCTTTTCGATTTTGAGGGCAATATCTCGTGCTAGAGTCTTGGATTCTACATCTCCTAATTCTTCTGGCTTAACGAAAATACGGATTTCACGACCAGCTTGTAGGGCATAAGTCTTTTCGATACCTGGGAATGAATTTGCCAACGCTTCCAGATCTGCAAGTCTCTTGAGGTAGTTTTCGATATTGTCTCTTCTTGCTCCAGGTCTTGCACCAGAGATAGCATCTGCAGTCTGGACAATGCGTGATTCGACTGTCTCGTAAGGATATTCTTCGTGATGGGCCTGCATTGCCTTGATAATATCTTCGGAAGCGCCGAATTTTTGTAATATGCGACGACCAATCTCGACGTGGGTACCAGCGACTTCATGATCGAGAGCTTTGCCTAGGTCATGGAGTAGGGCACCGGCCTTTGCTACGTGGACATTTGCTCCTAGTTCCTCTGCGATCATACCGGCTATATGCGCCATCTCGACTGAGTGTTGCAAGACATTTTGACCAAAACTTGTGCGGAAGTGTAAACGACCAAGGACAAGCAATATCCTTGGATCAAGACCGATAACTCCGCAATCGTAAGCGGCTTGCTCGCCCTTTTCTTTGATAGTTTTGTTTATGTCTTGCTTTGCTTTCTCGACGACTTGCTCAATCTTGGCTGGTTGGATACGGCCATCCTTGATGAGCTCGGCCAAGGCAAGCTTTGCTACATGCCTTCTTACTGGGTCAAATGACGATATAGTAATAGCACCTGGAGTATCGTCGACCAAGACTTCTACTCCGGTGATCCTCTCGAATGCTTTGATATTTCTACCTTCTTTACCGATAATCTTGCCTTTTATGTCATCGCTTGGTATCTCCAAGGTCGTGGACATTACGTCTTGAGCGACTGATGAGGCTAGTCTTTGGATAGAAATAGCCAAAATATCCTTTGCTTTTTGAGCAAGCATTTCCTCGCCTTGATTTTCGAGCTTATTGAGTCTGACCATGATGTCTTCCTCATGCTGTTTTTCGGCAAGTTTGATAATTTGTTCTTTGGCTTCTTCTGTCGATAACTTTGCGATACGTTCTAGTTCTTGTTTCCTTTCTTCTTCTAATTTGTCTGTTTTCTCTCTAATAGCCTTGATTTCGGCTACTCTTTGCTTGATCATCTCCACTTCTTTGTCTATATCTGATTGACGTTTGTCCAAAAGATCCTCTCTTTTCATGAGACGGTCTTCGGTTTGGTGGATTTTTTCTTCCTTTTCCTTTATCTCTAACCTTGCATCATCGTGGATTTTGGTGGCTTTGGTCTCTGCGTCGGCGGTGATCTTCTTGGCTTCTTCTTTGGCTGCAAGGAGCATCTCTTTGATCTCTAGCTCCATCGAACCCTTTTTGCCCAATGATATGATCAAGCGCAAATAGTAACCAATAGCTACACCTGCTATTCCAGCAATGGAAAGGTAAAGTGCGACTAATTTGAGTGACATATTCGGTTGTTTCGCCTAAAGCGAACTTCTATTGTGAGTGTAACTTATGATCTGTTATGAAGGTTTCAAAATCAATATATTTCATAGGTTTATAACAATTTCAGTTCGTTAAAGCGATATCAAAATTAAAATTTAGTAACAATCTCATCTTATAACTAAATGGAGTTGCTGTCTAGTTTTTGTGATTCATAGTTAAAGTGTGAAGGTGGTTTCTTTGATCTTGGTTGAGAAAAATACTGCCACAGGACTTTACTTGTAGAAACTTGAAAAAAAGCGTCACATGATATATAATGTGTCAACAAGCTTAATTTATACAAAATACTATGTTAATACCTACAGTCATTGAAAAATCCAGTTTTGGCGAGAGAGCTTACGATATCTACTCTAGACTTCTTCGAGATAATATTATTTTCTTGGGTGGTCCTATAGATGATCATTCAGCAAACCTTATTATTGCTCAATTGCTATTTTTGCAATCAGAAGATCCAAAGAAGGACATTTACCTTTATATCAATTCTCCAGGAGGTTCTGTAACTTCGACTTTGGCGATCATAGATACAATGAATCACATAAAAAACGATATATATACTGTTTGTGTCGGTATCGCCGCTTCTGGCGCCGCTTTGATCCTTTCATCTGGTACAAAAGGCAAGAGGATGGCATTGCCAAATTCTGAAGTGATGATTCATCAGCCGTTGGGTGGAGCAGAAGGTCAAGCCTCCGATATTGAGATCAGTGCAAAGCATATTTTGAAGACAAGATCATCCCTAAATAAACTCTTGGCAAAGAATACAGGCCAAAGTCTTTCGAGAATAGAGAAAGATGTCGATCGTGACTTCTTCATGGATGCAGAAGAAGCAAAGAAATACGGTATTATCGATCAGGTAGCCTCAGTCAAAAAATAACATATGAGATTGCACCGTTTCTATTTATCAGAAAAAATAGGTGATAGAAAAGAGGTGAAGATAAGCTCGACAGACTTTATTCATCAGGTTAGTCGAGTTTTTCGTTTGGGGGTAGGAGATAAAGTAGTGTTATTTGATGGTTCTGGCAACGATTATATTTCTACAATCAAAAATCTAACAAAAAATGAAATAGATCTAGAAATAGCGGAAGTGAATGTAAGTCAGCATGTACCAAATAGGAAAGTATTTCTTTTTCAATCAATAATCAAGAAAGATAAATTTGAATGGGTGGTGGAAAAGGCTACTGAGCTTGGTGTGACCGATATTCTGCCTATTTTGTCAGAAAGGAGTGAGAAAAAAGATTTGAATATTGAAAGATTGAATAAAATAGCAGTCGAAGCCAGTGAACAATGTCAAAGAGGTGATGTACCAATCATTCATAATCCTATGAAATTAGACCTCGCAATCAGAAATAATTTTGATTGCAAGAGTGTAGTTATGCACACAGTCGGTGAAAATTTCTCTTTTGCGAGGTTAAACCTCACAAAAAGTGACATTGGAGTTTTCATAGGTCCTGAGGGAGGCTGGTCTCCTGCGGAATTGGAAATGTTTCACAGCACTAATTTGCCTATATATAGCTTGGGTAAACAGGTTTTGAGAGCAGAAACAGCCGCGATCTCTACTCTTTCTTTGTTGATGTTATAGATTATTTATTTTTCACTAGGTAAGGTTTCACAAATGCTTAGTATTTTTGATTTTGATAAATATTATTTTCATGTAAAATGATTGAGGAGGTTTCACATGGCTGACATTGCAAAAATTACCAAAACTCTGCGCGAAGAAGGGTGTCCGGATGATGTCATGCGGGAGGTGGTTCAATACTGCGAGAACCATCCTTCGGCATTACTTCCCGACATTGGTCGTTTTTTGAATACGATTGCGGCAAGGAACGGGTATTCGGATTATCAGACGTACAAGAGTCATGGATTTCTTCCTATCAAGCGTGATCAACGTCTTGTTACGAAGATCTATTCGCCTGCGTGATAGTCAGCAGGTTTACAGTGTGCGTGCAAAGCGGGATCAGATCCCGCTTTTGTTTATTTAACTTCTATGAATTAATTTCACGCGTATAAAACAAAAAGAGACAGGTTTATTCCTGTCGCCTTTTTGATAAACATATCATCCTATTTATTGTAGATGTTAGACATCTGCATATAGTCGCTTTCCTACTTCACCCCCTCCAACATTGCAAACACCTTTTCATTTGTAAGCACAGTCTCGGCATATATGGCAGCGCGTTCGCGGTCGGCGTCTTTGTAGTGTTCGACGATATGACTTACTTCTTCATCAATCTCTTTTTGATCTGGTCTTATCTTTTCAGCGGAAGCGATAGAATTTAGAATGATTTGGAGTTTTGCTTTCTTTTCGGCATGAGGTGCCCAGTCTTTTCGGATTTCTTCTAGGGATTTCTTGGCGTGTTTGAGATAATCATCGAGTTTGACACCCATTCTTTCGATATCACTTTCAAATTGTGCTTGAGTCCTGTCGATCTCGCTTTGGATCATAACTTCAGGTATTTCTACTGAAGTCTTTTCGGCTATAGCGTCAGCGATCTTGATCCTTGTCTTTTCTTTTGCTTCATCGGTTTTATTTTGGCCGATCATTTCACGGACTTTTGCTTTGAAGTCGGCAATGTCTTTGAAATCACCCAATGTACTTACAAATTCATCATTGAACTCTGGTAGAGAATCCATAATGACTTTTTCATGTTCCTCTGGAGTCAATTTGTCATGATCATGATCGTCATGTGAGACTCTAGACTTTCGGATCTTCAATATAGCTTCATCCACATCCTTATCTTCTACTTTTATTTCATTTTTTGATTCTTTTGTTGCTATGTCTTTTGCGATCTTTTTGTAATCAGGAAGTTTGACCTCAGGCATGACAGCGGTGATAGCTTTGAATTCTAGCGGATTGCCATTTGCCAACTTGGTGATCTGGACTTGAGGTTTACCTATAGCATCTATTTTATTGTCGATAACGATTTGGATATAGACTTTTGATAGAGCGATTTCGGCCATTTCTTCATTGATGACTTGTTCACCGACTTTACTGACGAGGATATTCTCTGGAACCATACCTTTGCGGAATCCATCAATCGATACGCTTTCATTGATATTTTTGAGAGCTTTTGCTCTATTTTGACCCCAGACTGAAGCGGGGATTGATGCTACAATCTCGATTTGAGATTTATCTAACTTAGTTATTTTTAGATTTTCGTAGTTTTTATTTGTATTTGTCATGAAGGCCAGTCTATAGCAAGATTTGCTACTTGGCAAGTAAACAAAAAACTGACATATTTTGTCAGTTTTTTGTTTAGATTTTGTTAAAAATTAAATTCCGGTCGAGTCTAAGCCCTTAATCGAGGCATTTAGATCGCTTTGTAGACTATCAACATCGTCTTTTGAATTTGTGATAGGGGTCAAGGTTTCTTGTGGAGCTGAGACTTTGTCTGATGTATCACTCACTACTGTATTTATATTTGCACCAGTCTGAGCCTGTTCGTTTGTCGGACTTACTACGGTGTATCTAGATGAGTACATGTATATAGCAACCGCTATAATCACGACTACCGCAACAGCAATGGCAATGATTGGTCCGACTTTCTTTGGATGATTTGCATATTGCAATGGTTCTGGAGCAGGGCTTGGACTAGGTGCAGGCGATTGTGGCATTTGATAATTTTGATTTGATGACATATTTTGAGGGTCCATATATTTATTTGGTTATATTATTGATTTGTAGAACTTGCATTAGGAGTCTGGACCGGTGGTGTAGTCGTACCTGGTCTGCCATCTATGCGAGGAGGGTTCATGCCAGAAATCTTGGCCAAAGCAACAACTGAATCGTTGAGGGCTCTGTGAGCATCTTTGATTGATAATTGAGCTTTTTCTACCAATTCTCTAACTGGACCCAAGGCTACTACTTTGAATGGAACTTTGCATTTTTGCTGAGCAGTAGAGCTTGCATTGTCTTTGTTTAGACAAGGTGCAGGACAAGAAGCATCTGTACAATTTGCTGTTGTTGTACTTACTGCAGAATTTTCTGGCTTATATGCTTTGACAGCATCTACAGCACTCTTTGCTATAGCGAGTTTTTCGTCGGCAATTTTGAGTAGATTGTTGACCGAAGACATGTCTTTGTTTGAATTTCTATCCTTTTCTACTCTCGCCTGAATTCTTTTTCTCAATTCGGAGAGATTTCTTAGGGCAATATCGAGATTTTTTGTAACTTCATCTCTCTTTTGTTTGAGATTATCCAAGGCCATTTCTTTGACTTGTTCTCTACGATCTTGTCGATCGTCTCTTCGGTCTTGTCTTTCATCTTGCCTATCCTCTCTACGATTTTGTCTGTCATCCATTCTTTCTTGTCTATTTTCCTGTCTATCTTCGATCCGCTCTTTCATGTTTTGGAATCGAGTGGATGTGCTTGTCGAAGACATCTTCTGAAGCATTGGAGGTCTGCCTAGAGGTCCACGAGGAGATGTTGTGGCTATTTTGTAGCCATTTTCAATCATTTGATTTCTAAATTCTTGATTGTTTTTTGCATTTTGCATCTTTGAATCAAGATCGGCCCTAATCTTCTCCCTGATTTGTGGGGGATTGACCGGTCTTCCGTCTAAGGTATTGGAAATACCTGTTGCTCCAGTCGTCTCGATGAGACTCTGAGCATTGGAGACCTTTGTACTTACTAATATTGATAATACTGCTAATAATACGAAACCTATAGGACTTGTTTTTATTTTCATATATATAATTGCCCATGAATAACATGGTTTGGTCTATTGTAACATTTCCAAACAAAAAATCCCCGAATACTGGGGATTCTTTGTTTTAATTTTGGAACAAATTAGATAAGAAATGCGACTATAAGTAGAGCAACGATGTTTAGAATCTTAATCATTGGGTTGATAGCTGGTCCGGCTGTATCCTTGTATGGATCACCGACCGTGTCTCCGGTGACTGCGGCTTTGTGAGCATCAGAACCTTTGCCTCCATGATTGCCTTGTTCGATGTGTTTCTTTGCATTATCCCACGCACCTCCACCTGAAGTCATGGAAATAGCTACGAATAGACCAGTAATGATCGATCCGACCAAGAGACCGCCAAGGGCGATAGGACCCAAGACAAAACCTACTACTATCGGAGCTAGAACTGGTATAAGTGCTGGCGCAATCATCTCTTTGATCGCTCCGCTTGTCACAATGTCTACGCATCGAGCATAATCTGGCTTTGCTGTGCCTTGCATTATACCTTTGATCTCACGGAATTGGCGGCGGACTTCTTCTACGACCTTGCCGGCAGCTTTTCCTACAGCTTCCATACATAGAGCGGCAAAATAGTAAGGTAATAGACCACCGATAAATAGACCAACAATAACCTTTGGATCACTTAGATTGAAGGTGATGTTTGAACCGATAGCTTCTGTATATGAGGCAAACAAGACAAGAGCGGCGAGTCCGGCAGAACCGATAGCATAACCCTTTGTAACGGCTTTTGTTGTATTGCCCACAGCATCTAGAGGATCTGTAATATCACGAATCTCTTTTGGAAGGTTGGACATCTCAGCGATACCTCCAGCATTGTCTGTAATAGGTCCATATGAGTCGATAGCGACGATGATACCAGCCATAGAAAGCATACTCATAGCGGCGATAGCGATACCGTATAGTCCAGCGAAATGGTATGCAGCTAGGATACCTGCAACTATTGTTATCAAAGGCCATGCTGTTGATTTCATTGAAACCGCCAAACCTTGAATAATGTTTGTACCATGTCCTGAATTTGATGCTTGAGCAATGGACTTTACTGGGTAGTACTTTGTCGATGTGTAATACTCGGTAATAAAGACCAATAGAGCTGTGACTATAAGACCAACAAGAGTTGTACCGTATAGATTTAGCACGCTATAAGTACCGTTGCCTTTCATCATGACATTTGTAGTAGGGTAGAATGCTAGAGCAGAAAGTATACCTGAAGCAATAAGACCTTTGTACATAGCACCCATGATGTTTTGGGATTTGCCCAATTTGACGAACCAAGTACCGATAATAGATGCAAAGATAGCAATAGCACCCAAAGCTAGAGGATAAAGAACGGCGCTATCAAATGATTTGAATATTGTCGCACCCAAGATCATTGCAGCAATAGTAGTGACAGCATAAGTCTCAAATAGGTCTGCTGCCATACCTGCACAGTCACCGACATTGTCTCCTACATTGTCTGCGATAACGCCAGGATTTCTTGGATCATCTTCTGGAATACCGGCTTC
Source organism: uncultured Candidatus Saccharibacteria bacterium (assembly GCA_964587205.1). Classification (GTDB taxonomy): domain Bacteria; phylum Patescibacteriota; class Minisyncoccia; order Phycocordibacterales; family PALSA-1337; genus C7867-002. Next base: position 2,546 of record CAZPKQ010000016.1, on the reverse strand, counting down.
AACCTTGCCAACCAAATCTGTGCCGACATCAGCCGCTTTCGTGAATATTCCTCCACCAAGTCTTGCGAATACAGAAATAAGACTAGAACCGAAGGCAAGACCGATCATTGAATCGACGTCTTTTGTGAAAGCATAAAATGCTGTAACACCAAGAAGAGCAAGTCCGACTACAAGAAGTCCTGTAACAGCACCGCCTTTGAAGGCTAGTGATAGGGCATTGCCAAGGCCGTGTTTTGCAGCTTCGGCTGTCCTAATATTTGTGCGGACTGATACATTCATACCGATATAACCTGCCAATGCGGATAATACTGCACCTACCAAGAAACCTATGGCAATCTTGATGTCTAGGAAGATCCAAAGGACGATAAAGAGTACCAAAGCGATAATTGTAATTGTCTTGTACTGGCGATTTAGATAAGCTTTTGCTCCTGCTTGGATAGCTGAAGCGATTTCCCTCATCTTTTCGTTGCCTGTTGGCTTTTTCATGATCGATGAGACCAAGAAAAGTCCGTAAACGATTGCAATAATCGAAGCGATTAATGCGAAAATTTCTGACGTTTGCATTTTATTAATTGTTACTATTAATTAAACAATATGACGGATTTTAGCAGAAATTGAGCCATTTGTTATATTGACAATGCGCTTAAATTGTAGCTTTGTATTTTGTGATATTAAACTTTTTTGAGTATTTATTATGAAATGCATTAGTAAATTTTATTGCAATAAAAAGTAATTCCTGAATAAATTGAAAACATTGTTTCAATGATATAATTATCGGGCCTGCCAAAATGCGAAAAAATATAATAAACAAAAATTCCACTTTGGTTTCGAAACATGAGCTTTTGGATTATGTATCCAAGAGAGATTTCAACGACTTTGTCGAAGAAATGAGAGATTTTAGGGATGTTACAAGTACCAGATTCAATCTCGTAGATAAGAGATTTGAATCTATAGAAAGGCGATTGGATACTATAGAAAGAAGGCTTGATTTATTAGGGCGAAGATTTGACGAATTAAAAAATGACTTCAGGATTCAAGTTGGGGCAGTACTCGATCAATTCAAAGAAAACATGAAGATAAATATGGAGTATATGCAGGGTTTGGAATCAAGACTGTTACTCAAGATCACCGAAATGCATTAGATATATTATATAGATTACAAACACAAAAGAGGCTTAATGCCTCTTTTGTGTTGTAGTGTAACCAATCTGCAACTATTTATTTGTTTCTTCTCCAATATTTATCTCTTCTGCACTGCCAATAGCTTTTATGTCTATCTTCCAACCAGTAAGCTTTGCTGCTAGACGGACATTTTGACCACCTTTACCGATAGCGAGTGATTGCTCATCTTCGGTAACGGTTACTATTGCTTTGTGTTCTTTTTCGTCAAGTTCTAGCGATACTACTTCTGCTGGTGATAGGGCTTCTTCGATAAATAGGGCAGGATCTTCATTCCACTCTACAATATCGATCTTTTCACCCGATAGTTCACTAGTAACTGTTGTAACTCTAACACCTCTTTGACCGACCATAGAACCGATAGGATCTATATGAGAATCGTGAGAAATAACAGCAATCTTGGATCTGGAGCCTGGTTCTCGAGCTATACTCTTGATCTCGACTACACCTGAAGCAATCTCGGGTGTCTCGGTCTCAAACAATTTTGCCAAGAATTTTGGATGTGCTCTTGAAAGCTTGAGAACTATGCCTTTTGGAGATTCCTCGACAGCATATAAGTAAGCACGGATCCTGTCACCAGTCTTCCAGTGTTCTGAAGGGATTTGTTCTTCATAAGGGATTAGACCCAAAGCACGTCCCATATCCACATAAATTACACCTCTTTCTACTCTTTCGACTGAGCCAGCGACAATTTGACCCTCTTTTTCGCCATATTCTCCCATAACTGAGACCTTTTCGGCTTCACGAATCTTTTGGATTATGACTTGTTTTGCAGTCTGAGCGGCAATTCTTCCGAAATCGGCTTTATTTTCGAGAGGGAAGATGATCTCATCACCCACTACCGCGTCGCGCTTGATCCTTTGAGCATCTTCAAGAAGCATGTGTTGCTCTGGATTGAAGCGGATCTTGATATCTTCAAGATTTGCATCTTTGAGATTTTCCTCAACCTCTTCGTCACCCTCCATGATGACTTGATTGCGATCGACTACTATTTTGACTTGCCAAAACTCGACACTTCCTGAATTGTTGTCGAATGAAGCGCGCACTATCTGGCCTTTTTTGCCGTATTCTTTTTTGTAAGCTGTAGCAAGAGCCATGGAAATGGCTTCTAGACTTTTCTCCCTTGGAATACCGCGTTCTTCTTCTAGTTGTTGAACAACAGAATTTATTACTTTTAGATCGAACATATTTAGTTTTTATTTAATTGTTATTTAATTGTAAGTTTGTTAATTGACCTAATTAACAAAATATTCGCCAAAAGGCGAACTTCATACCCATATAGTGTATCACAAATATAGAAAAAAGCAATAGCGTGTACAGTTAACCATATGAGGTGACATTTGTGATAGATTGGGGTGACAAAGGTT
>CAZPKQ010000015.1:0-13357 GCA_964587205.1 uncultured Candidatus Saccharibacteria bacterium | reverse complement strand
AAAAGCAATTTTTGGCTAAACCTAAACGAGGTTTTTAGTATTGCAAACGGTTTCATCTTATCTATTGCTTTTGCAAATCTAATTTCAAAAGAAGATTACGGAGTCTATACTTTCGTCTTAGCTATCATTGGCCTTTTCTCGATGGCCCCAACGACGGCTCTCGGTAATGGCATTGCCAAAGAATCAGCAAACGGCAATCATGCAATAATATTTGAAGGTTTGAGGAAGATTATGCCCTGGTCAATATTATCGGGATCGATATTATTTATCGTCGGTATATACTATGGCATAAATCAAAATCTAACCCTCTTTGCATGCCTTAGTCTCGCTGGGCTTGCATTACCTATTCTTATTTCTAGTTCGGTAGCAAAATCTTTTTTGTCTTCAGTCGGTGACTTCCGAGCTTTGGCCAGTTTCAATGGTCTGCGTACACCATTTATGACTATTGCTCTCGTCCTGACACTTTTGCTATCAAGGTCAGTCCTCGTGGTGATCGTAGTCTACATCATCGGAAATCTAATTTTGGGTATACTCCTATATCGTTCTGTAGTCAAAAAATACAATCTCAAAAATTCTGGTCAATATTCCGGAAACTTTGCCGGCAAATACGGCTTTCACACTGGTCTTATCAGCTTATTTAGTTATTTCTCAAATGAGATTGATGCTTTTCTTTTGTGGAAATTGCTTGGTGCCGGACCGCTTGCTCTCTATACATACGCTATTGCTCCAGTAAGAGAGATTCGTGGTCTCATCGAAAATCAAAGCGCCATCGCCTTACCAAAATTCGCCCAAAGAGATTTCGAACTTATCAAAACCAATCTTGGTCACAAGATCAAGCATCTTTATTTCATAGCGGTTCCGATGGCGATTTTATATATTTTGCTTGCGCCTTTCATTTTCAAAATCTTTTTCCCTCAATATTTAGAATCAATAATTTATACCCAAATAGCGACTATTTCTCTACTATCTGCTCCAAGACGATTGATGTCTGCGGCGATATCCGCTCACCAAAAGATCAAAGAGAGCTATATCATGAGTATAGGCCCAAATATTACAAAAATACTGGCTATGATTATTTTGATTCCAATGTACGGTATCTTGGGAGCGATTATTGCTCTCATTATTACAGAAATCATCGACTACATTATCCTTGGAATTTTGATCAAAACTGCAAAAAATTAACATGTGCGGAATCATTACAATAAAAGGAAATCATTTCGATGATGCGATCATAGACAAAATGCTCATGACTTTGAGACATCGTGGTCCAGATGAGCAAAAATTTTCAAAAATTGGTGATACCATCTTGGGACAAGCTAGACTTGCCATCGTAGATCTTAGTGCTGGCAATCAACCGATGAGAGACAATACAAAACCAATAACAATAGTATTCAACGGAGAAATTTATGATTACAAAACTCAGAAAGTAGAATTAGAAAAGAAGGGACACAAATTTAAAACACAATCCGATACCGAAGTGATCTTGAAAGCTTATATAGAATACGGTACAAAGTGTCTCGATTATATAGACGGAATGTTTGCATTTGCAATTTGGGATGAAGAAAAAAACCAGATGTTCATAGCTAGAGATAGATTTGGTAAAAAACCTTTTTATTATTCTTTCATCGATGGCGCATTTATCGGCGCTTCAGAAATTAAAGCAATCTTTGCATCAAATAAAATCAAAGGAAAGATCGATCCCCAAGCCCTATATGATTATTTGCACTATGGATATATCGGACCAGACAAGACTATATATTCAAATATTTCCACACTACTACCTGGACACGCGCTTCTACTCAAAGACGACAAGTTGGAGATATGGAAATATTGGGATATCAAGAAAGTAGAAAATCGCGATTCATACGATCAAGCAAAAATACAAATCGAAAAACTATTCGCTGAAGCTTCACGCAAAAGAATGGTTGCCGATGTCGAGATCGGATCCCTGCTCTCTGGCGGAGTCGACTCCACCCTTACTACTCTATATGCACAAAAATACTCTTCATTCCCCATCAAGACTTTTTCTGTCGGATATGAAGGCAACAAAAATGAATTACCCTTTGCAATCGAAGCATCGAAACGAATTGGTACTGATCATTATTCGTTACCGATAAACAGCGATTTGACCCAGTCTCTACTCGATATAATAAGCTATATGGACGAACCTCACGGTGACAATTCAAATTTCCCTCAACATCTTATTTCAAAATTAGCTAGTTCAAAAGTAAAGGTTGCTCTTACAGGTGACGGAGCAGATGAATTATTTATGGGTTATGGTTGGTATCAAAAGAAAATGCATATACCGCGCTGGCGTTTGGATCTTATTTTCAAAGATGCCTTTGCGATCCAACAAAAGATGATTACTATGTTCGACGATAAAGAGATAAATAAATTGGTGAAATCTGGTGTAAACAAAAATGAAAACTATCTTAAAGCGATTTTGCGAGGCGTGAAAGATCCTATCGATAAGATAAACATTTTTGATTTGAAATTTTATTTACCCGGTCAATTATTGAGTAAAATAGATCGGACCAGCATGATGAATTCTCTTGAGGTTCGCTCACCATTCCTCGATACAAGACTTGCTGAATATGTCTATAATCTGCCTTCAAGTTACAAATTTTCAAAAAATCAAAATAAAATAATTCTTAAAGATATTTTGGCAGACACTTTTCCCCATGACTTCGTCTATAGACGCAAACAAGGCTTCGGTGCTCCGATCAAAGATTGGTTGAAACAAGATAAGATGAGACAATTGATAAAGGCTAATCTCTTGGACAAACAAGCTTTTATTTCAAATTATCTCAATCAAGATTATATAGCAAAAATCATGGCTGATTTTGATAGTGGCAAAAGAAATAGTGAGTATAAACTTTGGGTTTTGCTTTGTCTTGGAATCTGGTTTGGGCGACATAAGGATAATATAGAAAATGTATAAAAGTTTAATAAATAAAATTCATTACAAACTTTTTGGTTACGTCGTCTTAAGACCAAAATCAAAATCTCGAGGCTATGCCCTTTTGTCTTATATATCGAGCCCTTTTACGACTCTGCCATGGCAAAAACACACTGATCCTCATAGCAATTATTGGGAAGCAACAAAGATTGCTGACATTCTTTTGGAAAAAAATTTTACTGTGCACGTAATTGATTGGAATAATACAAAATTTCTTCCTTGCAAACCTTATCAAATTTGCATTGATATCAACAAAAATCTAAAAAGATTATCGGAACAATTACCGAAAAATTGTAAAAAAATAATGCATATAGTCTCTGCGAGTCCAACATTCCAAAATCAACAAGAGAAAGATCGATTAAATTTTTTGCAAAAGCGGACAGGTCTTATTTTAGAACAAAAAAGACTAGAATCTGATACACAAAATGCAAAATACGCTGATTATATAGAAGGTTTCGGCAACTCAACCATCCGAGCATCTTACGATTATGCCCACAAGCCTATTTTCGATATCCCAATATCTGTCACAAAAAGATACGATTTTCTCAAGAGAGATCAAAATTTGAGCAAAAATAAATTTGTCTGGTTCGGTGGCGGTGGAGCAATACTCAAAGGATTAGACTTGGTATTGGAATCATTTGCTCAAACTCAAGAGCTGGAACTTGCAGTCATAGGTCCGATCAAAGCCGAGTCAGAATTTTATAATCAGTTCAAGAAATATTTTGACTTACCAAATATCAAACTCTACGATAGACCAAAGATCATAGGTGATGAAATAATTCTCAACAATCAACCTTTGAATAAATTTTTTGAAAATTATAGTTTTATTATATATCCAAGCGCCTCGGAAGGTACATCTGGATCTGTCGTCCAAGCTATGCATACTGGTCTCATACCGATAGTTACCAAGGAGACCGGATTAAAAGAAGATTGTCCGGCAATAATTATAGATAATATAGACCCAAACAAAATAATAGAAATTATAAAAATTCAATCCAATAGAGACTCACAGGATCTGGAAAGATTATCAAGACAAGTTTGGGAATATGCAAACAAAAGACATACAAGACAAAGTTTCGAACAAGCCTATAGAGCATTTATAGACAAAATAATTTATGAATAGACCACTAATTAGCGTCATTATACCTTGTTACAATTGTGCAGATACCATTGCTACCGCCATTTCTTCTATCCAAAACCAAACTTATCAAAATATCGAAATAATAGTAGTCGATGATGCTTCGACAGATAATACAAAAGATGTGGTAAAGGAAATAATAAAACATGACAAAAGAATTACCCTGATTGATTCCGAAAATGATCCAAACAAATTTGACCCAATTTTGAAGAGAAATATAAATGCGGGCTGGTCTGCTCGAAATACAGGATTCAAAATCGCTAAAGGTCAGTATATAACCTTTCAAGATGCTGACGACGCTTCCCTCAAAAACCGAATTGAAATTCAATTGTTTTTGATAGAAAAGTACAAAGCAAGTCATGTTACTTTGGACTGGTTCAAGTTTCAAGACAAATATCTAAACAGAGAGCTTGATTTCGATAAATTCAAAAACGGCCTTACCCACAATCTGATCGGACCAAAAGAGTTGTACCGTCTATCACAAAAGACAAAGGGGATAATCTCAAAATTTAGCGAAAAAATAAATTCCCAAATACCTTTCCACTGGAAAAGAAAAAGGTTCGTAAATAAGCTATTTTGGTCTTCACTAGCTCCATATCCAGGTACTGGCAATTCTCCATTATTTGAAAGAAAAGTCATCGATAAGGTCAAATTTAGACCTCTCAAGTACCGCATCTGGCCATCATTCATGGGACGAGGAGCCGATAGAGACTTCAATTTTGAGGTTGCGGAGACTTTTTGCAATAGCTATGTATTTTTTATTCCGGCTTATATGTGGAGAATGAATAAAGAAAATGAAAATTATTCTGATAATATTGAACAATACCTAAAATGAAATTTTCAATCATAACACCCTGCTACAATTCGGCAGACTATATAGAAGAGACCATAAATAGCGTCCTAAATCAAAGTGGTGATTTCGAAATCGAATATATATTGGTCGACGGAGGATCGACCGACCACACTCTCGAAAAAATCAAAAAAGCTAAGGACTTCTTCGAAAACAACAAACCAAAATGCAATCGGATAGAGATCAGATATATTTCAGAAAAAGATGATGGTATGTATGATGCGATAAACAAAGGTTTTGCAATGTCGAGCGGTGATATCCTGGCTTGGATAAATGCAGACGATCTTTATAGAGATGGTGCTTTCGCTATTATCAGCGCGACTTTTTTGAAATTTCCAAATATCAAATGGCTAAAAGGTTTTACCTCATTTGCAAATCAAAATGGAGATATTATCGATAAAGGCAAAAACTACATTTATAACAAAAACTGGATCAAAAAAGGTATATACGGTCGCAATGCCCCATTTATCCATCAGGATAGTGTATTTTGGACACGATCTTTATGGCAAAGAACAAATAAACTAAATCCCAAACTAAAATTAGCCGGCGATTATGACTTATGGATCAAATTCTCACAATTCGAAAGATTGTGGTCTATCGATGTACCAGTCTCAATATTTCGCAAAAGAGTCGGTCAATTGAGCTCAAACATGGATAGATACCGTAACGAACAAAAAGCTGTATCCAAAGAATCTGGTCTAACAAATTTTATAATAAAAGTTTTCTTTTTTATCTACAATAAATTACCACAAAGACTTGCCAATATTTATGCTTTCTCTTATCCTTTGATTTGTAGCAAAAGAGAAAGAAGGTTCATAAAGTACAAAGACGGCTTAAGTCAAATAAAAACATCAAATAGATTTTTTACAATATGAAAAATTTCATAAAAAATTGGAAGCCTTCTAAATATCTGATAATAGTCCTAAGGACTTTGATCATTTCTCCATCACCATGGTTGCGTATCAGGTCACTTATCATATTTTTCAAAGATCTTTCAAAATATACCAAACTCAAGACAAATGAGCAGATTCCATTTGGTACAGGAGATATATTTCCTCGCATTTACGACAAGACCACAACCACAAAACTCGATCCAGTCTATTACCTTCAAGGTGTCTGGTGCTCTAGAAAAGTATTTGATCACAAACCCAAAAGTCATGTAGATATAGGATCTCAAGCTCAAATGGTAGGTATTATTTCCCAATTTGTACCGACCACCATGGTCGATATTAGACCGCTTTCTGTATCATTACCCGAACTAAAATTCATCAAAGGTGATATTACAAATCTACCGTTCAAGGATGATAGCCTGGAGTCTCTTTCTTCAATTTGCGTAATAGAACACATCGGACTTGGCCGATACGGAGACGAGCTCGACCAATTTGGTACCGAAAAAGCCATAAGCGAACTAAAAAGAGTCTTAGCCAAAAATGGCAGACTCTACATCACAGTACCAGTCGATAAGGCAAATAAGGTTTACTTCAACGCCCACAGAGCATTCACCAGAGAATTCATCCTAAATCAATTTGCACCTCTAAATCTTATTGAAGAAATATATATATATGGAAACGAAATGACAATAAGCTACAAACCAGAGCTCGGCTTCGGTACTGGTCTATTTTGCTTCACCAAATAAAAATTCTTTATGGATTAGACTATCTATGTTCTCAAGCTTTTGACTTGCATCTTTTTGATTATTTATCAAATTATTTTCCAAAATATATTTTGAGACAATATATCCGGCCAAATGATTGCCTCTTTCATTCCAGTGACCATCCTTGCTCCAATACAAATTTTTTTTGTAATTTTTGTCATACTTAGCAAATTCAAAATCAAGATCAATATATCTTATATTCATAGCTTCCAAAAATTGCTTTTGCTTTTCATTATCACCTGGGATTAGTACGACCAAGAAATCTGAGCCGTAATCTTTGGCCAAAACTGCAAAATTTAGGATATTAAGAAGATTTGATGATAAATTGATCTCATCAACTTCAAAGGCTTTTTTATTTTCGACATTTACTATCAGTCCAAGTTTGACCAAAAGACTTTGAGGTAATATTTTTAGGGCCAAAACCCTTGAATTATCTTTGAGAAGATTATAGACAATCGAATTATTATTGAACCAGCATTTGATTCTAGATACAAAATAATTTGTCGGATTTGCCGAGCAATAAGTAAACAAATTATCATAGATCTTATAAGCTTGTTCCTTTGTATTTGGGCTTTTATCAAGATTATTTACAAGATAACCTTTATAAACGGTGTAATTGGGAAAATTTTTGTCATCTTCTATATCGTTTCCAGCAAGATAACCGAGCACGATCAATTCTGGTCTTGGCAAATTTGATAGATCTCTTTTTGTTTTCAACATTTCTTGTTTTGTACCGTAGCCTCCAATTCCACATTTTGCCACCCTTATATTTGTTAGTTCTTCTATCTTATTTCCCCATTTATCTTGATAAGGAGCAAAGCCCCAAGCAAAACTATCACCTGTCAAATAAATATACTTATCAAAATCGGCAAATGATCTATCGAAACAGCCGAATTCGTTTGACCAGATAGGGTAAGACCCGTCTGCAAAATAGTGAGTGGTTGTAGCAACATTTTTTGCAATTACATAACCCAACTGATCATCCTGTGTAAAGTAATCTTTGGGATATATTTCTCTCTTCAAAAGATGTCTAAACGAAGTAAAGTGGAGCACTAGATCCAAGATAAAAATACAAATAAATACACTTATTGCGATAAGTGCAATATTTGCAAGATAAATTTTTATTTTAGTCCTTAGCAAAGTCATTTTTCTTTATCATTTCCTTTATTCCGACCTGCTCATTTTTGTCAAAAATACAATTACCTATGACCAAATAATCTATCTCAGTATTCATGAAGCAACGATAAGCATCAAATGCGCTACAGACGATCGGTTCACCTCGAACATTGAAACTAGTGTTTACGATCACTCCATAACCAGTGAGCTTTTTGAATGCGTCGATTAGATTCCAATATCTTGGATTTGTCTTTTTTGAGACGGTCTGGATTCTCGCCGAATAATCCAAATGTGTAATAGCGGGAAGATCTGATCTCTCCACATACAATCTTTCGTAAAGTGGTTTCGATAATGGTGCAAGAGGTTTGCGTCGACTTCGAACTACTGGTGCGGTAAATAACATATACGGAGAAGGTCTTTTTGTCTCAAAATAAAGCGAGACATCCTCCTCAAGTACAGATGGAGCAAAAGGTCTGAATCCTTCTCTGTATTTTATTTTTAGATTTAGTTTCTTTTGCATTTCTGGATTCCTTGGATCACCAAGGACACTTCTATTACCCAAAGCCCTTGGTCCCCATTCCATTTTTCCTTGTACCCATCCTACGACTTTGCCTGTCGCCAAATATGAAGAAACCTTTTCATAAAGAATATTATCTTCATATTGATGATATGGTGCTCCATATTTATAACCAATAGCTTTTGCATCGTCATCTTGAACCTTGGGTCCCAAATATGAACCGCTCATTTGATCACCGTCGCCCATTATTCTATTTTTATCAAAATAAATATAATAACCAGAAAGACCCGCCCCCAAAGCTCCACCCGCATCACCAGATGCTGGCTGGACCCAGACATCATCAAATATTTGAGAGTCGATAATTTTCTCATTTGCCACACAATTTAGAGCAACCCCACCCGCCATAACCAAATATTTCGCTCCAGTCAATTTCTTTGCAGTAAGCGCCAACCTGACCATAATCATTTCTGTTACCTCTTGAATCGCAAGAGCAATATTCATATAGACCTGATCTATACTACCCTCATCCTTTCTTACTCCAACTCCAAATAAATTATTCCATAATTTTTCATTGATCATTTTTAGACCAGTAGCAAAATCAAAATAATCCATATTCAAAAATATCGTTCCATCTTCTTTTAGATCAACCAATACATTTAGAATCTTTCTTTTTATATCTTCGACCTCTTTGCTTCCTTTGTGACCATAAGGAGCTAGGCCCATCAATTTGTATTCACCACTATTGACTCTAAAACCGCAAAAATATGTAAAGGCGGAATAAAGCAATCCGACCGAATGAGGAAAATGCATTTCCTTAATTATTTTTATTTTATTGCCTTCACCATAACCGATCGTAGTTGTAGCCCATTCACCGACCCCATCGACAGTCAAAATAGCCGCCTTGTCATAAGGTGATGGATAAAATGCGCTGGCCATATGAGAAAGATGGTGTTCGGTAAAAGTTATTGGAGGTAAAATAACTTTTTCATCTTCACTTAACTCCTGCAGATTTTTTTTGAGTAATGACTTCATGAAGATCTTTTCTTTGATCCAAAGTGGCATAGACATGACGAAACTTGAAAATCCTTTTGGAGCAAAGGCATGGTATGTTTCTAGTAACCTTTCAAATTTCAAAAAAGGTTTGTCATAAAATACAATAAGATCCAACTCTGAAATTTCAAGATTTGCTTCGCCGAGACAATATTTTATTGCATTCTTAGGGAAACGTTCATCGTGTTTTTGTCTAGAAAATCGCTCCTCATGAGCTGCAGATATTATCTTACCATCTATGACGAGTACCGCCGCACTATCGTGATAAAAACAGGAGATACCGAGAATCTTTTTTGGGCTATTTTTCATGCTAGAAAATCGTGTAGATAAATGGAGCAATTGCAAGTCCGGATCCGAATATTAGCAATGCCCCGACCACGATGAGCGTAAGAAGTGCAGGAAGGAGCCAAAACTTCTTCCTAACCCTCAAGAAACTCCAAATGTCTTTGATTGATTCCATGATATTAATAAGGTTTCATTAGATCTTCTTTTGTAAAAAGATGATTTCTAGTAATGAATGCAGAAAGTTTTTTGTGATTGCCTGACAAATCTAGCGAATCATATCCCAATATCCGACGAACAAGACCGATCGGGGTGATAATAACATAAAATATAAAACCAAAAAATATTCTTGGCATAACTGAAGCTAAAATTTTTGTAACTTTGAGCCAGAGATACGCTAGAGGTTTGAGTAAATTTGGATATACTGTCGTTACGATAAGAGTCGCAAAAGCCAAGACAAAAAGATAATCAAATTTATAATAAAGTCCAAAAAACAATAAGACTAGAGCCAAAACTTCACCTGTATCTTTGATCCACTTTTCTGTCATATTTTGATATTAGCACAAAATCGGCTAATATCTAGTAATTAGTTATTATTCTGCTAATATAAATAGTGAAATAATATTTTAACAAAATGCTAAAACAGTTAATAAAAAATATAGTATTTAATCAAACAATAGCCATTTATTCCGAATCGATGGCAAAATTTTGTCGTAAATACTTGGCTCATTATTATGGCGACAATAATCCTGACCGTAAGACAAATGGAGAAATTAGGTTACTAAAATCCTTATCTGGAAAAATCAATACCGCATTTGATGTTGGAGCAAATGTTGGAGACTACTCGAAAGACATCATAAAGTTTAATCCGAATTGCAAAGTTCATAGCTTTGAACCTGACCCAAGAGCCTTTAAGGAGCTAAAAAAAATATCAAATGTTATTGCAAATAATTTCGCACTTGGTGAGACAGAAGAAAATAAGCAATTCAATATAAACAAAAAATCTACTCACAATTCTTTCTTTTCACTAGAAGAGCATGAAGACAAGCAATTAGTCCAAATAAAGACATTAGACTCGTACGTTTCAATAAATAATATAAATTCTATAGATTTATTGAAAATTGACACCGAAGGTTACGAATATAATGTACTACTCGGCTCAAAAAATTCACTTAATAGCAAGATTATCAAATATATTCAGTTTGAATTTTCTGGTGCAAATGTTTATTCTAGAGTCTTTCTCAAAGATTTTATTGATTTACTGGAACCAAACTACCAATTATATAGAATCAGATCTAACGATATAAAGCCGATCAAATGGAATCCAGAACTTGAAAGATTTACACTAACCAACTATTTAGCAATCAGGAAAGATTTGGTTGATAAATGAAATATAACATCATCCTAAAACACGCAGGAGGAGAGCTAGCCAATCAGCTTTGGAATTATATAAGCGTATATGCATATTCACTGGAAATAGGAGCAGAAACAAGAAATCCGTCATTTTATGAATATCATAATTTTTTTAATTTTCTAAAAGATGAAAAGATTAGAACAAAACTCTATTCCCTTTTTTTCAAGGTACCAAGAAGGAGAAGTCACTGGATAAACAAAGTTTTTCGGATCAAATACAAGATTGAAGCAAAAATCATAGAATCGCTCCACAAATCTTCAACAGTGTCTTCACAAAATACTTCAAACAAAACCTTTCCCTTGCCACCAAGTCTGCCACTTACCAGAAAGTCAAAAGATCTATATTTTACAGGCTGGCTTTTCCGAAATCCTATAGGAATAGAAAAGTTTAGACCCCAAATAATCGAAGCTTTCAAACCTACAAAGACAATAGAGAAAAAGATTGAAGAAATCATTGGTGATCTAAATTCCAAATACAAAAATGTAATTGGCCTACATATTAGACAAGGCGATTACAAAACTTTTAGAAATGGAAAATATCTTATTGACCAAAAGAGAGTTGCTGAGATTTGCCACCAATACTTAGAGAAAGTCGGTTTTGATTCAAAAAATACTGTATTTTTGATAACAAGCGATGGCAAGATTGAAGGTGAAAATTTCGCTGATCTACAAATCTACACTTCCAAAGAAAATGCTGTGACTGATCTTTTTCTACTATCAAAGACACAGGCAATTATCGGTAGCGATTCGAGCTTCGGTCACTTCTCTGCTTGGTATGGCAATATTCCTCACATCGTCCTCAAAAATGAGGAAATTGATTGGCAATATTACCAAGGTAAAGACAAATATTTTATCAATAAATATTTGGAACTTTTGCCCCTCTAGTAAATAATTCAGCTATTTTTTCTTTGCGATAATATAGACATGAGTAGCCACAGCATCAGATCCTGGAATCCAATAAAATAGAAAATCAAGAAATTTGAATGGACCCATAAAGAGCATGAGGAAATGACTGATGAATGGGGCGATTTTCCTATTTCCAAAAGATAATAAGACTCCAAACCAATAAGCCATAAACATAATAACTGCGCTCCATGGACCAGATCGGACTCCAGATTCGACAATTTCTAATTCTTTGAACATGTATTTGAGACCGGACAGGGTCCAGCGATTGAAGTCATCGGGTGAAGCGTGATATGGGTGGATGAAGGGCACGCTGACATATAGATAACCGCCAGATTTGAGTGAACGGACCATCTCCTTTGCTACTGAGCCAGCTTCGGCGACATGTTCTAGCATAGATTCGCTGACCATAGCGGGTATAGAACCGTCTGCAAAAGGCAACACACTTGCATCAGCGACAATATCGACTTCAGGAAATGGAAAAACGTCCACATTGATAAATTCTTTACCCAAGCGCTCTGGGCCAGAGCCTATGTCCACGATATATTGATCGGGAGATAAATACTTTTTTATTTTCCTTGGACCATTGACCAACATCAAAACCGGACAAAATGAATGCCAAATAGTGTAATAAAGCCAAGGCCATTGTTTGAAAAAGGACTTTAGCCAATTGATACCAGACATGTGTTCTTCACTATTGAGCTCATAAGATTCTGTTTCAATCAAAAACGGCCTATCGTGTTCATCGAGTTTGTATTTTGTACCATCGGGAGCGATGAGGAATTTACCTTCCCTCCTTAGGGGTTTCTTGGTGACTGGATCTACGATTATATGCAAAGTCTCCTTTACTCCGATTTTGGCCTCTGGTTTTTTCATATGACTCAATTTGTGCAAAAGAGTCTTAATGATTGCACCAATACCATCTCGAATTCTGATCTTCTTACCCTCTTCTTTTGTCCTTGGATTGTGAGATACTGCACCCTCTTTGATGTTATATCCATGATGCAAAGCGTTGAGCGTAAACAAAATCTCTGAATCGAATCTACCGGCAACAAAATAATGTTTTATCTTGGTTGGAAAAATCTTGTAACAAGTCCAGACATCGGTAAGTTTTGCTCCATACAAGAAGTTTATAAGCTTGGTCAAAAACCAAACTCCAAGCCTCTGAACAAAAAAACTTCTTCTTGGCTCATGATGGAGATTTCTTGAACCAAAAACCAAAGTTTTTTCATCTTTGAGAAGTTGGAGCAATTTTGGCAATTCTTCTGGATCATATTCCAAATCAGCATCTTGGATGACAGCAAGATCTCCGGTGGCCTGAGAAAGTCCGTTACGGACAGCACTTCCCTTACCTAAGTTGATATCATGATGATGGACTTTAATTTTGGATTTATATCTTTCCAAAATACCCTTTGTACCATCAGTCGATGCGTCATTTACGACAATTATCTCCTTTTCGTAACCAGGAAGCTCGA
>CAZPKQ010000014.1:10751-13474 GCA_964587205.1 uncultured Candidatus Saccharibacteria bacterium | reverse complement strand
GTACATTATACCTACAACATTTCATTACTAAATTAGACCAATCCAGTAATGAACCTTGAATAAATCATGTACTACATGATCTTCAAGTCTTACCCCTTCTTTCGAAGAGGATTTTGTGCATATGTTGTTTTCAATGTGTCAATCGTTCTGAAAAGAAAAACCGCTTTACAGCGGCGACAACACATTCCAGATAGAAATGGCTATGGCCTGGCTGTTGTTTGGGTATTTCTTGTAATCATTCGGCAGTGGAAATAAGTATACGGATATTGAATTAGAAGTCAAGGTCTTTATATTAGGGAAAAGGTAATAGGTAAGAGGTAATATTAATATAAGAAGATTTTACCTTTTACCTATTACCTATTACCTAAAATTAAAATCATATTTTAATGAATAAAATTTGGACAAACAAAAAGATGGCCTTGCGACCACCCTTTTGAAATCAAAGTAAATTTGAATTAATTTTCCCAGCGCTTCATAGTCCTCTCGACTAGCTTCTGAGCATAGTCCTTGCCACCTAGACCGAAGGCAAGACCGAGCGCAAGAGCGACACCAGCGAAGACTGCGGTAACGATAGTATTTAGGATCATCGTATCGATACCCAAAGAACGAAGTGCCATTATCAAAGCAAAGATCCAGATAACCCAGCGAGTCACATGTCCGAGCATCTCTGCTGCATGTACATCGGTAGCTCTTGAACTTGCAATGACAATTCTCTCCATTGTATTACCTACAATAACTGCAACCATCAAAATCAATACCGCTGCAATTATGTTTGGGAGGTAACCAACTACATCTCTCAAAAATGCAGAAAATTGTACTAGACCTAGAGTGTCAAATGATGACATTAGGAAGACTACAACGATAAACCACTTCACTAATGAACCTACGAATAGGCCAGAATTCAAATCATGTCCAGCCTTCTTTAGTACATCCTCGACCCCTGCACTCTTTAGAAGAGCGTCGATCTTTAGACTCTTGAACAAATGTTCAATCAATCTCTCGATCAAGACTGCTAGTATCCAACCGATAGCTAGGAATACCAACGCAATAACTAGATTTGGTATAAGTGCTGATACTGCTTTCCAGACACTTTGTAGTGAGCTTGTAAAGACATCACTTAAATTTTGAAAAAACTCCATCATTTTATAAATTAATTCCTATAATGGATTAATTATACCACGATAGGCTTGTCGCAAGTCTTGAGATGTGGATATTTTATTGGTTTGGCTCAATAGATAGCCTATCCAACAAAGTTACATGAGGATAATCGAGAATGTCTCGGACAAGACGATCATGTATACCGAGTCTATATTCGAAGTCTTGAGTCTCAAAAGCAGAATAAGCGATCTCCTTCCCTATCTCGGCCTCAATATTTTTTATGACTGATTCAATTTTATTCAAATTTAGATCATCACCCACTACAAGCAAATCGACTCGAGAATCCCAGTTTTGGATGAAGACACCAGAGACAATAAATAATTTTATTTTGCCAGCATTGGTGAATCTCCTAGTCAGAGATTCATCGACTCGAAGAGAAGTTATTGTCAAAAGATTTTTGAGTGGATCAAGATATGGATACTTTGGATTGAGAGCGTAGCCGTTGCCTTCAAGTTTCTTTTGGACAATTTTCTTACCTTTTGTGACTTGGATTTCTTTTGAAATTTTTCTCAATTTCAAAAAATCTGTTTTCTCCAAAATATTGAGTTCCTTTTTTACCAAATTTATTGGAGACTTGGTCCTTTCGCAAATTTCCTTTATAAGGAAAGGAGTATTTTCGTTGAAAAGGAAGAGTCGTAATATTTTGACCTTGATTAGATTACCGAAAATTGCGCTTAGCGTATCCATTGTATTGCTATTGATATTTGTGGTTTTGTATTGTAACATGGCATTAAGGCTAAAGACAGAAGGCATTCAGCCAATTTGATACTAACTTATCAATTTGACTGTTACAAGACCTTCCGAGGTTTCACATCTCCTTTTGGCCGGAAAGGTCGAAAACTACTGGTATACAATATTGCTTTTGCATTTGTATTTCTAGTGGCTAATTACTAAGTACTAATTGCATATCATGTCTAGAACAAAGACTCAAAAGAAAGAGATCGTTGAGAAATTGGATAAGCTAATGAGTAAGGCCAAGACTTTGGTGTTCGTAAATATTCACGGACTAAAAGTCGAGGATGCTACTCCTATGCGTAGAGAATTGACCAAGAACGGCGTCGGCTTCTTTGTTGCAAAAAAGACTTTGACAAAAAAGGCTCTTGAGGCAAAGAAATACCTAGGCGAAATGCCCGATCTTGTCGGTGAATTCGGTATGGCATACGGAGAAGATCTTATTGCTCCAGCATCTGGAGTCTACGAATTTCAAAAGAAACTCAAAGACCAGATCGCTATCATTGGTGGTGTTTTCGAAAATAAGTTTATGACCAAGGACGAAATGTTGGCAATCGCCAATATTCCTCCAGTCGCAACTCTTCGAGGCATGTTCGTCAATGTTATCAATTCTCCAATTCAAGGTTTGGTAGTTGCCCTAAATAAAATTGCCGAGAAAAAATAATTATAATTAAAGAAAATATCATGGAAACAAACGTAGAAATTCCTGCAAAGTTCAAGACCATTGTCGAAGCT
Organism: uncultured Candidatus Saccharibacteria bacterium; assembly: GCA_964587205.1. Lineage (GTDB taxonomy): Bacteria > Patescibacteriota > Minisyncoccia > Phycocordibacterales > PALSA-1337 > C7867-002. The sequence continues at coordinate 10,849 of CAZPKQ010000014.1, read as the reverse complement.
ATTGAGACAATGTCAGTCTTGGATCTAAATGAACTCGTAAAATTACTAGAAAAGAAGTTTGGTGTGTCTGCAGCAGCAGTCGCTGTCGCAGCACCTCA
>CAZPKQ010000014.1:0-10651 GCA_964587205.1 uncultured Candidatus Saccharibacteria bacterium | reverse complement strand
CTACTCCAACTGCTTTATATACTGCGAGAGGTTTTGAATTATTTTATCATTACTGTTTTGATTGGTATTGCTCTTTTCGACATGTCCGATCGTCTCCACTATATGCAATGCATTTTTAAATTTTTTGTCGCTGGAATTTGAAATTTTTGATTTTATCTTTTCTAGGCGTGTCTTCATAGATTTGCATTTTTGGGTGGATCCACAATTCTTGTCTATAAATTTTACAAGTCTAATTATAAGATCATAATCGTCAAACTTCTTGAGAGAGTCAAACTTATCATCGACAATACCATCACCATCGAAGTCCAAACTCATATCGGTAACCTGATCCTTTAGACTTGAACCGGTTCTGATATATAGGCTGGTTGAAGCAACACTTGTAGGCATAACCGGAATATTCTCATATACAATAGAGTCTACTTCTTTATTATCGACAATCCTTTCTATTTTGTAAGAGAACTGACCGAAATTATTACCATCTACGCGAATATTATATTTTTCACCAGATTTATTTGGTAGAAGTATGTAAGTCTCAGCACTGCCATCATTTCGCTCTTTGAATTCAATCGAACTACCTATAACGTCTTCATCAACAGAAATGATCAAGCCTTGTTCAATGCCTATTTCCTTTGCAAGATTGTTTATTCCCACATGCTTGCCATCCTGATCGTATATGTGCAAATCGACGGGTGAATGAGTGCTGATTATGAAATAGCTATTGTCTACTGGAAGCTTTGAATAAGTGGTGACTTGTACACCATCAATTTTATTTAGTTGCTCTTTAATTTTCTCATTATCATTATTATTTTTTATAATTCTATCGATGGAATTGATCGTTGATGTTGCCCCCATTATGTTTGCATGATCTATGTCTCTCCCCTCTTTTTTGCTGTCATTTGCAAGATCTATATAGGCATTATTACTAGAATCATGCTCTGCGCTATTTGCCACAACCGTACCATCTCCAAGTTTGGTTCTTTCTTTTTCATAAGTTAATCCCGAACAATCTTTGCAATCTTTATTGTCGTATTTGATACCTGTAGTTGTGTATTTATTCCAACCAACAATAGCCCAATAATTTATAATTTTGCTCCAAGGGAAAGGATCAAGAACGCTGTGGATAATTTCTGCCGCACGCAATAAGCGATCATTGCCCTTTATCGGTACTTCAATGTCTTTATTATTTACTTTTCTGTTATTTGCTGTATCCAATATGAAGTTATTCTGACTATTTGAATTATTAATCTCCTTTTCATATTTTGCATTATTGAGACCCTCTACTGTACTTGAAGCAAAGGCTATTGTCGGTCCAAAGGCTTTTACAAAATAAGCTGTCGATGGCAATAGACTATAAGCACTTGGCATATTTATGCCCAAATTTCTTGCATTGAGCTGACTCAAAAACAAACCACCTGCTATCCTCTGCCCATCACCATGAAGTAGACCTGATATTGCAGATGGCGTGCCGAGATAAGGAACCGCTACACCTATAGCTTTATCGATAATATTTTCTAAGCCTCGATCTTTCAGGATTTTGTACACATATTTCATTACCAAGCCACCATTGCTATGAGCAATTAAACTTACTTTGCCAGTCTTGGAAGTCGAAGCGATGTTCATAATAGATGAGACAAGATCGCCAATACTAGAATCCAATCTATTTTCTTTTGTATCAATAACTTGATCTAGTGATTTTCTCCAATCATAGCTATATCCAAACCAATCATTTATGATATCGGACTGTTTCAAACTATCGAGATATTTCGCAAATGTTCCGTATATATCTTTGACTCCATAAGCTTTTGCCATGATATCACCAACAAGAACATTGTTATTACTTTTGCCAGCATTATCCAAATACAACTTACTCACATCAGCATTGCGATTTGGCTCCCAAAGGGTGTTATTGCCAATAATGCCTTTGTCTGAATATAATCGACTAGCTTCAAGACCAGGAATAAAAACTATATTTGAGCAACATTTTGTATTGATGTCTTTGATCCAAGGTTCAAAATACACATTACCTACTATTTTATTTGGGCTCAAAAGACTGGGACCATCCTTGTCTCCCCACCAATTGTTCTTTGCAATTACGAAATTCGGATCGTCATTTTTGATGGAGAAATCGCGATTGTTGACCAAATGAGTATTTGAAATTTTGAGTGTGGTCGAAGATATCACCATAGAGTCTTGTGATATATCTCCCTCACCACCAAAATAATATCTCGGACTTAGATAGGCGGGAAAGATCGGGGCAGGATTTGGATCCTCGACATATATGCCCTTTTTATTTTCGGAAATATCGCTGTCGACTATATCTATAATACTTGTCCTAGTCCTCAAAGCGGAGTTTGATCCAGTAATAGTAGTACTAGAAAGATTTAGAAAAGAATCATAGGCACCAAGGCCATTTGAAAGCTTGATATCTGAATTTGAGATAAAGGCATTTGCATGACTAAGTGTTATACCAGAATCTCCCGAGAAACTTACAGGCAAACCTCTACTATCACCCACTTGAAGTCGGCCTCCTTGGACATAGATGAGACTCAGTCCAGAAAGAGACGAACTTGCAATGATCGAAGTGCCGGGTGAAATAATAAGGCTCCGTTCTCCCGGAACAAAAACCTGATCTTCTATGATGTATGGACTATGTGCTTTGTCCCAGACTGTATCTTGACCCAAATAGCCATCTTGGATAACAGTAGAAGCATACGTCAGGCGAGTAAAACTAAGAAGAGTCAACAAACCTCCTGCAGCAATGATGAGTGTGAAGCGAATTTTTCTTATAAGCATTTTGATATTGTTATTAATAATGAACAAATAATATCAAAGCGAAATGAAATTCTAATGAATTTCTTATGAAAAAAGGATAAAATTTCTCTAATTTATTGATAAATTATTGAGAAATTTGATATGCATTTGTCTCATTTTGTACAGAATATGTCCCTGCAACATATATAAGACCAAAACTAACTCCCAAAATAAAAACAAATCCTATAAGAAATTTGAAAAAATTTTGATCCAGTGGATTAGTCATTAATTTTTTATTGTTAGATTTAGAGCATTACTTGGTGTACTTGTAGCTCCAGAAGAATAGGTGTTGTACACATAAATATTGTATTGACCGGTAATAGACTGCGAAGGAATCTTAAAAACCGCAATAGTACCATCAGTAGAAATAAATTCAGGACGTATTGTTCTATTTATATTATCATTGAAATAGTAGACCAAAGTTGTACTGTCAAACCCTCTACCATACAAGACCAGAGAATTATCTTTTGAATTTGATACTGAGCCGGGTGTGATACTATCAATCTCCAAAGGTCTACCCAAAACAGAGAATAAACCGCTGTACTGATCTGGTATATCTTGACGATAGTTTGAACTTGTCAAAGCCAATCTATATGAACCAGGTTCTACAAAAATTTCTGAATTTGTCCTCGCAGAAAAGACCTTGCCAATTTCCCAATTGTAGCTATTGCCAGAAACCGAATTTGCTACAAATCCATAACTCAAACCATTTTTGTCTTCAAGCTTGATATCATAAATAGCGTTTGGAATATTTTTCCATTCTACTTGAGTCCTATTTTCGGATCTCAAGACCATGCCCGTACTAGGATTTGTAACCGTCATATTTGAAGCATTGACCCTATCTGGCTTCGGTGTAGCCACCGCTTCTATGACAGAAGCAGAATTTGTATTGGCTTGGCAAGACATATTTCGGATAACCTGTCTTGTAGCTGGACCCACTCGACCAGTACTGGAAATGTTATTTTTTGACTGAAAAGCTTTGACCGCTGACTTTGTACTCGGTCCAAAATAACCATTTGGTGTTGCTGATAGATACTGATTATTTTTCAAAAATTTTTGTAAATTTGTAACAGCTTTATCATTTGCCTTATCCGATAGTCCTTGATATAAGTCATAACTTAGATCTAGACAATTGGAGATAATGGGACTACTTGCAATTGAAGCGGTATTGGTTGTCGATATAGTAGATGAATAAGGGTTGGAAATAATAGTAGTCTGCGCATTTGCCTGTCTATAAGCAAAAGCCATAGTAAAAATCGCAATCAAAATCAATAACCCTTTTGTATTTGGAGATTTCCTGCCACTATTCATCATATACCTATTCTACAACTTAAATTCCCCAAACACAAAAACCGCCCGAAGGCGGTTTTTGTTTTACGTTAGCTGTACAAATCTATCAAATCTTCTATTAGAAGAAGTTGATCTGCAAAGCTGTAGTAATATCACTAGATGACAATGATCCACCAGTACCTGTTGTATCAGCAGTTGAGTAATTCAAAGCTGAAACTGTTAGAGAACCTGTACTTGTAGTAGGACTTGAACCAGTTGTCTTCCATCCTGCTGTAAAGGTCTTTGACTGACCTGGAGCAATATAGAAGTAGGTTGTTCCATCACCACTTGTGTTATCAACTGTGAATGTTCCGTAAGGAGTTGTTGTTGCTGTACCAGCTGTACCTAGAGATGTTGTTGAAGAAACTGCTGTTGTTTGAGTCTTTGATACATAAACAGCGTTATCACCTGCTGTCAATGTGTACTTAACATAAGCAATTCTTGAAATACCTCCAGCTTGTGGAGCAATAGTATCTTCCTTGATAACTTGCAAGTTACTTGCTACTACGCCAGATGTTGTAAATGTCTGTGTATTAGCTGTGATTGTAGCAGAGTTGACTGAAACTGTAGCATAAGATGAGTCTTCAACTGCAATGTTTGTTGAATTCGCAACCAATGTAGTAGAAGCTGATCCTGATACATTCTTAGCAACCTTACCCAATATTGTTGCAGATACATAAGCATCCTTTGGCAAATTAACATCCAAGTTTGTGAATGTAACTGTCGAAGAAGATGTACCAGCTACGATTGAGTCAGCTGAGTATACATTACCACCAATCTTCAATTTGATATCGTTAAACAATGATGTTGTAACTGGGCCAGAGTTTGTATTAACAAACACCTTCAATGTTCTCAAAGTTGTATCTGTGTTTTGTGACTTAAGATCGAAAACACCCAAGACGACGTTATCTGTCTCAACAGATGTTGAAATCTGAACTAGCTTTGTTGCAGGAGAAGCACTGTTGATTGTTGTAACAATCGCAGCATTGCTACTACCTGACCAGCTAATAGCTTGAGTACCACCTGTTGCATCTACGGTGTCATTTACACCAGTACCATCAACCGCACGAGCTTGAGAGCTTGTAATAGTAATGGTCTCTGCAGATGTTCTATCAGAAGAAGGAAGAGCGGTAAGACTTAGTGTTACATACTTCCACATTGTCTTTGGGACAACATAATTAAGTGGAATTGTTAAGCGATAACTTGAACCAACTGTAAGCTCTGAGAAATCAGGGCGTGTCAAACCGCTCTTTGAAGTGATAACAGCACCTGAATCATCCTTCAATGTTACTGTACCTGCATACAACCAAAGTCTCTTGTCGAAGTCAAAAGAAATACTTGTGACTTGCATATCAGAAGCTGAAGCTTGTAGCTTGTACTTTGCAACATCTACAGTCTTACCCTTATCGAGTGAAGTGTTTGAGAAAGCTGATTGCTTTGCATAAACCAATGTACCTGGTACGCCGACTGTTGTGATAGCAGAAGGAGCAACTGTTGTAGGAGTACCTGCAACTGGAGTACATGAATAACCTGCTGGGCAAGTCATTGATGCTGATGCTACTGGAGCACCATTCAAAGCACCGCGAGTAAGAGGACCGACGAAACCTGTTGAAGGAATATCCTTTGCTGTTTGGTAAGCCTTTACAGCTTTCTGAGTCTGAGCACCGAAGTAACCCTTAGCTGCTGCACCTGATGCAACAGAAGGAATGCTGTAACCATTTGCCATTAACCATGTCTGAAGAGCTACGACATCAGCACCTGTTGAACCAACTGTAAGATTGGTGTTGAAGGTATATGACTGTGCTCCTGCGATCGAAGCGATAGCAAAGATTGCTATACCTGATGCAATAAGAACGTTTTTCATACGTATGATTTTATAATTAAGTGCATTTCTCTTATTAATAATAAAGTGAGAGAAATACAGTTTGTTTGTAAACTATTAATAATAAGGTGTTAACCTTTTTTTCCACTTTTCCTTATAACTGTTATCGACACATTTATGAGGAAAATTTGTGGGCGAAGTGAACAATCTGAATATTGAAATGATTTTGTGATTGTAGACTTTCGACATTCTACAATCTCAATTCAATATCCAAAGAACTTTGGAATTTCTATTGCAAAACCGTTTTGTTTCGATTGTGCAACTATTGATTTTTCAAAGTTCTTCCCTAGCTTCTACCTTCAATCTTTCGAAAGAAGTAAGATACGCTTTGGGACGAATATGCGAAACTCGCACACTCGTTGCAAAGCATTATACATCAAAAACAATGTACTGTGCAAAAAACTCAATGTGGATAATTTTCAATCTTAAATCTTCAATTTAAAATCTCAAATCTTCGCACAGAATAACATGTGTAATTTGCAATGAATACTTACAAAATAGGCTTCAAAAGCTTTGATTGCGTCTATAAGTAAGATGGATACATTGTAGCCGAAAACGGCAAAAAAGTCAATAAATAGGCCGTATTAGCAAAAATGGCCTAAAATAGGGTTAATTTTGGCTAATATTTAGTTGTTGAGAGAATACCTGCTCCAGCGCCTTTCACCAGCCTTTTTGACTACACCCTTATTGACTAGATCTATAAGCTCTCTTTGAATCGTCTTTTCACTGCAATCCTTGATCACTTTGGAAAAATCTTTGATAGATAAATTTGATTGTGTCTTTAATGTGGCCAATATTATTTCTTGTCGCTCATTTCTTTTGACAGAATTATCAGTCTGTCCTTTTTGACTGTATCCATTTGAATCAATATTTCTATTGATCCTCTGGGTAGAAGCGTTCGAATGTCCTATAACCATATCACCCCTATTTCTTTCGCTCACCTTGAATCCTGAAGCAAATAGATCCGGTGTCTTAAAGAAATTCTCAGACAAAATATAACCAGCATTTTCTGCATTTTGAGCAAGACGATCTCTGAGCATGCCCACCACATGATCGATCTCACTTACCAATAGTTTGTGATTCATATCAGAAATCAAATTTGAAATTTTGGCTACGTTTAGCAAAGAAAGTGTCTCGAGTGCAGCAGTAAAGAGAGATTGGATAATAGAATTTTTATCCCCAGGCATGGCACTCGATGCAGAAAATGAAGATGAAAGGAAATCTATACCCTTATCTCTCAATTCCCATTTGATAGGTTCCTCGTCCTTTAGAAGACCGGAAACCAGATAAAGACCTGCGGTAATTTTCTCTGTCTTTTTGAAGATATAGATCAAATAATCATCAGCAGAAAAAAAGCCCAAATCCTTCCAATTTAAAGGGTTATTAATATTGTCAGAATTGTTGTCTTTTTTGTCCATTACAGCTTTGTCTATTATGAGTCCTATATGACCTATAAAATTCTTACGGTCAGACATTGTCTATTATAGTCCAATAGGGATATATTGCAAATTTATTATATAAAATTTGGCTTTTGTGATATTATTATTCAATAAACATTTATCAATATGGCCAAGAAAAAAGAAAATCTTGATAGCACTTCTAAACTCAGATTTTGGGAGGATATGAAAGATGAGACTGTGCAGGTTATTTTGTCTATTTTTTCATTTTTGATTGTGATTTTGACTTTACTTGCTTCATTTGGCAAAGCTGGTTGGATAGGCCAAAAGATCTTCGAATTTTTGTACAAACTATTTGGTATTGGTTACTTCCTATTACCTATCATGTTTGTGATGTTGGGTATTTCATTTCTCCAAGGACTCAAAAAGCGACTCGAATTGTCGAGGATGATCGGTTCCCTTCTATTTCTCATATCCGGGCTTGGTATTATCCATGTCATATATGCAGGTGCTAGCGGTATAGTCGGTAGATACATCGCGACTCCTCTCATAAATTTCCTAGACTATTGGGCAACTTCGGCGATCCTTTTTGCTTTACTAATTGTTTCGATTATCATGACCTTCAATATTCACTTCACAATTAGCGATCTTCTATTCTGGCAAAAAGACGAAGAAGATAAAGAATCCAAAAAATCCAAACTCCAAAATCTTGATGATGAATCAGTCCTCGAAAAGAAACTCGATGAGATTGCAATCAAAAACAACATCGAATTGGACAAACCGGGCGAAAAGAAAGTCTCAGCAAATCAAGACAAACCCAAGAAGAAAAGCCTTATGGATTTCACTGATGAAGAAGAAACAGATTTTGCAACGTCAGTTGTCACTCCCCATCTCAAATCCTTTACCCCTCCCCCTCTTACCCTACTCGAGAAAGATCGTGGGAAGCCTGAGACAGGAGACATCAAAGCTAGCGCAAATATTATCAAGCGCACACTACAAAATTTCAATATAACGGTTGAGATGGATGAAATATCTATAGGCCCATCAGTCACCCGCTATGCACTCAAACCTGCCGAAGGTGTCAAACTTTCCAAGATCGTCGGTCTAAACAATGACCTAGCTCTTGCTCTTGCCGCCCACCCTATCCGCATAGAAGCACCGATCCCAGGCAAGTCGTTAGTAGGTATAGAAGTACCAAATACCGCAAAAACCACGGTCGGTCTTGCTACTTTACTTGGCTCAGCGGATTATCAAGAATCAGAAAAACCACTTCTAATGTCTTTGGGTAAGGACATTACCGGCAAACCACATTTCGCAAATCTAGCCAAAGCTCCACACATGCTTATCGCTGGTACTACCGGATCTGGTAAATCTGTCACGATCCACGCCCTAGTCACATCTCTTCTATATCGCAATAGTCCTCAAGATCTCAAATTCATCATGATTGATCCAAAGCGAGTCGAATTGACTATGTACAATAAGATTCCACACCTTCTCACTCCAGTCATAACCGATCCAAAGAAAGCAATCTTGGCTCTCAAATGGGCGGCAAAAGAAATGGCTAGAAGATATGATGTTCTTGAGAAATGTTCTTCAAGAGACATAGACTCGTACCACAAGACCGTACTTGCTCCAGCGATCGAAAAACAAAAGAAAAGCAATTCAGAAGAAAAGCTTCCTGAGACTATGCCGTACATCGCCATCTTTATCGATGAATTGGCAGATATTATGCAGACTTATCCAAGAGAATTGGAAGCGGCTATAGTCCGTCTCGCTCAGATGAGCCGTGCAGTCGGTATCCACCTCATCATCTCGACCCAAAGACCTAGCGTAAATGTCATTACTGGACTTATCAAAGCCAATATCCCTTCAAGAATTGCCCTCCAAGTATCATCACAGATCGACTCTCGTACAATCCTAGATCAAATGGGTGCAGAAAAGCTCTTGGGTGCCGGAGATATGCTTTACCTTGGTGGAGAGATGTCCAAGCCTGTACGTCTACAGTCTGCGTATATTTCCGAGTCAGAAGTCAAAAGAGTAGTCAAATATTTGATCGACGAATACAGAGACGAGATAAATGATGAGATAAATCTTACTCCTACCGAACCTGGATCTTCCGCTGCATTTGATTCGATGATGAATGAAGAGAGCCTAGAAGATGACGATGATCTTTATGAAGCAGTAAGAGAAGAGGTTATCAATTCCAAAAAAGCCTCAACTTCTTATATCCAGCGCAAATTTGGTATCGGTTACTCAAGAGCGGCAAAGCTCATAGACACACTAGAAGCAAGAGGTGTGGTAGGTCCAGCCAATGGTTCTAAGCCTCGAGATATACTTGTCGGTGGCGAAGCTCCGACCGAATCCACTCCAGATGAGACAGTAGCTATATAATACTATATTTGTATAATAGCTATATGCTAAATTCCCGTTCGACCAATATTAAAATAATAAAATGGTCACTTATTTTTCTACTATTTTTGATTATAGCTAGTTTTGCTTTTTTTCGTAGTCTAAACTACCTCGAAGGTCCTTATGTAGAGATAAATTATCCGAAAAACGGTGAGATTATCACAACAAAGACAATTGAGATTACTGGTATAGCCAAGAGAATAAATAAAATCTATATAAATGACTTCTCAATCAATATAGACGAACAAGGAAATTGGAATGAAACTTTGATAATCTTCCCTGGCCTAAACAAAATCACCATAAAAGTCCAAGACAAGTTCGGTAGAACACTACAAAAGCAATTGGACATAGTTGGACAAATAAATCAATAGTCTTTGCATAAAATAAAATGGTATTATTCCATTATGCCTGCATTTATTATTTATCTGTAAAACATGCCAACAAAAAAATCAAAAAAATCCATTTCTGCACCACAGGATAATGATGCAGAACTACAATCAGAGATCGAAGAATCAAAATCAACAAATAAACCGAGTAAGGTAGACTCCGGCATCATGGATGCGGTCGATGCTATTCGTGCCAAGTTTGGAGATGATTCCATCATGAAGCTAGGCGAGAAACAAAAAGTCAATGTAAATGCTGTCCCAACAGGCTCTCTCGGCCTTGATTGGGCACTTGGGATAGGAGGAGTACCTCGCGGTAGGATCATCGAGATCTTCGGTCCAGAATCATCCGGCAAGACAACTCTTGCCCTACACATCGTAGCCGAAGCCCAAAAGATGGGTGGAGTCTGCGCCTATATCGATGCCGAGCATGCCATGGA
>CAZPKQ010000013.1:11134-13602 GCA_964587205.1 uncultured Candidatus Saccharibacteria bacterium | reverse complement strand
TTGCGGTGGGCGCCGCTATTCAAGGCGGAATATTGGGAGGAGAAGTCCGAGATGTCCTACTCTTGGATGTCATTCCACTTTCTCTTGGAATCGAGACTTTGGGAGGTGTAGCTACTAAGCTTATAGAAAAAAACACAACGGTTCCTACTCAGAGGTCACAGACTTTCTCGACAGCTGTAGACAATCAAACATCAGTCGAAATTCACATTACTCAAGGTGAAAGGGCTATGTCGGCAGACAATAAATCTCTTGGACGATTTATTCTCGATGGTATACCACCTGCACCAAGAGGTATGCCTCAAGTAGAAGTGACATTTGATGTCGATGCAAACGGTATTCTAAATGTTACTGCAAAAGATAAGGCAACAGGCAAAGCAAATTCTATCAAGATCACTGCTTCATCCGGTCTATCAAAAGATGAAGTAGAAAAGATGAAAAATGAGGCGGCTAGCCATGAAGCAGAAGATAAGATAAAGAAGGATGTAGTAGAAGCCAAGAATGTCGCTGAGCAATTGATCTACACTTCAGAAAAATCGCTCAAAGATGCTGGAGACAAAGTGCCAGCTGATGTTAAAAAGTCAATTGAGGAGAAAGTTACCGCTCTAAAGACTGCAAAAGATGCTGGAACACCGGATCTTAATGCGATTAAGTCTGCTACAGAATCTCTATCTACCGAACTCCAGAAGATTGGTCAGTATATGAATTCCTCCTCCGCTAAAGCTTCGGAGGACAGGCAGAATCCAGCCGAAACAAATGGTTCACAAGGTAGTGGATCATCTAATAATGGAGCAGGTCCTGAAAGTGGAGATAATGTAAAAGACGCTGAATTTAAAGAGAAGAAGTAACAGTTTGCGAGGTGAGGCCTCGAGGATATATAAATACATCCTCGAGGCTAAACCTTGAGAACAATATAAAAAATGAAAGACTATTACAAAATACTTGGTGTGAACAAAGGAGCTTCAAAAGACGAGATAAAGAAAGCCTTTAGGAAGCTAGCTCACGAACACCATCCAGATAAAACAAAAAACGATCCGACTTCGGCTCAAAAGTTTAAGGAAGCTAGCGAGGCTTATTCTGTATTGTCTGATGATGCAAAGAGACAACAATATGATACATATGGCTCAGCTGGTCCGGGTGGAGCTGGTTTCAATGGTGCTTCAGGTTTCGGCGGTTTCGGGGGACAAGGAGGATTTGGCGGTTTCGACTTCTCTGGTTTCGGACAGGGTGGTCAAGGTTTTGAATTTGATCTTGGCGATATATTCGGAGAATTTTTCGGTGGCGGTAGAGCGGGTGGACGCAGTGGCAGAAATCGTGGAGCGGATATAACCGTGGATATGCTCATAAGTTTCGAAGAGTCGATTTTTGGTACCGAAAAAGATATCGTTGTTACAAAAAATTCCAAATGTAAAACTTGTGATGGAAATGGAGCAGAACCTGGTTCTGGTATCAAGACCTGTAGTGTCTGCAATGGAAAAGGTAAAGTAAATGAGACAAAGCGATCATTTCTCGGTATGGTCAATACCACCAAGGTTTGCGAAACCTGTCATGGGCGCGGTCAAATTCCAAACAAAAAATGCCAAACTTGCGATGGTCTAGGTGTAGAGGAGAGAGCACAGGAGATAAGTGTCAAAATCCCGGCTGGAGTCGAAGATGGTCAAGCAATGAGACTTAGTGGTATGGGGGAAGCGGTGCCATTTGGAGAGAGTGGAGACTTGTATGTCAAAATTCATGTCAAAGCCCATGCCAATATCAGGAAGGATGGTAATAGTCTTATCACCGACCAAAAAATAAAGTTGACTCAGGCTATCCTTGGAGGAGAAATTACAATTAAAACTCTTGATGGTGATTTAGTAGTATATATTCCAGAAGGTTCAAATAATGGTGATGTTTTGCGAATAAAAGGTAAAGGAGTACCTTATGGCTCAGGTAAGCGCGGAGATTTATTTATTAAGTTAAATGTAGAAATGCCGAAAAAGCTTTCGAAAAATGCTAAGAGAGCAGTCGAGGAGTTGGGGAGGGAGGGAGTTTAGTAAGGTTAAAAGGCAAAAGGCAAAGGGCAAAAGTTGAGGTTAAAGGTAATAAGGAAAGAAAATGTTTAAAATCAAAAGTGAAATAGGGAATAGAGCCTATAAATTTTCATTGAGAGTAATTAAACTTTCAAATTTTTTGCCAAATAAAAGACCTTCATGGATCTTGGGTGATCAGGTTTTGAGATCAGCTGTATCAATTGGGGCGAATATTGTAGAAGCACAAGGGTCAAGTTCTAGACTGGAATATAAAAAATTTTATGAAATAAGTTTAAAAAGTTGTTTGGAGACAATTTATTGGCTCAATCTTTTAGCAGATTCTAAAATAGTTTCTAAAATTAATGTGGCTGGTCTTATTACGGAGGCTGAGGAACTATCAAAAATTTTGGGTAAAAGTATAATCACTCTAAAAAGGAAATAATTCGGTGACTTTTTATTTTC
>CAZPKQ010000013.1:0-11034 GCA_964587205.1 uncultured Candidatus Saccharibacteria bacterium | reverse complement strand
GCACATGCCTTCAAGGACGCTGAAGCCAAAAACAAAGAGATCAATGTTGGCACATTCAATTATCCAGTGCTGATGGCGGCGGATATTTTGCTATACAATACTGACGTTGTGCCGGTAGGACAGGATCAAAAACAACACATCGAATACACAAGAGATATTGCAGATAAGTTCAACCATGTTTTTGGCGAGACCTTCAAACTTCCGGAACCTATCATCCTAGATCATGTCGCTACAGTGCCAGGTATCGATGGTAGGAAAATGTCTAAGAGTTACAACAATACAATCCCACTATTCGCTACTAGAGAAGAGATTATCAAGTTGGTCATGAGTATTGTTACGGATTCGGGAGCTGGTATACCCGAAAATGTCTATGCGATTCACAAATTGGTTCGAAGTGAGAGTGACTTAAAAGATTTGTATGCGACGAATTCGGGCAAATATAAGATACTCAAAGATGCTCTTGTCGAGGATTTGGAGGCTTTTATCAAACCTCTCCGAGAAAAGAGAGAACAATTTGCCAAAAATCCTGACTTCGTTCGAGAAGTTTTGGCGAAAGGTATGCAAAAGGCAAATGAGATTGCTAGTTCAAAGTTGCGTGATGTTAAGGAAAAAATAGGCGTTTTGTAGGTCTATTTATCAGAAGATGAATATGACAAGTACCTGTTTGCAAATAATATGTCATTTACGGTAAAAACTCAGAGTTTCGAAGGTCCTCTCGACCTTCTTCTAGATCTCATAGAGAAGAAAAAGCTTTTTATCAACGATGTCTCGCTAGCAAAAGTTACCGATGACTTCATCGAACACGTCAAAAATCTAGGTACTATTGCCATGTCTGAGTCTGCACATTTTATTTTGATTGCTTCGACTTTATTGCTTATCAAGTCCAAGTCGCTTCTACCAAGCTTGCTTTTGACCGAAGAAGAACAGTCAGATATTAGAAATTTGGAATTGCGCCTCAAAATTTTCAAAAAAATCAAAGAGGCAAGTCAGTCAGTAGGAAGTCTATTTGGCAAAAATATCATATTTGGCCAATCTCAATCTCGTCCAGTAGATCCAATATTTCATCCAGAGCCAGATTTCGACATAGAGAAGGCAAAAACTATCTTGGAGGAATTGATCAATCGCTTACCGAAGAAGGAAAATACTCCTAAGGTTCTTATCAAAAAAGTTATTAGTCTTGAAGATATGATCAATACTTTGACAAATCGTATTACTAGCCACTTGCGTATGAGTTTTAAGGAATTTACCAAAGAACACAAAGGAAATCGGGTAAATGTTATTGTGAGTTTTTTAGCTATGCTAGAATTAGTGAAACAGGGTGTGGTCCAAGTCAGTCAAGACAAAAACTTCGATGATATTCATATGGAGACTAGAGAGATAGGGGTACCACATTATTAAAATGGAAAATAACAACGCTTTATTAAAATTGTTCGTTCTGCTATTGATACCAATATTGCCAATTTTGATTGTATTTATAGCAAGCGATCATAATCTAGATAAAAGATTATCAGCTCAGCAACTTGCTCAAGTCGGATCGTCAATTTCAAGTGGATTGATAAATTACTATACATTTGATGAAGGTAGCGGTACCTTGGCTAGTGATAGTGCGGGTAATGTATCGGGTAGCTTGAACGGAGGCGCTACTTGGACTGTGGGTAAGGTTGGTGGTGGCAGTATTTCTCTCGATGGATCTAATGATGAAATTAGATTTTCGTCCGATATTTTGGGCACTGGTACCATAACTTTATCATTTTGGCTAAAAAATTTACCAGGAGGGACAAATGAAGCGATTATTGCAAATGGATCAACTAACTTATATCTACAAGAAAATTATCAACGCTTAGTTTTTGTTAGTGATAAATATACAAGTTTGGTTGTACCATTTTCTAGTTCAGACAATAATAACTGGGTCTTGATTACGGTAATTAGAAATAGCGATGGAAGTTCATCTGCATACAAAAATGGTGTTTTGGTAGCGGGTCCTTCAAGTAGTGGTATTCCAGAGGCTGGAACTACAGTTACGACTGTAGGTTCTGGGCCATATTTGGGCTATCTAAATAGTTCAATTGATGATTTAAGAATTTATAATCGAGCTCTGAATTCATCTGAAATTATGGATCTGTATAATTATAGTGGACCATCACAAACCTCTACTCCTACGCCAACACCTACACCTACACCAACTCCGACCCCCACACCAACCGCTACTCCTACACCAACCATTGTTGCAACCCCTACTCCCACGCCGACACCTACACCAACGATTGTAGCAACTCCAACTCCAACTCCAACTGGTACACCTACACCTACAGTTCAGCCAGTTTCGGGAGATATTATTTCCAATCTATTGAGTTCTAAAAGAACAATAAATTGGTCTGGTCATGTCGGTGTTCCTGGTGGTATTCCAAATAGAACATCAAAGTGTCTCACAACTGCATGTCTAGCATTACAAAATGCCTCTACTGATTTGAAGAATGGTACAAGTGATGCGGTATCTCTAATTCAAAACGCTCTCGATTCTGCGTCAGATGGAACATATGTTTTGATACCTGAAGGAAGTTTCTTATTGAGTAAACCAATAAACTTGAACGATAAGAAAACTATCAAAAATGTCACTTTGCGTGGCTCAGGTACAGACAAAACAACTCTAATTCCAAGTGGCTGGACTGCAATTACATCTGGCAGTAATTCATTTTCCACAGAACGAGCTGTAACAAGTGGATCGACTAAGGGTTCAACATCTATTGTTGTTAGTAATTCATCAGGGATTCAGCCTGGTACTATTATATCTCTTTATCAAGCAAATGATCCCGATTTTTATTGGTCTAGATGGAATAATCGTGATAATCATGGTCAATATTTAATGGTAACAGGTGTAAGCGGTAATACCATAAGTTTTGAGGATCCTTTGATTTGGGATTTTACAAATAATCCGCGCTTCAAATACAGCTTATATCCAATTGTTAAAATGGATGGTGTAGAAGATTTGGCTATAAGACCCGCTTCAAGTTATAGCGGTACAATGATAAATTTTTCATATGGCTATGGATTGTGGGTAAAAAATGTTGAAATGTCAGGTGGAATTGGCAACAATATGGTCAATATTACGATGCTTCTTAGATCTGAGATTAGGGATTCATATATACACGATTCATTGTCTACCTCGGATGGATACGGAATTCTCACTCAAGCAGGGTGGCCAAACGGATCAGCGTCGACTGGTTTGCTTGTAGAAAATAACGTTTTTTCTGGTTTGAGAAATGCAATTGTCCTTGAAGGTGATACGGGTGGTGTTTTCGCTTACAATTATGCAAAAAATACCAAGTTTGATTCATGGCCAAATTATAACGTTCCAGACTTCAATGCAAATCATGGAGAGCATGGAATGATGGATCTATGGGAAGGTAATTATTCAACAGAATTTCAGAGTGATGGTTATCATGGATCTGCAAGTCATCAGACATTGTTTAGAAATTATCTAAGCGGTAAAAATTCTGACTCAAATAAGACAGGCAATAGAATTGTTATAGATCTTACGAGGTATTCTTACTATTTTAATATTGTTGGAAATATATTAGGCAGTTCAGCGTGGAATGCAACGTCATATGAGATGAGTGGTACTCCATTGTACCCACAAACGCAAACTATATACAGACTCGGTTATCCAAATATGGGAAATAATGGATATTGTAATAATGTCGGAGAATACTGGTATGATTCCGGCTGTACTACGGTTTTCAATTCTTCACAAGGAAATGCTCCGGGATGGATAGATACAAAGGTTAAAAACACACTTGTTAGATGGGGTAATTTTGATTATAAAAGTGGCAATACAAAATGGGATAATTCAGAAATCGCAAGCGGTGTAAGTGTACCTTCTTCCAACACGATTCCATCGTCACTGTATCTTTCATCCAAACCTAGTTGGTTTGGCAATCTGACATGGCCTCCTATTGGACCAGATATTACCGGCATGGTAAATGATATACCAGCAAAATACTGTTCTGATCAAAATGCCATGCCGAACTGCCTCGGTTCAATCCAAGTACCTACTCCTACTCCAAGTGCTCCTGATACGACTGTTCCAACAATTTCAATAACATCACCTTCAAATAATGCTACCATTTCAAATAGTGTCGTTATCTCAGCCACTGCAAATGATCCAGTTGTAAATGGTCAGATATCTAGTGGAATATACAGCGTTCAATTTAAGGTTGATAATATAAATTTAGGACAGGAATTGACTGTTGCGCCGTATTCAGGTATGTGGAGTACGATCGGAGTATCAAACGGTTTACACACACTAATAGCTGTAGCAACCGATCTTGCTGGCAATAGTAAGATATCAAATCTTATAAGTGTAAATATATCAAATGTTATTCCTACTTCAGCTCCAGCACCAGTCAATCCAACACCTACACCTAGTAATTCAACTCCTTCTGGTTCGAATCCTGCTACTGGTTCAGGATCAGTTGGTTCTGGCGGATCGGGTGGCGGTTCTGGTACTACAAATGGTTCATCATCGATAGGAACATTTACACCAACAGTTGCACAAAAATCGTCAACTACCACATGCTTATCCACTTCAAAAATTATAGATAAAATTGTAATAAGTCCAGAAATTCTAAATTTGACTTATGGTTCAAGAAATTCAAAAGTAGTTGAACTACAAAATATTTTGATTAATGCTGGCTACTTACAAACTGGAAATAATACCGGCTATTATGGCCCACTTACAAAAAATGCTGTTGAAAAATATAAGCGCGCTCCTCAAAAGCAAACAATGATTACAAACTGCGATAATTCAAGGAATAATAAAATAATTTTCACAAAAAGTTTGACACTTGGTTCTTCTGGTATAGATGTCAAAAATTTGCAGATATTTTTGAACAATAATGGATTTAATGTGGCATTATCTGGTCCTGGTTCGAAAGGTAATGAGACTATGTATTTTGGCTTAGCTACAAAAAGAGCTCTAGTAAAGTTTCAAGAGACGTATTCATCTGAAATATTGAAACCATCAGGATTGATAAATGGCACTGGTAACTTCGGGCCAGCCACAATAAAGAAGATAAACCAACTTCTCTCGAAGTAATACTTTTTTTGTTATATAATAACGATATGGACTTACCCTCGAAAATCCTGGCCGTTTTGTTTTGGAAAGCAGAGCCTGTCTCTTATGCTAAGCTTTGTGATTTACTAAAAATCAAGAGGGAAGATATAGAGCCGGCAATCAAGACTATCGAGTTCAAACTCAAAGAATCTGGACTTACACTCGTAAGCGACAATGATCATTTGACTCTCGGTACCGACAAGGAATTGTCTTCTTTGATTGAAGAGATTACAAAAGAAGAGATAAGCAAAGATCTTGGTAAAGCAGGTTTGGAGACATTGTCTATCGTATTGTATCAGGGTCCCATATCCCGAGCCGATATAGACTATATTCGTGGAGTAAATTCCCAATTTATCTTGAGGAATCTTTTGGTTCGAGGTCTGGTCGAGAGGGTAGAGAGTAAAGATGACGCTAGAATTTTCTTGTACAAACCAACACTATCCTTGCTTGCTCATTTGGGTCTAAATAAAATAGAAGATTTACCAGATTACAATAAGGTTCGAGACGAAATAGAAAATTTCAAAAAATCCGAAGAAACAAATGTCTCCCCATAAAAGAAAAATCGATCGATTTTATCTGATTACTGTATCAACTTTAGTCATGGCGGGCTTTGTCATATTTCTATCTGCTTCTCTTGGGCTATTGGCGCAGGACGGAGCTAGCTTTTTTTCTGTGGCCATAAAACAAACTATAAGTCTTGCCCTCGGTATTTGTGGTTTTGTCGTATTTTCTAGATTGCCATATGTCTGGTTGAGAAAATCAGCACTGCTTATCCTCATAGGCGCAATTATAGTGAACTTGCTTTTGTTTGTACCAAGTCTAACTTTCCACTACAATGGAGCATCTCGATGGCTTTCCTTGGGTTTGTTTACATTTCAGCCTTCGGAATTGCTCAAAATCGGTTTTATTATATACCTTTCTGCTTGGATTTATGCTGTACGAGACAAAATTCAATTATTCAAATACGGTATGCTTCCGTATCTAGTGATGGTTTTTGTGCTTAGTCTATTATTGCTCAGTCAAAGAGATACAGATACGCTTGTGATCATCTCCGGGACTGGCTTGGTCATGCTTTTTGTGGCGGGAATAAAATATCGACATTTTGCACTGGCTATTTTGTTACTTTTAGCAATGGTTGCTGGTGTGATTTTGGTCAGACCATACGCTTTGGATAGGATCAAGACCTATATCAATCGAGGTTCTGATACCCAAGGTTCTGGTTATCAGATAAACCAATCTCTCATTGCTATCGGATCTGGTCAGATGTTTGGAAGGGGATTCGGCCAAAGTATTCAGAAGTTCGGATATTTGCCACAACCGACCGATGACTCGATTTTTGCCGTTGCCGCGGAGGAATTCGGTTTTGTCGGAGCATTTTTATTGATAATACTTTATGTGGTATTGGCAATAAGTATATTTCGAATTGGTACTCGTGTTCCGGATGTTTTCGGTAGTTTGCTTGTCATTGGTATAGGAGTTTTGATTATTACCGAATCGTTCATGAATATCTCAGCAATGCTTGGCATCATGCCACTTTCTGGTCTACCTCTACTTTTCGTAAGTCATGGTGGTACTGCTCTCATTTTGACTCTTTCTATCACTGGTATGGTGGCAAATGTTTCTAAGTATGCGCAACTAACAAAGTATTAGTATATTTGCATTATAATATATGTTGTGGCATAATTTAGCTACATTCACCCTCCAGAGTCGCGGGGGGTATTGTGGCCGAATTTCGGCCGGGGCGAGCCCGTTGCTCGCCCCTTTTTTATTTGCGTTTTTTTGTTAGGTTAAACCTCGCAAACGATCCGAAGTCGTTTTTTTGAATGTGGATAACCACTTGCATAAAAAATAGACTATGGTATTATATATCCAGACCTCCAATGAGCGCTCGGTGAGGGTGCAGCTGGGCATAAATTGCTCCTCCCCTCACCACAATTTCGTCCCCACGTCCTACTCCCTGGCACCGATCGATGGTTGATCGGATCCTGTGCGCGACCCCTGCACAACGGACGTCGGGACTATGTGGCGGGCACCCTGTGGTGCCCGTCTTTTCTTTTTATTTGCGAGGTTAAACCTCACAAATGTGGCTACAGATATGGATAATTTGACATTGACAATAAGGCATATACTATGCTATAATATTGGTAGAATATTGATAATTTATATCGTCGCAGAAAATAGGGCAAAACAACATTAAATTGGTAAATAATTCAATGTTTTGCAATATTTTCTGCGACGACGACAGGCCACAAGCTATCGCAGACTTTCTCAACGCCTAACGGCATGATGGGGTGTGCGAGTCATACCTACATCCTTGGACGATACGCTCAGTCTTTGAGCATTCGTTCCATCCCTGAGAGAGGTTGTCATTTGGAGGTTTTATGACAGGCATTGTTCGTCTCGTGAAGAATTCGGTCGGACCGGAGTGGTCAATTGTAATTTGCCACTTGAACCCGGGATACCTGGTTCCGTGGCCCTCGACGGTCTTCACAACTTCGGATGAACTGCAGATAGCGGTGCAGGCGATACTCGACACCTCATGGGAGGAGTTGAGTTTCGATGGAACGATCGAAGGATTGGATTTTGAACGCCTTGCAGAAGGCGTTCACCAATCACAGGATGATGGATACCAAGCAAGGAACGAGAAGGAACTGATTCCTCGGTTCCTTTCACTGGTCGTCCTTGGGGTATTTCTGACAAACTTCGATCAGGTTAGGTTTGTCAGGAGAGTGGCTCGTCCAGTATATGAAGTGGATCAAGAGGTTGTGACGACGCCCGCCACCGCTCCAGCCCCGGTCATGGACGGGGAAATGGAACCCCCCGCCGCCTAAAAACGGCCGTTGTGAGCAAACGGAAAAAACTCTCTGAGAGGTGTACTCAATAAACACGACAGGGGGAGGTTTCGACCTCCCCCTTTTTCTGTACATGATTCTTGCTAGGTTAAACCTCACAAATGTGCTATAAATTGACAGTGTAATGAACAATATGAGTAATTTATTTCAAATAAACAATAAGTTCGCACCGGCTGGTGATCAGCCAAAAGCTATACGAAGTCTCTGCGATGGACTCAAAAAGGGTAAAGGCAAACAGACTCTTTTGGGTGTGACTGGTTCTGGCAAGACTTTTACCATGGCAAATGTCATCGCTGATTATGGTAAGCCGACCTTGGTCATCGCTCACAACAAAACTCTTGCCGCACAGCTTGCTCAGGAATACAAAGAATTTTTTCCAAATAATGCCGTTCATTATTTCGTCTCGTATTATGATTATTATCAGCCGGAAGCATATATTCCAAATACTGATACATATATCGAAAAGGAAGCAATGATCAATGAAGAGATCGAGAGACTTAGGCACGCTTCTACCCAAGCTTTGCTTACACGAAAAGATGTCATTATAGTCGCCTCGGTTTCTTGTATTTATGGTTTGGGCAGTCCAGAGGAATATGAAAAGGTTAATTTGAAGCTATCGATCGGTATGGAATTGTCTCGATCGGAGTTGATTCGTCGTCTAATAGACATTCACTTTGTAAGGACAAATGCAGATCTCAATTCAGGACAGTTTAGAGCCTTGGGCAATAATCTAGAGCTTATGCCAGTAAACGAGAAGACTATTTATCGAATAGAATTTGATGGTGGCAAGATTGGATCAATTACAGAACTTGATCCGGTATCAAGGGCTGTCAGGAGACAAGATGTAGTAGTCAGACATATATATGTTTTCCCAGCGAAGCATTTCATCAGCAGTAGCGAACAGAGTGAAAGAGCGGTAAAAACTATTCAAGCGGAATTAGCTGATAGATTAAAGGTATTGGAGAAAGAGGGTAAAGTTTTGGAGGCAGAAAGATTGAAAAGAAGAGTCAAATATGATCTTTCTATGATAAAAGAGATCGGCTATACAAATGGCATCGAAAATTATTCCAGACATTTCTCAGGCAAAATGCCAGGTGAAGCACCAGATACGCTACTTTCATATTTCCCTCATAATAAAGATGGTAGTCCAGACTTCCTTACGGTAATAGATGAATCGCATGTGGCCATACCTCAACTTCGGGGTATGTATGCAGGTGATGCTTCGCGAAAGGAGACATTGGTAGAACATGGTTTTCGTCTTCCTTCAGCAAAAGACAATAGACCATTGCGATTTGAAGAATTTTTGGAGAGAGTCGGACCGATGATTTTCACCTCGGCTACGCCTGGCGATTATGAAAGAGAAAACAGTTCAAATATCGCAGAACAGGTTATAAGACCGACTGGTCTTGTCGATCCTATTGTAGATTTGAAACCGATCAAGGAAAATGGCAATTATAAGGGTCAGATCTTCGATTTTATCGAACAAGCAGAACAAGCCATAAAGAGCGGGGGTAGAGTCTTGGCGACAACATTGACCAAGAAAATGGCTGAAGACCTTTCGGAATATCTAAAGGAGAAGGGTTTGAAGGCGGAATATTTACATAGTGAAATTAAGACAATAGATCGTATTACGATTATTACCGAATTTAGAAAAGGTAAATATGATTGTCTGGTGGGCGTCAATCTTCTAAGGGAAGGTCTCGATATGCCAGAGGTATCACTAATTGGAATCCTTGATGCGGATAAGGAAGGTTTCCTTCGATCCGAAACATCTCTAATACAGACCATCGGTAGAGCAGCTCGAAATGTAGATGGGCGCGTAATACTCTATGCTGATAATGTGACCGGATCGATAAAAAGAGCAATCGAAGAGACAGAGAGAAGGAGAAGTTTGCAAATAGCATATAATAAAGAACATGGTATTACTCCTCAAACAATTGTTAAGAAAATTCATGATATTACGGAAGAATTAAGGACTGAGCACAATAAGGCAGTGAGCGAATTGGTAAAAATAGATAGGGATTTGCAAGAAACCGATCCTGCCAAATTCCGCAAAATCAAAGAAGAGCAAATGGCTGAAGCTGTAAAAATATTGGACTTCGAAACTGCTGCTTTGATAAGAGATGAATTGCTGGCTTTTGATGCAAGATTGAAGAAAAAGAAGAAATAAAAATTTGGATTATGGTATAATAATGGCATGTCAGAGATAGCAAAAAATCAAAAAATTGTAATCATAGAGGGTAATGAGGGCGTAGGTGTCCAACTCTCAGACATGCTCAAGAAAGATGGTTACAACAGTGTCTATCTCTTCAAGACTGGAGCAGAGGGTGTGCAGGGTATATTTGATCTATTACCACATCTTATCGTCCTTGATATTGTCCTTCCGGATACAGATGGTTATGAGGTCCTCAAGCGCAAGCAGGCCGAGCCATTACTTGCCAAGATTCCTGTATTCCTACTTTCTATGCAGGGTGTGGCGATCAATATGCGCAATATTCCAGAGGGCTCAGTCACTGAAGTGATCATCTCTCTAAATGCAAAATCAGTCGATATTCTCCAAAAGATCAATGATTATTTCGGCTATGGAGTGACCGAGATAGCAGAACAAAACAAGTCTCCTAGTGACAAAAAGAAAATTCTATGGATTGAAGATGATAAATTGATAGGCAATATTCTCGAAAAAAAGCTTATCTCTACCGGCTTCGATCTTACTCATGTACGAGATGGTGAAGGGGCTCTTGAAGCTCTAAAGACCGTCAAACCCGATATTGTGATAGTCGACCTTATCTTGCCGGGGATGAATGGCTTCGATATTTTGGAAGCGGTCAATAAAGTCGATGGTATGCAATCTATACCAAAGATGGTTTTGTCCAATTTGAGCAAGGTGGCGGATATAGACAAAGCAAAATCTTTGGGTGCGGTCAAATATCTTGTCAAAGCTTCGACTTCTCTTGATCAAGTGATAAAAGAGATAAAAGAAATTCTCAAAGTTTAGTGTCGTTGCCAAATCGTCCGAAAAATATTAGAATCATACAACTGCGTAGGTGGCAGAGCGGTCAAATGCAGTGG
>CAZPKQ010000012.1:0-14536 GCA_964587205.1 uncultured Candidatus Saccharibacteria bacterium | reverse complement strand
TTAAAGAAAGATTATTAACTTAATTGAGTGTTCGGATTCGGGGGTACGCGTAGGCCGGATCAGTATACTCGTTATTATCATAATGTTGACTATATGTCAATACCACCAGTGGGATCAATCCTTAGCTATAAATACGTAAAGAAATTTAGCAAAGCTAATATACCGACCAGGTTCATTATAAATGCTACGGGTATAAGTATTGTTAGCTTGGTCTTCGATATACCCATAAGAGTCAAAGCCAATTCATCTGGCAAAGGTGAAGCGATGATAAGTGCACCCAAGATCGGTGCCAACCATTTCATAAAACCCAAATGAAATGACGTGAGAATGTGTCTAGTAAATGAAGGCCTCAAAGATTGCAAAAGATGATCAGCAAATCGATCTCTAATGAAATAAAACAAGATCAAATCTCCACAAAGGGCTCCCAATGCTCCCCACAACGCTACAACCTGAGTCGGACCATTGATATGGACTAGTGCTATAGCCGCTGGAGCGATAGAAAAAGCTGATGTAAAAAATATTCCTGCCAAAAAACTTGATACGACGACATTTCCAACAAGAGAAACGAGCCAATCTATAAAGCCAAGTTTGGCCAAAGCAAAAGCGATAAAACCACCGACTATTACTAGTACCAAATCCTTTATTAATTCCTTTCTAGCTTTATTTATTTTCATAGACCTTGTCTTAAGGATACGATCATATATCCTTTTTTGTAAGTTTCATTTATAACATCCTCCAAAATATCACCAGTAATATTGTCACCAATATGGATAAGATAAATATTTCCATTTGCCAAAGAATCCAAGATGATAGATTTGACCCCCTCCCTTGTCATACCCTCGGTCTCCTGCCAGTCTCTAGCATCGATAGTCCAAGCCACAGACTGATAACCAGCTTTGAAAGCCACATCCAAAACTCTTTTATCACGATCTCCATAAGGCGGTCTGAAATATGGTTTCGTAGAAATACCTGCAACATTTTTCAAAATATTATCCATAGCTTCAAGTTGATTTACTATTTCTGCATCAGCGACTTCTGTAAGATGAGGATGATTTAGGGTATGATTGTAGATTTCATGACCATCACTTTTCATTCTTCGTACTAGCTCTGGATTGTTTTTGACAAATTGCCCCGTCAAAAAGAAAGATGTCTTGATTTGGTATTTTGCAAGTGTATCCAAAATCCTCTTACCAGATACATCTTTGCTTCCCCCATCAAAAGTAAATATAACCTGCCTTTTGCTTGTATCTCCTCTTGAAATTTCCTTTCTAACGGGCGCTGGTGATTCTATTACAACCACTTTTGTAACCGGCTTATCTGCCTTAAAGAAAAAGAGTAAGCAAAATACAATCAAGAAAAATGTCGCCAAGCGAATCTCAGTATTTAGAGGTATTCTCTCTAGATTTAGGTTCACGAGTGTAATTATAACAGAAAAATAAAACCACATTTAATCACAAAGTGCTATAATTATTGTATGTCCTCATTAGTTCATCTTTTTATCCACAATTCTGGTTACATATTGTCATCGGCTCTCCTACTCTATCTAGCAATATTTGTCTTCTTCAAAGATCACAAACCTCTTACCAACAAACTGATGATTTTGAGTTTCTTGGCTACAGCTTGCTATACGATATCTCATGTCATAGCAGTAAATGTCACTGATCCGGACTTATCTAGATCAATTCTCACTTTCAACCTTTCGACTATATTCATCGGTGTCTTTATCGCCCACACTATTCTTTCTTTCATGGGCAAACTCCAATCAAAAAAAATCCAGATTATTTTGATTTATATTTTTTCAATAGGATTGACTGCTTTTATGATGATATATCCGGCTTTATTCCTCGGTCCGTCGACCCCAAAGATGTATTTTGTAAATTATTATGATGCAGGAAAATTGTATTCTTTGATGATGGCTTGGAATATTATCGTTGCTCTGTATATTTTCTATCAGATGCTCATTGAGTACAGAAAGGCAGATTTTATTATGAAAAATAGGCTCAAATACCTTTTTACCGCCTTTCTTTTGGCTTATATATTTGGTTGGCAAGCATATTGGCTAGTATTCGATATCAAGATTGATCCAGCCTGGGGTGCACTTATGGTACCTTCGTTTTCTATTATATTTACTTATGCCTTACTCAAATACGATCTTCTGGATATCAAGATTGTGGCCAAAAAAGCTTTGGTCTATTCGATATCAGTGATTTTTATAGGATTACTTATTGTCTTATTCAATTATGTAAACAATCTAATCATAGTAAATGTACCAAGTTTCCCTACATGGATTTTCCCTATCATCCTCTCCATTGCGGTCGTGACCTTGGGAGTTGTAGTCTGGAGACAACTTAGACTAAGTGATGTGCTTAAGTCAGAATTCATCTCTACCGTCACACACAAATTCCGCACCCCGCTTACCCATATCCGCTGGGCTAGCGAAAACTTGGCCAAGCTACCACTTGGGGACGAAGCAAAAGTCGAGCTCGAATATATTCAAACAGCAAACAACAACCTAGTCGAGCTTACAAATCTTCTAGTCAATATTTCGGAATCAGAAAGCGTCTATTACAAATACAATTCGGAGAAGATTGAGTTCTTGGATTTGATCGACGAGATCGAAAAAGAGATCTCAAATCAAGTCAAAATCAAAAAGACCACTCTTGCAAAGCAAATATCCAATGTATACATATATGGCGATACAAAGAGGATCAAATTCGTCATCCAAACCTTACTCGAAAACGCTATTCATTATTCAAGTGACAATTCAATCGTCTCTATCAGCGTCACCGGAGACAAAGATAGTGTTACAATTTCCGTCAAAGACAATGGTATCGGCATAGACGAAAAAGAGATTTCTCTGATGTTCTCCAAGTTCCACCGAAGCAAACAAGCGATCTTGTGCGATACCGAAGGCATGGGTATAGGTTTGTATATATCTCGCGAAATAATCCGTAGACACCACGGCAAGATCTGGGTCCAATCAGAAGGTTTGGGCAAAGGCAGTACTTTCTTCGTAAATTTGCCGGTAAAGAAATTTAATTAATACTACCATTGTGATATTATTGCTACATGCAAAACAGACTTAGCGTCTTTGAGACAACTATTATCGGTCTCCTTTTCGGAGTAGTTGTGGCAAGTTACGAATCATTCATTAGTTATAGCACAAACCTTTCCGGAAATATTCTAAAATATTTGACCCTTACTCCTCTATTTTCGATAGTTACAGAAGATTCAAGTTCATTGTCAGCAAAATTTGCATTTACTGTTGCCATCTTTTTGATCTACGGAATACTTGCTGGTTTATTGATAAAGATGGGCGTTAGAGGCTATATTATTTTGTCGATAGCTATATTGATAGTACTAGCATGTTTTATAGAACAGACAAATCTGCCTCCAACCAATACTTCTTTCGAAACATACCAAGCAAATATAATAAAATCTGAACGTAAAAAAACCCAATTCTTCGGTTTCGAAGCTCATGGCGACCTCAACAATGACAACGAAGATGATGTGGCTTTCATAATCAAGCGAGAAGATGCTGACCGAGGTTCGCTATACTATCTCTCATCAGCTCTCCACACCACAGATGGCAATCAAGGTACAAACCTTGTCTTCCTTGGAAACAATACAAAACCACAGACAATAAAAATTCAAGATCAAAAAATAATTATCGAATACACCAAGAACTCGACCACCACAAATATTATTCAAGCATATATACAAGGTGCACAATTAGTACTAGCTACTTCCACTCAAATATAGCTATTTTATTTCTCCTATTTTCCTTTCGATTATCTTATCGATATTATCGATTCTCTTTTTGAGATCAGAGACAAATTTCTTCTCTTTTGCATTCAGATTTCTGTCTTCATTTATATTTTCGATATTTTCCAACTGAGACACTAGATCCTTTTTCAAATCCATCAATTCCTTATGAACACTATTTCTGGCACTAATCACCTCTTGTCTAATCTTCCTCTTCAGACCAAAGAATTTGTGCCAACCAATATAAACGATCAAAATTGCAAAGATTATCGTCATGAGAGCGGGCACGACGAACGACATGGTATAGATTATCGACTTGCTAGTGTCTACAACAGCCGAGTCATGAATGGTGATTATAATAGAATTTGAAAGAGGACTTTTTATGTTTTGAGAAAACATCATTTCAGAACTTATTTCAATCGAACCGTCTCCATAAATCTTTGCTGTTTTTATTTCGAAACTACCGTCCTTATCTGTCGTAACTGAATAGATTTTATTGTCCTTATTTCCTTTGACTATAACGTTTACATTTGTATCAGGATAAATACTACTTCCTTTTATCACCAAATAATCACCCCTTGTCACCTCTTTGCTTTCTACAGAAATCTTTGGAGCAATGATAGAAGTACTAGTATAAGAATTTTCTGCCTGTGTAAAATTGCCAGCAAAATCATTTGCAGTAACCTTGACCTTGTGGATGCCATTATTCAAAACCGGTAGCCCGTATTTATTATCGACATTTAAGTCTGATTTTGTAATTCGAAACTGCTCCAAATCGTCAATTTTTATGAGGTAATTATCAATACCCGACATCAAATCCTTCGCGTCTAATTTTATGAAATTTCTTCCACCAATCTCCTCTATAGGAATGTCGAACTTTTCTGGCGGTACTGTATCTATAGAAACTTTGTAAGTAGTGATCTTACTTGAGCCATATTGATTTGTATATTTTATATGGAAATAATAAACCCCATCAGAAATCGAAGTAAATGTCCTCTCTGTAACAGAACGATCGTATGGTACTGTCGGATCTGTATTGACTTTATTATTAAAATTAGTTTTTACAAATTCAACATCGCTTGGTGTTTTCCAGTTGAAAGTAACGGTATTATTTTTTGACCAGATTGTTTGATCAGGATGGCTTGGAGAAGTGACTATCGGCTTATCCGGAACCCTCAAATCTGCTACCTGCTCCCCTGTCGGTACAATATCCCGACTTTCTTGGCCGATTGATATAGATGTATTTTGGACACCTTGCAAGACATTTGTACCCAGACCATCATTGGCACGCACTGCTGAATTTTTTATTGTAATATTTGCAAGACCGGATTTCTTGGCTTTTAAGGTTATAGAAACAACTTCACCTGAAGGGCCAGAATATCCAGGGCTAGGCAAACCACCATTGAAAGTCACCTCTCCTGTTGAATTTGAGAAATTTGGATCATCAAACCATAAATTAAAGATTGATGATGCCTTACTAACTGATACAACTTCCAAGAGATCGTTTGGAAAGCTGACAATACCATCTACATTATTTATGGCTTGCCCAGTAGCGTTTACCAAAACTTTGACCGAAATAGTATTGCCTACATTTATCGCTTTGGATGCAGGATATAGACCCAAAACCGCAGCCTTGGCAGAATTGTTAGAAATCAGAATAAGGAAAAGAACAGAAAGTATACAACCGAAAATTCTCAAATTTCTTCTAATTGTAATTATTTTTTCTAGCATTCTTAATTTTGTAAACAAATCGAGCAAATAGACCCAAGACCACGATAATTATAACCCAACCCCACGCAACAGGCTTACTAGAATTTGGATAATATGCAACTGTAGTATTGCCGGCTTTATCGAAAGCTGTAACTTTTAATCTCAACTTCCCACTTTGATCATTTGGAATATAGACACTACCAGATCGAACAGCTTTGCCACTGTTTTCTATAACCTCATAATGATCGATACCTGATTGATTGTCCAAGGCACTAAAGTAGGCAAAGATTTTACCATCATAGATTTTTTGATCCTGTCCCAAGACTATAATAAATTTTTCCGGAGGAATCTTGTCTGATACAACGATATCTTGCCAATCATTTGTATTTGTCGCCACAGTTTTTGGATTTATTTTGATCGAAATACCCTTTAGTTTTGTAGTAGTCTGTGTACCTTTATTATCATTCAAAAATACCAAAGTATCTTTCGGACTTATCTTGATTGTACCCTCTTTGACAGCAGTCAAAACAAACTTGAAAACAGTAGCATTCTCTATACTCATACCACCCGGTACACCCCCGACGAAACTGACGAGCTTCCCTTTACTATCTAGAGAAGGTGTTCTTGGCCACATTCCGAAAACTGAATTGGCCAAACTAAACTCTTTGACTGAACTTTTACCCTGACCGTCTTCAATCGCAATATTTCCATCTATTGTATTTACGACTTCTCCTTCAGCATTTATTTTGACAGAAATAACAACTGAATCGCCAACCGATATCTGATCTCTGCTAGATTCGACAAAAACTGTCGCCGCACTAGCTCTTTGGCATCCAATACCGACAAGTGCAATCAATATCACTATAACTTTTGTATATTTCATATTATTTCTTTTTTAAATTATAAAGGAAAATTGAAAAATCTATCGAATCGACTCTGCCATCTTTATTCATATCCACCTTTTTATTGGAAATTTCACCTTTCTTTTTCCAGTAAAATAGTAAGATTGAAAAGTCTACGGAATTGACTTTACCATCACAATTGAAGTCTCCAGCCAAACTACAATTTGGATCTATTGGCACAAGTGGAGACCCGGCAGAATTACCCCCTCCAGAAGATCCGCCACCTCCTCCACCACCACCCCCTCCCGAAGATCCATTATTGCCATTTATCGCAGAGAATGACCTTGATGCGACGGAGCTATCTGTGCCGAAGTACGCTACAACTTTGAAATAATAATTTCCAGCATTAGGAACTGTTGCACTAAGAGTTGTATTGAAATCTTCGCCCGGATTTATAAATTTTGCCGCTGTAGCATGATATATATCATCTCCACCACCACATGAATTATTTATATCACTTACCACACACCATTCGTATTGGTATTCATATCCAGTCAGACCCTCATTTGTAATAGTTACATTTGAAGTTATGTTTGGAATAGTTAGATTGCCCATACTGTTTATTATTACCTGAGCTGGACTTGAAGATATTGTCCAATAATCGTTACCAGATAAATTAACTCCTGTATCAGGTGCTACAGCAAATACCGTCTCCCAATTGCCTGCAGTAGATCCAGAGGATGTGGTATACGAATATGTGTATGTACCAGTAGAAGATCTCGTCATACTTCCTCCATTTACTACAACATTTCTACTTGGATCATATATAGTCACCGTAGGTAGATTTGCGGAATCAGTAAGTTTACCATCTTGAGTGACAAAAATTGTGGCTAGATAATTGCCTCCAGCGGATACCGTATCGAAATCAGAAGTGCTCAATGACCAAATAGAAACTCCTGTACTGCTTGTAGTCAAAGACCTTGTTGCCGCACTCCAGATATCACTAGCTATGTTTGAAGCAGAAGTTAGAGTTCTATTTGCATACGCCCAAATTGTAGCGGGTAATGAACTTATTATACTTGCCAACGAACTCGAAGCGTTTCCGATCGTGCTACCGAGGCTCGATGAAGCTGTCGAAATCTGAGTATTTGTATTTGAATTTATGGTGGTTACCGCTGAACTAATAGCAGAATTTAGACTTGTCGAAGCTGTGGTTATATTTCCACCTAACACACTAGCAAGAGATGAAGATGCTGTGCTTACTTGAGTATTTGTATTTGAATTTATATTTGTCTGTGCAGAGCTAATAACAGAGCCTATAGAAGTTGATGCTGTATTAATTGTATTTCCTAATACGCTGTTCAAAGAAGAAGTTGCTGATGATATTGAACTTGCGATAGATGAGGAGGCGGAATTAATCGTGGCGGAAATAACACTATTCAAAGAAGAAGTTGCAGATGATATCGCACTTCCGAGAGAACTTGAAGCTGAACTTATCTGAGTATTTGTATTGCTATTGATAGCCGACTGTGCACCTGAAATAGCTGAATTTAGAGAAGATGAGGCATTTTGAATATCAGAAAGTGTGGCAAGGGAGCCTGTATCTAGGTTTGCATTATTCAAAGATCTACCGGAATAACTCCAAACATCAGACGCAGTGATCTGTCCTGAAGTCAGGGTTCTGGTACCGTTGGACCAAATATCCGATACCAAAGTACCAAAAGACGTCAAAGATCTCGTAGTACTATTCCATACAGCTGAGGCAACAGTAGATGATGAAACAATAGTAGTACCGACTATAAAAGTTTTGTCTTGTCTAACCAAATCACCGACAAGAGCGCTTCCACAAGTCATAAAAGCTGGCCAGACACCTTCAGGAGCCGAATTTGAAATACTATAGGAATAATAGGTCCAACCATTTGCATTTGAAGTCATTGCCCCTGCATTGACTATCAATGTTCCACTTGGATTATAAATCGTCACTGTACAATTTGCCGTAGTTGTAGCGACAAAATTATCATCATAGACAAAATCGCCAATAACGGCTGTATCCCCCACTGAAAATCTTTCGTACGATGCTTTTGCAACATTTGAAAATGAAAAAATAGTTGACAGTACAATAAATAACCCAAATATTCTTAGGTCAAACAAACCCTTTTGTGATTTATCAAGTTTCCAAACGTGCATTTAATTTAAGATACTATTTCTTCTTTTCGATTTTTTCGTCATTTACACCATCCTTGAAAGCTCCCCTTATGTGTCTTATCGATTCTACCAAACTCTTAGATAATTCTGGTATTTTCTTTGCACCAAACAATAGTATAAATACTACAGCAATTATAATTATTTCTTTGGTTCCTATGCTACTAAACATAATTTTTTGTTTTATTTGAATAAATATCTTTACTCTTGGAATTTACAAAAATTGTAACTTCATAGAGGAAGACAAGTGGCAATGACATCGCTATTAATGATAGACCATCAGTAGGTGGAAGTAAAGTTACAAAAACCATAATAATAAAGTAAGAAATACGCCTTTTTTGCCTCAGATAGCTCACAGGTAATATGCCAGTCTTGATTAGGAAAGTTACCAATAAGGGAAACTGGAATAATGCCCCCAATAACGATGAGGTCATAATAATTTGCGATAAGAACATGCTTATATCCCAGATATTTTTTATACCAACACTGATATTGATTTCGGCCAAAATAAGCAAAGCGTAATACATGATTGCAAAACCATAAGCAAAGCCAAAAACAAATAAAGTTATTGAGATCGGAGCCAAAATCAAAAATAATCTTTTTTCCTTTTTGCTAAAAGCGGGAGACAAAAAACCATAAATATTTAATATAAGAATTGGTAGACTAATCAAAAATGCCAAGAAAATACCTATATCTATAGACAAGTCAGCAAACTGAAACGGAGATGTCGTAACTATCGTAACATCATTTAATTCAAAAAAAGATAAGATAGACTTCAAAATAATCCTCGTAGCAAAAAAACCAATAGCAAAAGCCGACATAAAACAAAAAGCTGTAATATATAACCGCTTACGAATATCCTCCAAATATGGAGTGAATTTATTTATAAAATTCTTTAATTCTTCCACAAAATAATAGTACTACACTATTCTGACATAATGAATATACTAGAACCAGTCTGTGGTCTTTCAAGAAGCAAAAATTGCGAACCTTGACTTTCTACCAAGATATCACTTATTGCATGAAGAATACCTGTCGATAATTCAACCAAAAAATCTTGCCCTTCTCCATCAGTAAAATTTATATCAGTAAGTGCCATATTTTATAGTCTTAAAGCTCTTTTTAGACCAACCTTGGCCATCGATATAACCGCATCAGTAGTCGATGAAGTCTCACCACTTGGACTAGACGACGGACTTGGCTCTGGACTCGGTATCGTACTAGGCAATGGCGGTGTAGAACTTGAAACTTGATTGTTGTCGATAATCGGATCGGTCGAAGTAGCCGGAGCAAAATCTGTAGGCAATTGCGGTGATGAAGTCGAATTCGTATTTGACATTTCGGCGGTACTAGTCGAAGTACTTGGAGATGGTGTAGGTTCCGAGCTTACAGTCGGAACTGGCGTTGAGGATGGAGATGGACTCGGAGATGGAGTTGGTGTAGGACTTGGACTAGGAGTTGGGGTTGCACTAGGAGTAGGAGTCGACACAGGATCTGTAGAACTAGCTTGGGTCGTGCTTGCTTGAGTTGTACTTGCTTCAGAGTTTTGATTATTCAACTCAATTTTTTTATTTAGATCCTGATTGAAATTTATAACCGAATTATCTCCTCTCATTACTCTCCTACCTTTAATCCCCTTTTTGCTGATTATCGATCCTTCGTACTTTGCAGCAGGTTTTTTGCCATCGATAAGCTTTCTATTATTTATTATTTGATCGGCTGGAATGTTTGAAAGAAATGCAGAGACCTGATCTTCTGTAAGCTCATCCGACTGTTGATAAACACTGCCACCAAAAGCTATATATTGAGCCTGATACATGCCGGTAGGATTTTCCGGATCACCATTTACCGAATAACATTCGATTAGATCAGTTTCATTATAATCACCGCTAGGTACAGCCACCCTCATCGTCTGATCACTTTTCAATAATTGACCTTTTTCGAGATGAATCATGTTAGTTTTGAGTTAATAATGCACGAACTTTAATATTGCTACCAATTGAATTTGGAGTATATCTGATATATGTAGTATTGTTTGATTTGTCTGTCGTGTCGTACGAACCCCAGGTTACACCATCATCAGTAGATTTTTGCCAAGTACCGCTAGCTGAAGAAGTAGTTGTGTCATCGAGCAATGAACCACCTGTAACTGCATCATAAAGTCTTATTCTCAATGTCGGAACCGTACCATTGAATGCTGTAGAAAATCTCCAAGCAAAATAAGCATTTGACGTGCTTGATTGTGCTACTGAAGGTTGATAATGGCTGTCGGTCGTATTGTCCTCGTATACACAACTTATAGAATAAACCCTAGTAGGCAAACAGAATGTACCAATAGTTCTAAATTCAATTGCAAATTGAATTGAATTTGCTGGTGAGATAGATGACATATCACCAGTCATTTCTAGAAGACTCCATGACCCGCTATCATCAGTAATTCCTGAAGTCCTATAATAAACTCTCAACGGCTCGCAGGGCAAAATAATATTTCCAGCACCCAAAGCATCAGAATGCATATAGTAGCATCTTGAAAATTTTGAGGCATTGGTAGTAGAAAGTTCCGGAGTGATCAATCTCTGCTTGACTGTGCCGGTTGCATAAGACCAATCTGCGCCAATAGGAACAGCATAGACTTGATTAACGGCAGAAGTTGTACCTGCCCTTGCAAAATAAGTTAAACCAGCTTCAGACCAAACAGAAAGTTGTGCGGCTTGGATATTTAGATGTGGTATAGAATTTGAATCTGCAGTGGACTGATCTTGCTGTTTGGAATCTATTGCAAAAATATGATCAAAAGGATCTGAATTTGTATTATACTTAGTAACGTATGATCTTACTCCAGCAGCACCTGTACTTGTAATTATCAATCGATCAATTTGATCAGCAATTTCAGCTGTAGCCATTGCACCAGTAGCAGTAAATGTACCAGTACCCCCCGTAGGCACTTCGACCATACTGTCCGAAACCCAAGAAGTGGATCCGTTTAGGATACTTGCCACCGGAGCTCTGTGTATACGAGTCGTCGCTGCGAAATATAAACTTTTGACATTGGCTCCAGCCCCATGTGTCAGAGTACCGATCCTACCATTGTTGACTTGAGAGATCGTACCTGTAAGAGTCTGAGATCCTGTTGCATAAGAAAATACCGCCGTTGTCTTACCTGAAGCAATTGTACCCAAAGAAGCTCGAAAATTATACTTGAAGACTTTTGGGTTTGTCGTACCGTCTATGATATAACAGTATTGTTGTGTCCTACTATCAAAATCATCTAGAGCCAGTCCACAAGCTGTTATATTTGTAACTGTAGCGGCATCAGCTAGCCAATATACGGCTTTGACCTTATCGGTAGAAATTGCCGCCACAATAGTGGTACCTCCAGGTACAAAATCTCCTCGACTCAAAGCATTTGTCATATAAAGTCCCCCGTTTGTAGTTGTAGCATTTGTAATTGCATGCAAAATAATCAATTCTTCAATAACATAAGCCGTTCCTGAATTTATCGAAAGACTGGACGCAACTCCACCAGTACCAGAAGCAGTTACGTTATTTTGAATGGTTATAGAAGTATCATTTGTAACAGCGTTTATATAGTACCAAGTAGATATTTGTGTCGGATCTGTAGAACCAAATCCTATCCTACATCCAATAAATATCCTATCAGCAGACCATGTAGTGTTTGTGCCAGTAACAGTAGCTCCAGATACAGCTACCGTACCTGTAGTATAGGTCTTGTATACAGCCCTCAATCCCCTAATAGTCTGGTTTGTAGCTGTAGGATATGTATGAGTAACAAAACCTACCCAAGAAAAAACTGATGTATCTCTATTGAAAGTAAAAAGGGATGTTCTTCTAGTGGCGGCTGTAGCAGCGTTATCTGCCAAAAATACCCAATCAATATTCATGGTTTTGTCTATAACATAAGATGTACCAGAATTGATTGTACCGGCTGTACTTTGTAATGTAATAGTAGTATCAGATCCAATAGCTGTAATTGTATACCAAGTCGAGATTGAATTTGGATCAGTCGATCCAAATCCGATTCTGGCATTTACTGGTACACCACTAGAAAGCCAAGAGCTGCCAGTGCCAGTAACTGAAGTACCGGATACTGCCACGGTACCGGTAGTATAAAAACCGTTTTTACTTGACCACCTTACGACATGTGGAAATACCCCCGGAACCGCAGTCGACGTTTCGTTTGGTCTTGCTACTGCTACCTTGACCGGTCCGGCATAATCATCTGCAGAAGTTGCTCCATTGTATTGCTTGATCAAATCACCAAGAACAGTCTTAGTTGAATCATATGCAGTATAAGGTACATATGAATATCCAGAAAAAATATGTTCTATTACTCTTTTTGCCATTTGATTTATTAATTATACCTCTAAATAATCTATATTAATTTGGACCGTCGTCGTACCACTAATGACACAATACAAGACCTCATCTACCCCACCCTCTATATAATTTGGATGATTGTTTGCACCATACAAACCGCCAGATTTGGGAGAAATGTACTTTTCATGATCTGTACCCCCAGAAGTAAATCTAAATGAAACTGAGGTCGCATCTGCAGTTAATGAAAATCTTGAAGCATAGACTCTAATTTTCTTACCAGAACTCGGTGTTCGCACATTTCCAGAAGAACTTAGATTAATTGTCAATTTATTTACACTAAGACCAGTTCTTAGAGCAGATAAAGTATCTTCAGTCGCTGGATTTATCCTAGAATTACTAGAATTTTTGACACCAACCACATTTGAAGCTGGTGTACTTCCCATTACCAAAGCCTCAGTTTTCTTTGGCAATAATTGTGATGCTATAAGACCAGCACCTGCGATACCGAGGGCCTTCAGAAATATTCTCTTACCATCATCACCGATCTTATTGTCTTCCTGCGATACAAAATTGCCTTCTTGTGATGTAGATTTTGACACCGAAATTTTCGGTTCACTCTTTATGAATCGAAATGAATATCTATTTGATAGCATAAGGGCAATTTGGCTTAATACACATTATCCCGCACTCTATACAAGCACACAAGAAAAACTGTGGAATAAGAAAGTGCGCATCTCTACGCGCTCGTGGAAATGAAGTCAGTCAATGAAAACTAAACTTGTTCGAAGAAATATTCCTCGATATCGAGCCAGTTTCGAACGATAGTCACCGGCCGAAGTTGCGGTGCAAACCGCGCCAGATCGTCGAAATCTGGAGCCATGAGTACCAAGGTACGCACCGTCACAGGCATGCCCACCATAACCTCAGGCCGATCGTCGATCATGTGAGTAATGCCCCGTTCTTGGCAAATCGGAGCCTTGTCGGCTCGATTGGCACAAAAGATCACCCTATCCAGTGTGATTCCGATTGCCTCGAGAATGTTGTGATCATCGAGAGCCTTGCGAACTTTTCGCTCTTACTCCCGATTCACCTTCGAAACGACAAAGACTCTGCCATCGAAGACCTGATCTGCGAGTCGACGAACGACTCGCAATGAGTCAGGCATCGGTTCATAGTTCTTGGCAATAGTATTGCCGAAATCAAGACCGAGTACTGGTCGTATTTTCTTTTTCATTTCTGCTTCTTTTGATACGTTTGGTCTGTATTGAATATAGCATAAAGGTACTCAGACTAAAAAGGTGTTTGTCTTTTAGAAAAAATTTTGGTGCCAGTATGAAGGATGTTAGAACTATATTTAAGAAATTAGATGATCCTACGATATATATTCCTGATACGTAAAATAATAACCTTTTAGATTTAAAACAGAAAACCTGCGGCAATGGATATCAAGAAAAGAACTATCAGCGTATTCGAGATTATGGTCAGCCAAAAATAAACGGGATTCTCTGATCTATTTATACGAAGTTTTGGTAATGTACTATCAACTGAAGGAAAATTGAATACAGTACCTCTTTTTACACTCACAAGAGTGTAAGTAGCAAACAATATTGCTCCGATTAAGGAAATGATTTGCAAAGTAGTCATGTTTATATTATACCACAAAATATTATTTGGGTCGC
>CAZPKQ010000011.1:0-14633 GCA_964587205.1 uncultured Candidatus Saccharibacteria bacterium | reverse complement strand
AAAAGAAAACTGTAGATTTCTGAACCCCTGTGTCCACTTTATGGGGTACAGATCAGCCTCACAGAAGGTTGGATTCGGACTCGTCCGTTTTCGTGGTTGATTAGTACTGCGGCAATACGGATTGTCATTGCCACACCATCAATTTTAAGTTTAATGATAGAACCACTTGGGATATCAAGAAGAAGTTGCTGGATTGTTTTGGTTGGCAGTTGGCTCGTGTTACTCATACAGAACAAACCTCCTCTTTTATCCTACCATATGATTGTAAAATGATAAGAGCAGAAGTCAGACTTCTGCTCTGTCTACCTACTGCTCCGTCCTCACTTTCGGTTGTATACAAGACGTAGGCTGAGTGTTTGCTTATCCTCGTCCCAGTCCTCAAAAATGATAGTTCCGGTATCACCGATCAATCGCGAACAATAATGATTCCGGTTACAATCTCCGCATTGCTTTTTGAGTTTGAGGACCACATCGCGCAGAATGCGTGGAGTATCAGCGTCAGATGTCTCGCTCCTAGGACATGGATTGCTACCCTCGCCGATTAGGATAGCGACGGTGATCTCGCCTGGTGGCAGGAAAACATCATTGCCAATAACCTGCCCAGGGTGCATGGTTTCCCACGGAAAAGTGTTTATTGTATTCATCTGAACTAACTTTAGCACAAGTGAAATACGGAGCAAACATAAAACCCCCATCGCTGAGGGTTTTATGTTTATAGATTTTATAATTATTTCTTTGCTAGAGCATTACCTACTGACCAACATTTCTGTGAGGCTGACCAAGGTTTTGTACCTTCCTTGTCATATAGATACTTGGCATAAGCGATATTTCCAGGAGTAGAGTGAATATCAAGACCAAGCTTCTTTGCTGTATCGACATGGTATCTTTCATTGATTTGCATGACACCGATATCGTTTCTATCTATCTTACCTCTGACTACTTGGCCGTTTTTGTCGAACTGTCTAAAGTTCGATTCACAGCGAGCGATATCGATAAGGACCGGATCGCCAGCATAGACTTGTCTTAGGTATTTCTCCATAACAGCAGGATCTCTAGTTGTAAAGACCTCGGTATCTTCAAGTTTCTCGATTGTAGCCTGCTCAGTAGTATCTGTAGTAATTTGAGCAATATTTGTCTGACCTGAACCGTACATTGATGCTACAAGAAACAAAACACTCGTTGTTATTTCAGTCATAATTTAAAAAATGAGCTTCATAATCATGATGATTATTTGGCTCACTTACATGTATATATTAGCATTTTGAAGTACCGTTGTCAATACCCAACATGCTATAAAATGGCTCAACAAGGCCATATAATACATTGAAAATACCTATATTTATAGCCATATTATCGATTTGCATAATATATATGGCTATGTTAAGCTATCAAAACTGTTAGATACGTTTCTAACTTTTAATTTTTCATTTTTAAATTTTAACTTAATACTATGGCCCATAAAAAAGCAGCTGGTGTCAGTAAAAACGGTCGCGATTCAAATCCTCAATATTTGGGGGTCAAGATCAATCATGGCCAAAACATCAAGGTTGGTCAGATCATAGTCCGCCAGCGTGGTACTACAGTTTTGCCTGGTGACAATGTCGCTATAGCCAAGGATGATACCCTCTTTGCTCTCAAAGACGGTAAGGTTGTTTTTGGTACAAAGCGCAAGACAAGTTTCAACAACGACATCGATCGCAAAAAGATCGTACATGTAAGATAATAAATCCAAACAAAAAAGAGGTTTGTCCTCTTTTTTGTTTGTCATCACGGATATAATATTATTCAACAATAACCTTTAGCTTTGCATTGTGATTGCCCTTCTTGACCGCAACGGTATATTCACCCAATTGCTTGATAGGATGTTCCAATTCGATAAATTCTGGAGCTAGATCCAACTCGGTCTGCTTCTTGATCTCAGATACCAATTCATCTTTGTGAATACCGGCGAACAAATGACCTTTGTCATTTGCTTTGCTTGATATACGGATAGTCGCTTCGTCTAAGTCTTTGATGTTCTTTGCTATCAGATCTTCCATAACTTTTCTTTCACCCTCAATCTTGGCAATCTCGACTTGTGCCCTTTTGATCGCTTGTGGGGTAGCGATAATCGCTAGACCATTTGGGATGAGGAAGTTTTGGGCATGGCCACTACTAATATCCTTGATATCATATTTCTTACCGATATTTGTTACATCTTTGAGCAAAATGACTTTCATGTTTTTATGGTTGTGCTTTTAATAATTCGATGGCCTTTTCCATTTGAGGATCTCGCTTTGAAGCAATGTCTTTGTCTGTGACTGGGACATTGTAATCAGGCTCTAGTCCATCGTGGGATAGGTTGTGGCCATTTGGTGTAAGCCAGCTAGCTATCGTCACCTTGAGAGAAGTATTGTCTGTAATATTTACTAATTCTTGGACGGAACCTTTACCGAATGTCTTTGTACCTACTAATTTTGCTACGCCTTGCTCTTTGAGGGCTCCTGCAAGGATTTCGGAAGCGGAGGCCGACCCCCCATCGACCAATATTAGCATTTTTAAATTATTATTGAAGATATCATAGCCTTTACTTTTGAAGATATTTGGGTTGCTGTTTTTGCCGAAATCTTCGGTTACGATGACTTTACCTGCTGGAAGAAACCATGAAGCGATATCCCAAGCAGACTCTAGATAACCCCCAGGATTGCGTCTAAGATCGAGTATGAGCTTATGATTGCCCGATAATACAAATTGGCGTAATGCGTTGCGGAATAGCTCTGCCGATTGGGCGGTAAAACTATATAGAGAAATAACAGTAATACCACCGTCTTTATTGACCACATCGATAGTCGGAACTTTGATCGTATCTCTTGTGATGGTCCTTACCAATGGTTTGTTTGTACCGACTGGAATAAAGGTAATCTTGACTTCGGTGCCTTTTGGACCACGGATGAGCTTGACTGCCTCATCGGTACT
Organism: uncultured Candidatus Saccharibacteria bacterium; assembly: GCA_964587205.1. GTDB lineage: Bacteria > Patescibacteriota > Minisyncoccia > Phycocordibacterales > PALSA-1337 > C7867-002. The sequence continues at coordinate 11,678 of CAZPKQ010000011.1, read as the reverse complement.
CATACCCGCAGTCGAAGTGCTGTTTATGGATATGATAAGATCTCCAGTCTTGACCCCTGCTCTTTCTGCTGGGCTATCTTTGATCGGGGTGACGACTTGCAACTGCTTGTCTTTGATACCGATCTCCATACCTACACCACCGAAGTCACCAGCGATGTCTTCTTTGAAGAGTTTGGATTCTGCTGGCGGGAAGAAGACTGTATATGGGTCTCCGTATGAGGCAGTAAGACCTTGGATTGCTCCATAAATCTTCTTGTCATTGGTAGTACTAGCGGCCTTAATGTATTTTTCGTCTAGTGTCCTCCAAACTTTCCAGAATGCTTTGAACTCATCTGAGTTGGCTATAACTTCTAGATCTTTTGAATTGTTTGCGGGAGCACTTTGCTTTTGACCGATAAATATACCGATGAAAAGTGACAAAATAATGACTGGAACTCCGAATAATATGTAAATTACTTTCTTATTCTCTAAATTCATAGTGTAGCTATTATTGCATAAACATAGAAAAGAGCAAAATGGCCTAAGTTATACACATTTTTTCTATTTAGGCTTCATCTTTAATAGTATAATTACAATACAAATGAATATCGAAGCTCCTAAACCATATTTCGATAAAAGACCATGGGGAGAAGAGTTGTGGCTTACCAAGGAAAAGCCCGCAATGGTAAAAATTATTTCCGTAAATCCCGGAGAGTCTTGCAGTCTACAATATCATCACAATAGAGATGAATTTTGGCATATTTTATCTGGTAACGGTTACGCTATAGTCGATGGCAAAGAGATCAGGGTGAAGACTGGTGACGATTGCTTTGTACCGAGAGAAGTCAAACACCGGATTCAAGGGGGCACAGAAAAGCTCGTTTTACTCGAGCTTGCATATGGTGATTTCGACGAAAAAGACATTGTTCGATTAGAGGATAAATATGGTCGCGCCTAAGTAAATTATGGAGATTATTATTTTGATAGCCAGTCTTGCCCTAATTGTCGTCGTACTGGCTCTTATCCTATATCTCTATAGTTTCAAAAAAAGAGTCTTGAGAGATCGTCCCCATTTCCGACTCGATAGACATGAGTACAATCCCCTACTTTCGCCCCAAAGGATCAGGATATGGGAGCATGGAGGTACATTCAACCCGGCTGCAATAAAAGACGATGAAGGCAGTGTTCATCTTTTGTATAGAGCGATCGGATCGGATGGCATTTCTCGTATTGGTCATGCTTCAAGTCCAAATGGCTACAATTTCGACAATCGCTCTCAGTATCCAGTCTTCGAACCTTTGCCAGGTTTGGGATTGGCTGATGCCAATAAAGCTTGGGGACCAGCAAGATATTGTCCTGATTTCTATGTTTCTGGTGGTGGTTGGGGTGGATCAGAAGATCCTAGAGCTGTACTTATAGATGGAAGAGTCTATATGACTTATGTTGCATTTGAAGGTTGGAATTCTGTACGTATTGCCCTTACTTCTATTTTACTCAGCGATCTCAAAAAAAGTAAGTGGAATTGGCGACGACCTTTTCTTATTTCCCCACCTGGACAGACATCCAAAAATTGGGTTATTTTCCCCGAAAAGATCAATGGTAAATTTGCTATATTACATAGTATTGTACCGGATATTCAGATCGAATATGTCGAAAGCCTAAATGGTCTGTCTAAACACATAAATAGTAAGCGTTTGCACGGACCTCAACCAGGTCGCAAAGAATATTGGGACAATCGCATGAGAGGTGCTGGTCCTCCTCCTATACTGACCAAGTATGGTTGGCTTTTGCTATATCATGCTCAAGATATGCGCGAGCCAGACAAATACAAGATTGGTGCCATGATTTTGGATAAAAATAATCCTTCAAAGATTTTGTATCGTTCACCACAACCTATACTCGAACCGGATGCTCATTATGAGAATGATGGTAAACCGGGTGTGGTCTATGCTTCAGGTGCGGTAATTATTGGAGAAAATTTGGCAGTTTATTATGGTGGAGGTGATAAGCATGTATGTTTGGCAGAGACACCACTAGATAGTCTGCTAAATTGGTTGATTAGATACGGTAAAGTTCATTAATTTATGTTTACATTAACAAGATCAGATCATAATCCACTTTTGTCACCAGTAAGAGAGCATCCATGGGAAGCTGCGGCCGCCTTCAATGGTTGTCCTATAATGGTGGGCAAAAAGAAAGTCATGGTATATCGAGGAATGTCCGAGCCAGATCTACTTCGAGATCCACATTTGCAGACATCAGTTATTGGTCGTGCCGAGTCTGCTGACGGATATCATTTCGAAAATAGAAAAATTCTGATAGCACCAGATAGAGAGTTTGATTATTATGGTTGTGAAGATCCACGTGTGACAAAATTTGGAGACAAGTATTACATTTTTTATACTGCTTTGGGTGGCTATCCATTCAATGCGGACAATATTAGAGTTGCAGTAGCTATATCAAGTGATATGGTGACGATCGAGGAGAAGCATCTCGTAACACCATTCAATGCAAAGGCTATGGCTCTATTCCCCGAAAAGATCAATGGCAAAATGGCAGCTCTCCTTACAGTAAACACCGATCGCAAACCTTCTGATATTTGTTATGTAGAGTTCGATAAGCCAGAAGATATGTGGTCAGTAGATTTTTGGAATAAATGGTATTCAACTTTGGATTCTCATAAATTACACATACGAAGATTGAATGATGATCAGATTGAGCTTGGTGCTCCACCAGTCAAGACCAAAGAAGGTTGGTTGTTCTTATATTCTCATATCCAAAGATACGGTAGATCGGATCAGGTTTTTGGTGTGGAAGTACTTTTGTTGGATGAAAAGAACCCTAGAAATATTATCGGTAGGACAAAAGGTCCATTTATGGCTCCAGAAGCATACTACGAGGAGGTTGGTCAGGTAGCACATATCGTCTTCCCATCAGGTGCTCTCATCAATGGAGATCATTTCGAAGTCTATTATGGTGCCGCAGATACTCATACTGCAATGGCTACAATTCCCCTTACAAATTTGATCGTAAGTATCACAAACGAAAAGAAAGAACATGTCAAAAGATATCCGGGCAATCCAATAATCAGCCCACGCCCAGGCTATCTTTGGGAGGAAAAAGGCACCCTAAATCCTGCCTCTATCGAGCTTGATGGTAAGACTCATATTATATACCGAGCAGTAGGCGTCGATAATATTTCTACCTTGGGATATGCAGTATCAAATGATGGTCTCTCTATAGACGAAAGACTTGATAAACCGATATATTTCCCGCGGGCAGATTTCGAGAAGAATGGTTGTGAAGATCCGCGCATAGTAGAGATAGACAAGACATTGTATATGACTTATACGGGTTTCGATGGAAGTACGCCTCGAGTTGTTGTTAGTTCTATCTCAACAAAAGATTTTTTGAGAAGAAATTGGTCGGCTTGGAGTAATCCTGTTCCTATCACGCCACCTTCAATTGCAAATAAGGACTCGACTATACTGCCAGAAAAGGTTCGTGGAAGTTATATGGTTTTCCATAGAGTACACGAAAGTGTTTGTGTAGATTTTGTCTCGACTTTGGATTTCAATAAAGAGAAAATCACTCAGTGCGTCGAGATAATCTCTCCAAGAAGAGGAATGTGGGATGGTGGTAAGGTCGGTATTTCTACTCCACCGATCAAGACCAAAGATGGCTGGCTACTTCTCTATCATGGAGTCTCTTGGAGTACTACCTATAGAGTCGGAGCAGTTTTGCTGGATTTGGAAGACCCTACCATCGTCAAAGCACGAACAGCTATACCACTGTTTGAGCCAGAAGAAGAATACGAACACAAAGGCATAGTGGCAAATGTTGTGTTCCCTTGCGGTCTATGTGTCAAAAAGCAAGAGATATACATGTATTATGGTGCAGCGGATTATGTAGTCGGTGTGGCTAGGGTCAAGATTGCTACAATATTAAAAATGCTAGAAATATAAAAATGACATTGAAGGGCAAAAAGTTGGTTATATTTGATCTTGATGGTACTTTGACCAAGAGCAAATCTCCTATCGATGGAGAGATGTCTGATCTGATTTGTAAACTTCTAAATGTAGCCAAAGTCGGCATTATTTCTGGTGGTGGTTATCCGCAATTTCTTACTCAATTTGTAAATAAACTGCCTGCTAGCCAAGAAAATTATGGCAATCTGTTTTTGTTGCCTACATCTGGTACGAGGATGTATATCTGGCGCGGGGGTTGGCATTTGGAATATGCAGAAGATCTAAATGAAAAAGAGAAAGCCAGAATAATGAATGTTCTTGATCAAGTGATGCATAGTCCTGTATATACAAAGCCAGACACGGTGTATGGTGAGATAATTGAAGATCGTGGTTCGCAGATCACCTTTTCGGCTCTCGGTCAAAAAGCGCCAGTAGAAGCCAAATACGCTTGGGATACCGATCGCAAGAAGCGTGAAGCAATAGCAGAATTTATCAGAAAGAAGATTCCTGAATTTGATATAAGAGTCGGTGGTGCTACATCAGTTGATATAACCAGAAAAGGAGTCAATAAAGCTTATGGAATAATGAAATTATCCCAATTGCTGAAAATTCCTATATCAGAAATAGTCTTTGTGGGTGATGCATTGTTTTATGGTGGCAATGATTATCCTGCAAGGACTACAGGCACTGACTGTGTACCAGTCAAAGGTCCAGAAGAGACTGCCGGTTTCATCAGATCATTTCTTGATGCTCAATAATGCTAGATCTGGGAAAGCAATTTCTCGGTCTCTTTGATCAGATAATCACTATCCGCTTTACGATTGTCAGATCCTAGGACAATTATTGCTATCGGTTGATCTTTGATCTTCAAAATAGATAGCATTGTATCCTTGGCCTGAGGAGTCCTACCCGTCTTACCACCTAGATAGCTTGGATAATAAATAAACGGATGGGTACTTACGATCTCATGGTAACCATGCTCGGTGGTAGTCGACATAATAACTTTGTCCATTTTTGTAATTTTGAGAATATCTGGTCTCAACTTGTAGAGATATTTTGCCAATGCAAAGAAATCGCTTGCAGATGAGATGTTGAGCGGACTTATACCACTTGGGTCGGCAAAATAAGTAGCTGGCATGCCGATCTCCCATGCATAACTCGACATAAGCTCCATGAACTTTGCTCTATTTGATGTAGAAGCGAGTGCTTCAGCCATTATATTTGACGAACTTATGAGTAATGGCTGAAGAGCTTCTTCTACGGTAAAGATCTCGCCAGAAGTATATTTGACGGAATCTGGTCTATCAAGATTTGCCTCTGAAATCGTAGTTGTACCAGAAAGTGAATATTGGTCTATACTTGCAACGGCAGTAATCAGTTTTGACATTGAAGCTACAGGCAGGACCGCATTCATATTTCTATACATATATATTTCACCAGTCTCAACATTGCCGACTAAGAATGCTTTTGCAGAAATCGGTGATTTTTTTATTTCTGGAGTTTTCGATGATGAATCTTGATCTGTACTTGACGCCTGTTCATTTTGATAAAATTCATCACTTACCACTTCCTCTTTGTATTCGATGGGGACTCTCGGTTGTGTTGTCTTGTCGAGATTGTCTTCGATCCGCGTGTACAGTGCAATAACAATAAGTGATATACATATTGACCAAAGTACTATCAGCTTTTTGCTAATGATCATATCTAAATGATATGACCAAATGACATTGCTAGCAAGTGCTACTTACTTGACCTGCATTTCATGATCTCAAATAGTGTTTGAATTCGGTTTGTGTGTCCTTTTTCACTATCAATTGTGTTTGATGATCCTGAACCTGGGCGTCATTTCAGCTTCTGCATGTTATTCCAGTGTTTGTGTGTCATTGCTACACTTGCATGCTATTCCGGCCTCCGTATGTCATTCCCGCGTGTATGTCATTGCTACACTTGCATGACATTCCGGCCTGTGTATGTGATTTCTGCGAGTGTATGTCATTCCGGCCTGTGTATGTGATTTCTGCGAGTGTATGTCATTCCCGCGAAGGCGGGAATCCAGGATTAATCTTTTCGTATAAGTCATCCCACTCAGGGTTTAATGATTCGATTAGTCTTAATTTCCATTTGCGATTCCACTTTTTTAATTGTTTTTCTCTCTTGATCGCTGAAAAGATGTTATCGGTCTGCTCGAAGTATACAAGTCTGTGAATGTTATATCTTTTCGTAAATCCATCATTAATTTTATTTCTATGCTCAAGTACTCTTCTGTGTATATTGTTTGTTACACCAATGTACAGAGTGCCGTTTCTTTTATTCGAAAGTATATAGGTGTAATATGAACGCATAATGTTTTATTCTGGATTCCCGCCTTCGCGGGAATGACATACACACGCTGGAATGACATACAGAGGCGGGAATGACGGACAGACTCAGGAATAACGATTCATTTCAGGAAAGACGGACAGGGGTAATAATGACATACAGAAGCAGACATAACATTCCGTCACAGGAATGACACTGTGACGAAAAATTGAAGAACAAACGCAGTAATGACTAGTAAATGATAACTATAATATCAGTACAAAATATTCACCCTATCTCGTAACCGAAATAGATGGAGTAAGCTCGCCAGTTGAGCTTGCAGTAATGCGGTTATTGGAATCGCGATATATGATATAGCCGGTATTGTAATCAGAATTGTCCTCATAGTGAGCGCCCGAAGCAGACGGATCAAACGGTAATGATGAAATGTAATCTGGTACTAGACAACTTGCTATATCACCCTCATTTTCTGGAGAGGTGCTAGCAGATCGGACCACTCTTGGTGCTATCGGAATGTCTTTTTTGGAGCCATTGCAAATAAAATCACCTTTATGTTCGGTAATGTTTTGGTGAATAGCATTTAGTAAGGCGTTTACATTGCTTGTTCTCTGGGAATCACGAGCGAGCTTGAATTGGCGGGTCGGATTGACCGCCACAAGGACAATCGTAGCTAATATAGCAATAATACCGATAACAATAAGAACTTCGATCAAGGTGAATCCATTTTTAGACTTATTTTTGATTCTATTTACGCTTTTTTTCATAACTTTTTTGTTTTATACTTATAATCAAGGAGTCTATCAGGTGGTTATTAAATTTTTATGAATTTCTCCTAAAAAAGTAATGAATTTTCAATCAAAATTTGTGACAAAGAAATTTCTTTCACTTACTTTAATATTTGTTTTTGCTTTGTATGTCTTTATAGTAAATTGGCGAAATGCAAAATTAGCAAATTATTTGCTGACCTTGCTTGGTTTGAAAAATGATTCAAATGTCGATATTCAAAGGCAAATCATTACGACCAAGGGCAAATACAAAGATGGGAATTATTTGGGCACAATTGAAGATGTTTATTATGGAAATGTTCAGATCAAAGCTGTTATCGTAAATGGAAATCTCGAGGATATAACATTCTTGCAATATCCAAACGATCGAGACAATTCCATAAAAATAAACACTAGAGCCATGCCAATACTCAAATCTGAAGCGATCAAAATTCAGGATTCAAATGTCGATACAGTCACTGGTGCTACGCAGACAAGTAAAGGTTTTAGGAATTCCCTACTTCATGCTCTTGCTCAAGCTCAATAATGAAAATTAACAAAATTATGATGGGTATGCCTATTATTGTAGAAATAGTAGGAAATGATCAAAAAATTGCTAGTACGATAGAAAATGTTTTTGAATATTTTGAATATATTGATCAAAAATTTAGTGTATACAAACCTGATAGTGAAATTTCTAAAATAAATAGAGGAGAAATTATGACGGACGGTTTCTCATCTGATATGAAAGAAATCCTTCGTCTAGCTCAAATTACAAAAGAAGAGACTTATGGATATTTCGATATAAATAGAAATGGTAAAATTGATCCGTCTGGTATAGTCAAAGGTTGGGCAATTCATAATGCTGGCAAAATAATAAAGAAATTTGGCTATACTAATTTCTATATAAATGCTGGTGGTGATATAGAAGTCTCGGGCCTAAATGAGCAAAATAAAAAGTGGAAGGTCGGGATCGTCAATCCTTTTGATCAGAAAACTAGTATAAAAACACTTTATCTTACGGACTGCGGGGTAGCTACATCAGGAAATTACGAAAGAGGAAATCATATATACAATCCATTAGAACAAAGTCAAAATGAAATAGTAAGTTTTACTATTATCGGCCCAAATGTCTTTGAGGCGGATAGATATGCAACCCCTGCCTTTGCTATAGGTTATCGCGGTATCGAATTCATTGAGAGGCAAAAAGATTTATTTGGTTATATAATAGATAATAAAGGTATAGCGACGATGACAAGCGGTTTCGAACAATATATAAATGAATAAAATTGATAATTTCTTAAACAAAATAACAATGTATCGCGTGGTCCTTTATAGCCTTGTTATTTTGCTTTTGTACGCTTTTGGTCTGAGTATATTTGGACTTCTAAGTTTTCAGCCTTATGCGCTTATATATTCCACTACCATCATAGTTTGCCTATCATACATTACACACTATGTGTTTTCAAAAGTTTTTGCTATAGATACAAATTATGAATCGACACTTATAACATCTTTGATCTTGGCTCTTATAGTGAGTCCGCCACATGTCGGAGAATATGTGTCAGTACTTCCTATCTTATTTTGGGCGAGTATCTGGTCGGTAGCGGTCAAATACATATTTTCTATAAGAGGTAAGCATCTTTGGAACCCAGTAGCTTTTTCTGTTGCTCTTACAGCACTTACAATACACAGTTCGGCATCATGGTGGGTCGGTACTACCCTGCTTTTCCCTCTCGTGCTTATTTTGGGTTTTATGATTGTAAGGAAAGTCCGACGTTATGACGTTATTTTTTCTTTCTTTATTTTTTCAATTTTGATGATGTATGTCGGTTCTATCGGTAAAGTCGACGCATTATCATTTTTGAAACAAGTATTTCTAGATTCGCCTTATGTCTTTTTTGCTACATTCATGCTGACCGAACCGATCACTATGCCTCCAAGCATGAAAAAGCGAGTTATATATGGCTTCATCACAGGTATGATATATCCACCATTTATGCATTTGTACAATATATATTCGACTCCAGAATTGGCTTTATGTATAGGTAATGTATTTTCTTGGATTATGAGTGATAAGAAGAGATATATTTTGACTTTGGAGAGAAATAGCAAAATCGCCCGCGATACTGGCGAATTTGTCTTTTCAAGTGACAAAAAGATCAAATATGAACCTGGACAGTATATGGAGTTTACCTTGAGACACGATCGAGTCGACAGTAGAGGCAATCGAAGATATTTCACTATCTCTTCATCCCCTACAGAAGATGAAATCGCTATAGGTATCAAATTTGACAAAAATCGGTCAAGTTCATTCAAAAAAGCTTTGGCAGAAATGGAAATCGGTCAAGACATATACGCTGGCCAGATAGCGGGCGATTTTATATTACCAAAAAACAAAAAAGAGAAGCTTTGCTTTATCGCAGGAGGTATCGGAGTTACGCCATTTAGAAGTATGATAGCTTATATCGCCGACAAGGGTGAAGAAAGAGATGTGATCTTGGTCTATTGTGCAAAAAGGATTGAAGAATTGGCTTATACAAATCTATTTCATAGAGCAAGTGTAACATTTGGTCTAAAGGCAGTAAGCACTTTGACTGATCTCGATCATGTACCAGAAGACTGGACAGGATACAAAGGTTTTATTGATGCTGGCCTCATACTCACTGAGGTACCTGATTACAATGAGAGGATTTTTTATATTTCAGGGCCTCATTCTCTAGTCGAAGCAAGCAAAAAAATGCTTTTGGAAATTGGGGTAAAAGAAAATAGAATCAAAACTGATTATTTCCCTGGCTTCTAGCTATATAACTTTGGCGAGGACAAGAAAAGCTAAGATAAACAGTATAATTCCAAAAATTTTGTTTACGATAATCAGAGAAGCGAATTTGAATTTTTTCTTGAAATGACCTGTAATCTCAATAAGAGTAAGCCACCAAAGAATAAGGCCGGCTACAAGTCCCAAAGTCAATATAAATGCGTTTATCAAGGATATTGTAGAACCGTTGATACCAAACCAAGCAAATAGGGCTAGAATTGCTATAGCTGTGAGTGGGTTTGTAATTGTGAGAATAAAACCAGTGATGAAATCTTTGCCTAAGGAATAAATATGGTTGTCTTCCCTTAAGCTTCTAGGTTTGGAAAAATAGACGCTGATCGATATATATGCAAGGCATATGCCTCCTACGACATGTAAACCGTTTTTGTGAAGGTGTATGAAGTTTGTAATAGTACTCAAACCGTAAATGGCTATAATACCGAATATGGTATCCGCAACACATGAACCCATAGATACAAATAATGCTTTTGTCTTATTGTTTGCCAATACTCGATGGACTACTGACACTCCTACAGAACCCATTGGTACACTGATGGCAAGTCCGACTGCAATGCCGATGAATAGAAGGTACATTGCTACATTTTACCATGATTATGATAAAAAGCAGAACCGCAGGGTTCTGCGGTTAGAATTGACATGCTGTTGGTCATTACTTAGTTGGTGCTTGAGATCGACTCAAGCGTTCTTCTGCCAACCAGGAATTGGGATCCATAGGGTGCTGAAGCCCCGGGACCCTTGCCGAAATAGGATAGCATGATATTGGTTCCGATCTCGTATTCGATCACCAATCTTGCCCCCTTGTGAAGGGTGAAGTCCATGCCAGTTGGATAGACAGAAGTAGTCCTATCATCCATGATCCCATGGGGATTTGCCAACCTGAGTCTGATCTCATCCTTCAGGGTGACCGTTCGGAGGCTTCCCTCTTGGGCAAGCTCAACGACGAACCGGAAAAGTAACAGAATGATAACGGTCAGCGCAGAGAAGATCAGGGTAAATCGAATGGCTTTCATCTAACAATACGATAACATAATATATCAATTATGTAAAATAGTTGCGGAGAGAGGGAGATTTGAACTCCCGAGACCCTTTCGAGTCTGCCGCTTTTCGAGAGCGGTGCCTTCAACCACTCAGCCATCTCTCCATGGAATTAAAATAGCACAAAAAGTAGTAAGTCCAAAATGATCAATGTCCGAGTAAACTATTGACCTTTTTTATTGTCGCAAGACCGAAGAATCCGGTGCCTTGACTTAGACCATTTGGTATAAGGATCTCTTTTGCATAAAAGTTTTGGAATTTGATCAAAGCTTTTTGGGTACCTGGACCAAAATAAGTCGTTTCCTTTCCTGTTGAACCGCTACCAGTAATTGATACAGTAAATCCAGATTGATTTAGGAATACTTGTAACTGACGGACATCTTCCCCTACAGAACCAAGTTTCAATGTGTTTCTGAAGGTGTATGATAATTGTAATTTCTTTTGGGTGCTGATCAGACATTGGCCTAGACTTGGATATTTGCCTTGAGATATTAGTTCGTTGATAATCGCTCTAGTCCTTGGACCGACTGCTCCAAAACCAGTCGTAAATGGTGTACCGCTGAAGACAATACTTTTTGCTATTTGGAACTTCGACACCGCATTGGAGGTTGATTGATCATATACTCCAGTAGTAGTCGATAGGTATAACTTATCCTGTATAAGAATTTTTTGAAGAAGTATCACATCAGAACCACTCGAGCCAATATTGAGATTTTTTGTAATAGTTGGGTATTGAATTGTAGTACAAATAGTCGACGTGCTATTCGTTGATAT
>CAZPKQ010000010.1:11307-17464 GCA_964587205.1 uncultured Candidatus Saccharibacteria bacterium | reverse complement strand
TGTTCTTTTCGGATATCGCATAGTGCGGGTCCATCACAAAGAACGGCCACTTCCAGTGGCCTTTCTTTTTTTGAAATTTTAATCTAAAAATTCTCTAGGTAATTTATTTTTTCTTTTTGCGAAGTTCTATACCAAGTTCACGCATCTGCTTTTCACTTATCTCGCTCGGTGCACCCATCATCAAATCTTTGCCTTCTCCAGTCTTGGCAAAAGCGATAACTTCGCGAATGTCTGGCTCATTTTCTAGTAGCATCATAAGTCTATCGAAACCCCAAGCGATCCCGCCATGAGGTGGCGTACCGCTACCGAGGGCGCGGAGCATGTGTCCGAAGTTCTTTTCTATTCTCTCATCTTCGTAACCCATGATTTCAAAAACTTTTTTGAGCGCTTCTGGTCTGTGATTGCGGATACTTCCTCCTGCGACTTCGTTTCCATTCATGACCATATCGTACTGGGTAGTGAGAATATTTTCGATGTTTTGCTTTGCCATAAGATCGCTCATGTGCTGAGGTTGAGGTGCAGAAAAAGGATTGTGAGTGAAAGTCCAATTCCCTTCTTCATCTTTTTCGAAAAATGGCCAGTCGATCACCCAAAGAAAAGCTAGGAGATTTTTGTCATTTTTGTCTTTGCGGATGTCTGGCTTGTCTACGCCGTATTTATCCATGACTTCTTTGTAAGTCATAATTGGAAATGGAATCTCCTGAATGACTTTTTCTGGGTAATTGGCCTTGATGGTTTCGATCATGATCTTTTCGTTGAGAGCCATGACGTCTTTCATCTCTACATAGCTCATCTCCAAGTCCATCTGGGTGAATTCTGGTTGTCTGTCACCACGCGTATCTTCATCACGGAAGCATCTTGCAAACTGGAAATACTTCTCGAAACCAGCAGTCATGAGGAGTTGTTTGTATTGCTGAGGACTTTGGGGTAGAGAATAAAATTTGCCATTTTCTAATCTTGAAGGCACAACGTAATCTCTTGAGCCCTCTGGGGTAGTCGCAGACATATATGGAGTTTCGATCTCAGTGAAGCCTTCTTTGGTAAGAGCATTGCGGACATGAAGCATGACAGAGTGTCGGTTGCGAATGTTCTTTTGGAGTCTGGGTCTGCGTAAGTCGAGGAATCGATACTTGAGTCTGGCATCTTCGCCGATCTCTCTACCATCACTGCGGACATCTATAGGTGGTGTATCGGCTTCGTTGAGTATTTCGATCTGCTTGAGTTCGAGTTCTATGTCGCCGTTTTGTTCTATTTCTCCAGTTTCTTTGTTTTTTGAAATCATTTTCTCTGGTCTTTTGTTGACTATACCAGAGGCGCGTACCACCCATTCAGATCGGACCTTGTTTGCGACTTCGTGAGCGTCTTTGTTGTTTGGCAAAGCGACGGTCTGTATCTTGCCGGACATATCTCTTAGGTCGATGAATATGAGTTTGCCATGATCGCGCCTTACATCTACCCAGCCAGCAATGCTGACTTCTTTGCCGATCTCGTTTTTTAGGTCCTTAATATATGTTCTTTTCATAGTCAAATCATATTATTTTTTGGGGGAATTGTACAGTATGTAAGCGAGATTAGATATGTCAGACATATGTCATGTTAATTGGATTGCATATGTGTGACATATGTATGTGTTATTTAGCACTGTGTAGGTACATGTTATAATCTTTCCATGGATCCAATAACAAATACATTAAAAAAGACTATGGTAGAAGAGGTGGCGGGTCAGATTTTGGCAGAAATAAAAAAGGCAAAATCAATTCTGCTACATTGTCATCCATCGCCAGATCCGGATTCGGTAGGATCAGCTTTGGCAATGAAATTTGCTATCGAACAATTGGGGGGCAAGGCCACTATCATCAAAGGCGATTCCCAATTTCCAAAGGCCTTTGAGCATTTCCCAGGGGCAGATAGTATTTTGATGAAATCATATTGGGAGATTGATCCTAGTGAGTATGATCTCATGATAATTCAGGATGCCGATTTGCGTGGAGTGTCAAGAGAGCCATACATAGACAAATTGCCAGAAAATATGATGGTAATAAATATCGATCATCATCGTACAAATAAGGGTGACGGTAAGATCAACTTGATCGATCCTTCTTATCCAGCATGTGCCGAACTTCTTTATGATCTATTCAAGTCTATGGGTATAGCTATCACCCAAGAGATTGCTATAAACCTGTATGTCGGTATATATACTGATACTGGAGGTTTCAAGTATGAGGGTGTGACTCAAAGGACGTATATAGCAGGAGGTGAGCTATTTTCAATATATCCAGATATGAGTAAGGTCATCCAAAAAATGGAGAATAGTAATTCAATCCACGATCTTGATTTCCTTGGTTTGGGATTTAGTTGTTTGGAGCAGGTTTTAGACAATAAGGTCTTGCTTTCGGTCATTCCATATTCCAAAATAATGGAGAAGCAGATACCAGAAGGTTCCATAAAGGCTGGTCTTATTTCTGCGCAAATTAGGACAGTTGAAGGATTTATTTTTTCTGCTTCTCTCATAGAGGCCAAGCCAAATCAGGTCCGTGTCAGTATAAGAAGTAGTGATTCGAAGAAATATGATGTGGCAAAGTTGGCTCAGAGTCTCGGTGGTGGAGGTCATCCTGCTGCTTCCGGCATCTCTATGGTTTGTCATATAGATGAGGCCAAAAAATTATTAGTACAAAAAGCAAAAGAATTATTCAATCTATGAATTCATCAAAAATAGTTACTATTATTGTAGTGATAGTATTGGTATTGGTCGGCTATCAATGGTATAGCAATAGCAAACCCGATTCATTTTTCAACAAATACGGGAATGAGTCTCTAAACAGTCTTGCTTCTACCTCCAAGGATATGATACAAAATATCCCTGAAACTACGCCAACTGCCCAAATACAAGATCAGCCAAAATTACAAAATAACAAAAATCTTATGCACAAAATATCTATCCAAACAAATAAAGGTACTATAGTTTTTGAAACGTATGATGCCGATGCTCCAGAGACAGTCAAGAATTTTATCACTCTTGCACAAAAAGGCTTTTATGATGGGATTATTTTCCACAGAGTTATCAAAGATTTCATGATCCAAGGTGGTGATCCTACTGGTACCGGTATGGGTGGTCCCGGATACAAATTTGCCGATGAATTGAATCCAAATACTCAATCATACAAAAATGGTTATCAAAGAGGTGTAGTAGCTATGGCAAATGCAGGTCCAAATACAAATGGTAGTCAGTTTTTCATTATGCACAAAGATGTACCACTACCTCACAATTACACGATATTTGGCAAAGTTATTTCTGGTCTCGATGTAGTTGACGCTATTGCAAATACAAAGACCGATCCGTCTGATAGACCTGTAGAAGAGATCAAGATGGCTAAAGTTACTGTAGGTACAAAATAAATGACATTTAAAGAAAGAGTTTTGTCTGTTGTAGGATCCATTCCGAAGGGTAAAACCATGACTTATATGGGTGTTGCAATAAAAGCTGGTAGTCCAAATGCAAGCCGGGCAGTAGGCAGTATATTAAAGAAAAACTTTGATCCAAAAATACCTTGCCATAGGGTAATTCGTTCCGATGGTGTTATAGGTGAATACAATCGAGGTCGTAATAAAAAGATCGAATTATTGAGGAGTGAAGGTGCAATAGTGTGATAATATTAAACTGTAGTCACTAGTCGCTAATTCCTAGTGGCTAACTACTACACATGTCTGAATACTACAATCCCCGCAAAACTAGAAATCTATTTGATCCATCTAGCGATGAGTCATTCAAGGTTAGTCGTTCTAAGATCGACTTGTTTTTGAATTGTCCACTTTGTTTTTATCTCGATTGTCGTCTGGGGGTTGGTAGGCCACCAGGATTCCCTTTTGCACTCAATTCGGCTGTTGATAAATTACTAAAAAAAGAATTTGATATACACAGAGCCAAGAAGCGAGCCCACCCACTGATGAGTGCTTACGGTCTAAACGATGTCATACCTTATGAACATAAGGATTTGGAAATTTGGCGCGACAATTTCAAGGGTATAAGACATGAATATAAAAAAGAGAATTTGCTTGTTACCGGTGCTGTCGATGATGTCTGGATAAATGTCAAAACTGGTGAAATTATAATCGTCGATTACAAATCTACGAGCAAAGAAGAAAAGGTAAGTCTAGATAAAGAGTGGCAGATAGGTTATAAGCGTCAGATGGAGATATACCAGTGGCTATTTCGTCAACAAGGTTTCGATGTTAGTGAAATGGGCTACTTTGTCTATTGTAATGGTAAGACTGATAGAGAAGCTTTTGATGCAAAGTTAGAGTTCGAAATAGATTTGATCCCGTATACTGGTAATACCAATTGGATACCAGATGCACTCAAAGATCTCAAATCATGCTTATTGCTCGACAAGCCACCGAAGCCAGCCAAAGATTGTGATTATTGCAATTATCGCAAGGCTTCAAAAGAAGCGCAGTTGGAACAAAGGGGGTAGGGGGTTCGAACTTTTAATTGGGAAGTAAGTTTTAAGATATATTTATTTTTATATTTGAATAAAGAAACAAGGTCACCTCGAGGTGACCTTGTGAATGAGGAAAATGACGGTCAGGTATTGATCAATGACCAGACATTACCTTTTCTCCGTAAAATTCGGTGTTCGCGGAGCTCTTCGAGGAAGCTCTGGACTGTTTGATGACCACTGATCAGTCTGCAACCGCGAACCTTCTTGGAAAAGCTCCTTGTCAGTGATTGCAAGGTGAATGTTTGAAGTTTGTTGATTAGTTGCACGAGTTTTCGCTTATTGGTTTGGTATTTGTTCATTGGGTGATTGAGTCTACAAATAGGTTACCATATATTTGGAATTATGGGCCCCAACTTGGCATTACTATTGACTTTTGCCATAAAATAGTATACAATATGTGAGTTATAAGTTTAATGAGCATAGTCTATAAATATGGCTATAATAAGCCAAAATAAAGACATTATGCCAAAACATATGAAGAAAATTTCAATCATTTCAGTATTTGTTTTCGTTGCATTGGCTATAATGCTCGGCTTTTATCCTAGCCATGCCAAGGCTTACGGATACTCATATCCTGGTAGATATTCTTACAGTTCTGACTATTATTACAATTACAATCCTAGACCTGTCTATGTACAGCCTGTCTATGTCACTCAGCCTGTTGTCGTTACACAGCCAGTCATAGTCAGATCTGTTGTCGATACAAACAATCAGTTTGCTTTGACAAGTTCATGTAGTGCAAAAGTGAACTATTCTGCAAACACTGGCGTTACAACTATTGTCTGGTCAGCAGATCCTTCTGGAGGTAATGGATACTATTCATATTCATGGACTGGTACAGATGGTCTGTTGAACAATCACAAAGACGCATATTTTACTTACAGCAATCCTGGTAACAAATATGCTTCTGTGACAATTACATCAGGAAATCAGACTATTACAGTCAATTGTAGTCCTATAAATATTCCGGCATACAATATTGTTTATCCAAACAATTATTATCCTCAAAATTATTATGCTACAAATCAAAATGTTCTTGTAAATTATTCAAATAATCTTGATGTAGGTTGTTATGTCGATCCTACAAATGCAAAGATCGATCAACCTGTAACTTGGACTGCTGAAGTTTCAAATGCAATTTCTCCAGTTAGTTATTCTTGGTCTGGATCAGAAAGTCTCACTGGTGCTCAAAGTTCAGTTATTAAATATTATGGTACTACTGGTACAAAAAGTGCTGTAGTCACCGTGACATCTGCCGATGGTAGGACAATGACTAAGGCATGTAGCAATGCGGTCACAGTCTCAAATACAAAGGTTGCAAGCACTGCTTCAAAAGTAGTAGCATCGACAAAGCCTACAAATACTACAAATACTGTTTCTTCGAATACAAATTTGACTCCAGTAGCTCTGAAGCCTGTCGTCACTTTGTCGGATAAGACAAATATCCCAAATCAGTCAGCTTCTGCAATCTTGAGTCTAGGAAGTATTCCTTGGGGTTGGGTATCAGTTATGATTATCTTCTTACTATTTTTCACAATAATGTACTTATTGTTTAACAAAAAGAAGGTAAGTTAATGGAAAGACGGGTGCGAGCAAGCAAATAAAATGTTTAGCTAGAAAACAAAAATTCCTTGAATTAAATTCAAGGAATTTTTGTT
>CAZPKQ010000010.1:0-11207 GCA_964587205.1 uncultured Candidatus Saccharibacteria bacterium | reverse complement strand
AAATGTTTAGCTAGAAAACAAAAATTCCTTGAATTAAATTCAAGGAATTTTTGTTGATTTATTTTTTTGCCCCTACGTTATCGATATTTTCTTTAATAGGGGTTTGTGTCATACAACTTTTGCCCTTTGCTTTTTACCCTACTACGCTCGCTATTCTTACTTCGTTTTCTAATGGCGAATTTCGTAGGACAGGTCGCGAGCTTCGTAGGGCGGGCCTTTTGCCCTTTGCCTTTTAACCTCTAACCTCTAATCTTCCCGCCCTCCATAGCCTCGGCGGAGTATGGTCACCCTTCTTACTTCCTCTCTTTGATCTCAGCAGTAAGTAGACTTATCACCTCATCTATACTCAATTGACCAACCTGTCCTCGGTCGCGATTTTCCAGAGTGACTTTGTTTGCCTGCATATCTTTGTCACCGATTATTATAAAATAAGGAATTCTGGAGTTTTTTGCATTGCGGACTTTTTTGCCGAAGCCCTCATTGCCAAGATCGGTCTCTGATCTGATGAATAGATTTCTTAAGGCTTTGTTTACCTCAATTGCTTTTGAATTTTGAGCATCGCTGACCGGTATGATCTTGACCTGAATAGGTGCAAGCCAAAGAGGGAAATTGCCTCCATAATGTTCGATCAAAAATCCCAAGAATCTCTCATGGGTACCAAGTGGTGCTCTGTGAATACATAGAGGAGTCTTGTCTTTGCCATCCTTGTCTGTATAGGTAAGTTTGAATCTTGCTGGTACAGCGAAGTCGACTTGGTTTGTCGCAAGGGTGAATTCTCGGCCGATAGCGCTCCAGACTTGTACATCGATCTTTGGTCCATAGAAGGCCGCTTCATTTGGTACTTCGATAAATGGGATCTTGGAATCAATGAGTACCTTGCGAACCATGTCTTCGGTCTTCTTCCAGAGGGTAGGGTCGTCTACAAATTTCTCTCCAAGTCTCTTTGGATCATGGGTCGAAAAGCGCATGATGTACTTTTCTATTCCAAAAATTTTGAAATATTTGAGGTAAAGATCGTTGACCGCTTGGAATTCTTGGGCAAATTGCTCCTCGGTACAGTAGATGTGCGCATCGTTCATCTGTAGTGAGCGGACACGCATTAGACCGAACAATTCACCACTTTTTTCGTGGCGATAGCAAGTGCCATATTCGGCAAGTCTCAAAGGTAGATCTCGATAACTGCGCATCTTGGAGCCAAAGATCTTGTGATGATGAGGGCAGTTCATGGCCTTGAGATAATATTTGCCACCCTCGTATTCCATAGGAGGAAACATGCCATCTTCGTAATATGGTAAGTGACCGCTTGTAAGATAGAGGGAATCCTTGGCCAAATGAGGTGTACGGACTCTAACATAATCGTGTAGGAATTCCGATTCTTTTGCGAGTCTTTCGAGCTCTTCGATCATAGCACCGCCATTTGGTAACCATAGAGGCAATCCCGGACCGACTTGATCGTCAAATTCAAATATGTCCATCTCCTTGCCGAGTTTACGATGGTCTCGCTTCTCAGCCTCCTTCATCATATTTTCATATTTTTCTAATTCTTCTTTGCTTTCAAAAGCCAAACCGTATATTCTCGTAAGCATTTTGTTTGATTCATCTCCTCTCCAGTATGCTCCAGCAACGCGAGTTAGCTTGAAGGAATCGGGACTTATGTCTTTTGCGGGGTTGTCGCTATGACCTCCACGGCAAAGGTCGGTGAAATTGCCAGCTTTATAAAAAGTAATTTTTTCACCTTTTGAAATAATATCGTTGATCAGTTCCAACTTATATGGATTATTTGAAAAGACCTTTTTTGCTTGATCGGGAGATACTTCTTGTCCATCCATCGATTTCCAAGAGGGTAACAGTTTCCTCATCTTCTTTTCTATCTCTTTGAGATTTTCGGCGGTGATAGGGGTCGCAAATTCGAAGTCATAATAGAAGCCATTGTCTATAGTAGGACCAATGGTTGGCTTTGTATCAGGATAGATCTCAAGTACGGCTGCAGCCAATAAATGGGCAAGTGTATGTCTAATATTTTCTAACTTCGCTTTGTTATTTTGGTCCATAATGACTTAGTTTACTTCATTTTTTTAGTTTTCGCTAGGTTTTGCTGGGTTTAACCTAGCAAAGATAATTTTATTATTTCTTTAATATAAATTCATTAGAATTTCATCTCGGTTTGTTAAGATTCTGTGTCTGCACATGCCGGCGGTTTGGTAACGAGGCGAAACTTGTCATTTTTGTCTCGGGAGTTCAATTCTCCTCGCTGGCTAATAATATGGCTTTGTATATTATCTCTTGACTTTTATAAAATTGATTTGCTATAATTACACCAATGACAAGTTTCGCCGTTTGTTACTAAGCGAGGCAAAAATGAAAAAACCAAGTTGTACACTTGGTTTTTTCATTTATTGATGAATTAGAAGTATCGTATTTCATCATTTACTAAGCTAAATTTTTGACTCGATCGATTACAAAGCTCTTTTCGCCGTTTCTGACATTGACCGTGACTTTCATTGCAAGGCACCTGTCCACTTCAAAGGAGTTTTTGAATTCTTTGAAGGTGCGTGGGAAGACTACAGCTTCTCCTTCGCCACTGAAGTCTGAAATTTTGAGGAAGGCCATATTTTCATTGTTTTTTGTTTGAATTATCCTGACCTCGTTTATTATACCTGCCACTACCACGCTTGCCCCTTCTTTTACGCTTTCCAAGGCTTTTTTTATATTCATATCTTGCTTCTCTATCACCTTTCGGAATTTTTCGAGAGGGTGTCCGGTGACATAAAGTCCCAAAAGCTCTTTCTCCCAAGCTAAGATATCTTTTTGGTCTGCTGGTCCAACGTCGATCAATCGAAGTCCTGGTAACTGATTAGCAATGCCTCCAAACAAAGACTCTTGATCAGAATTGTTTTTTTGTCCTTCCTTATTGTAATCAAGCATCAAGTCAATATTGCCCAATAACTTACCTCTTTCGATACCGAAACAGTCCAAAGCCCCGGCTTTGATCAATGATTCCAATGATTTCTTATTTAGATTTCGATCTTTGACCCTATCAAGAAAATCGGTTATCGATTTGAATTTGCCATTTTTCTTTCTTTCGTCAATTATTGCTGTAGAAATACCTTGACCGAAGTTTTTGATTGTCACAAGTCCGAAACGGATGCGGTATGTGTAGTTAGTTTGAGCCGCAAGAACAAGATTTTCCGAAGCGTCGGATGTCGAAGAAGGAGGGAAGTTCTGTTCAGGAGCGACTTTCGGAGGCCGCGCAGGCGGCCGAGAATGAGGTGCGGAGCCAGCAGGCTCCGACACCGGTCGCTCCGGAATAGAACTTCCCTCCTTCGAGACATTATTTGTAACTTCCTTAACAACCGTAAATTGACTGAAACTTTCATTGATATCTGGAGGTAAAACCGGTATACCGATGCGTTTACATTCTGCGATAGTCTCGGCGACTTTTTCGGTCTCACCTTGTTCCGAAGTAAGTACGGCGGAGAGATATATTTCAGGGAAATGGGCCTTGAGGTAAGCGGTGATATATGCCACTCGACCGTACGATACGGAGTGTGCTTTGTTGAAGCCGTAAGCGGCAAATGGTTCGATCCATTTCCAAATTTCTTTTGCTTTCTTTTCTGACCATTTGCTAAATTTGATACAACCTTGAATGAAATTTTCTTTTTGCTTTGCCATTTCTTCAGGGATTTTCTTACCGACCGCCTTACGGAATTTGTCCACCTCGATCCAGCTGTATCCGGCGAGGTCGTGAGCCATGATGAGAAGATCGTCTTGGTAGACAAGGACTCCGTATGTTTTCTTTAGAATTCTTTCGAGAGCAGGATCTAGGTACTTGATCAGGCTTGGATTATGCTTGCGAGCTATATAGTCTGGAATAAATTGGATAGGACCAGGGCGATAAAGTGCTACCATGGCATTTATGTCGTGGATCGTGGTCGGCTTCAATTCTTTGAGGAATTTGGTCATACCGTCTCCGTTGAGCTGGAAGAGGTCCGCAGTCTCACCTCGAGCGAGCATTTCAAATGTTTTCTTATCATCGATAGGTATATCTTCGACATGGATCTCTACGCCGTCGATTTTTTTGATGCGGTTTAGGGTGTCGGCGATGATGGTGAGGTTTTTGAGACCGAGGAAGTCGAATTTGAGGAGACCTGCGCCATTTTCGTCGATGGAATACATGTCATACTGAGTAATGATTTTGCCTTCACCTTTTGGATCATATTGGAGTGGGGTAAACTCAGTCAATTCAGAAGGAGCGATGACTATACCTGCAGCATGGACTCCGATATGTCTTGCACAACCTTCGATTTTTTTTGCCATATCGATTATTCTCTTGGTATCCTCGTCATTGTCATATAGATCTTTGAGTTCTGGTACTTGTTCGAGAGCATGGTCGATTGTCATAGGGAAGCCTTGAGAACCCATCGGTATAAGTTTGGAAATTTTGTCGCCAATATCATAGCTATATCCCATCGCTCTAGCTACATCGCGGACCGAACCGCGAGCCATCATTGTACCGAAGGTACCGATTTGGGCGACTTTTTCGGCACCATATTTGTGACGGACATAGTCTATGACTTCATCTCTTCGATCGTCGGCATAGTCCATGTCGATATCGGGTGCTGATGGTCTATCTGGATTGAGGAATCTTTCGAATGGAATTTCAAATTCGATCGGATTGATATTTGTGATACCAGAAAGATAAGTGACGAGTGAGCCAGAGACCGACCCTCTGATATTCGAAAGAATGCCATTTTCTCTTGCAAATCTGAGCATGTCGGCGACCACTAGAAAGTATGGTGAATAACCTTTATCTTTGATCACTTTGAGTTCGTAGTCGGCTCTTTTGGTCAATTCTTCGGTAGGCTCTAGTTTGCGCTTTTTGAAACCTTCATAGACAAGGTGGCGTAATTCGTCATCTGGAGTCCTGCCACTTTCGACAGTAAATGCTGGGAATGACCAATTGCCGAGTTTGAGATCGGCATTGCAGAGTTCTGCGATCCGAGCGGTATTGTCGAGAGCTTCTGGTAGATCTCTGAAAAGTTCTTCTGCTCTTTCGGGGCTTATAAATGAAAAATCATCATCATCACTATCGGAAATTTTTTCGGAATTGTCACTATGTGAATTGACTCGGACCAGTGTCTCTCTGGCGAAACGATCTTCTGGCGATATATAGTAGACATCATGTGCTGCCATGATCGGTATGTCTTGGCTTTTTGCAAAATCTGCCAATACCCGCATATTTTCTTCGTGACCATCTATCTCTGGATGTTTGGTTATCTCTATGAAAAAAGTATCAATGATCTTTTGGCCTTTTTCATCGACTATCGGTCGGAAGATTTTTTTGTAATAATTTGCAATCTCAATCGCTTTGTCTTGATTGCGTCCTTTGAGAGCTTGGACAATATCTCCAGAAAATGATGGTGAAATAGCTATTAGACCTTCGCGATATTTTTCGGTCAGTTCTTTGTCTATCCTTGGTTTGTAGTAGAAACCTTCTAAGTGAGAATCGGTTACGAGTTTGATCAAATTTTTGTAGCCGGTATTGTTGTAAGCTAGCATGACTAGTCTTGTACGACGGTTGTCTATACCCGCTTGCATGTCTTTGCGAGATCGCACCGCTACATAAAAGTCGACTCCAAGAATAGGTTTGATCTCGGCTTTTTGACAAGCTTTATAAAATTCTATTGCTCCATAAAGATTGCCATTGTCGGTAAGTGCTAGAGATTTGAGACCATATTTCTTTGCGGTCTTGACTAGATCATCTAGCTTGGGCAAAGCAGTGAGAAGAGAATAGTGTGAATGTGTGTGTAAGTGAGTAAAGCGACTCATATTTGAAGTATATCAAAGAGGAAAGTTAATTGTATATTGTTTTATCGATAAATGAGTGTCATATTTATTGTACGGATGCAAATGAAGATGAAATATATAATTGGGGTAGATGAGGTTGGGCGAGGACCTATTGCAGGGCCAATTGCTCTTGGTTCTTTTGTTTTTTTGAATAAAAAGTCCAAAAGATTATTTCGCGGAGTCAAAGAATCAAAACAGTTGAGTTTCAAGCAAAGAGAATTTTGGTTCAAAAAGATTGTGGAAGAAAGGAAAAAAGGTAATGTTGATTTTGCCGTTTGTTTTGCCTCAAATAAAGAGATTGATAATAAGGGTTTAGTCTTTTGTATAAATAAATGCCTTGCAAATTGTCTAAAAAAATTAAAGAAATGTAAGGCTCTAAATTCCAAAGTAATACTAGATGGGGGACTCAAAGCTCCAAAGGAGTACAAAAATCAGAAAACATATATAAAAGGGGATGAAAAATTTATCGATATTGCTCTTGCCTCCATATGTGCCAAGGTTTTGAGAGATAGAAGGATGATAAAATTGGGTAGGAAATATCCGAACTATGGTTTCGATGAGCATATGGGTTATGGTACAAAAGCCCATCGAGATATGATAAAGAAATACGGACCGTCACCGATTCATCGATTAAGTTTTATGAAAAATATAATTAAAAAATCAAATTATTTAGTAACAGGTGGACATGGTTTTATCGGTCGAAATGTAGTCAATTTGAGTGGAGGGAAATCTTTTGATCTCAAATCTGGTCTTGATATCAGAGAGAAGAGCGCTTTGTGTGAAAGTATCGAACATGGTCAGGGTATATTCCATTTGGCGGCAAAGATTAGTGTTCCAGAAAGTTTCGAAAAAGAGGAGGAATATTTTGAGACAAATGTTATCGGTCTCAAAAACCTTGTTGAAGTTGCAAAGGATAAAAATAATAGAATAGTTTTTTCGAGCAGTGCCGCTGTCTATGGCAATACTTCTTTTATGGTAAATGAGGATAGTAAGGTTGAGCCATTATCACCTTACGCTTCAAACAAGCTTGATGGTGAAAATATTCTCAAGGAATCAGGGTTAAAAGCTGTCTGTTTGAGGTACTTCAATGTTTATGGTCCTTTGCAATCTAGTGCTTATGCTGGGGTAATTACAAATTTCATCAATAAAGCCAAAAAAGGGGAAGACTTGATTATTTTTGGCGATGGCAATCAGGTGAGAGATTTTGTCCATGTCGAGGATGTGGCAAGAGCAAACTTATTGGCTATGGAATATTTGGAAAATTCCAAAAAAAGTTTCGATATATTCAATATCGGAAGTGGTAGTGAAATGACAATAAAAGAATTGGCGCAAATGATAATCGGTCTGACCAAATCGAAATCAAAGATTATTTATAAGGAGCCTAGAGTGGGTGATATTATCTATTCCTGCGCAGATATTAGCAAAGCAAAGAAAATTCTTGGATTCAAGCCTATTATCAGCTTGGAAGATGGTCTAGAAGATCTGATTAAGAAAATCTGATTAAAGAGTAGAAATTCATTTGAATTTCAATAAACAAAATTGGTGGTAATTAATTGTTTATTCAATTGTATTTTATTTCAATAAAGAAGCCCGACTCAAGGTCGGGCGTTCTTGTGTCTTGCCAGCAAAATGTGCTCAATCTCGATCAAAGTGGACTTTCCTCTTTGGGATTTTGGTCCAAATGATGAAGATAAATACAGGCAAAATGAGACTCCAGAAACGGAGCGTGATGAATGTGCTTGCAAAAGTTTGAAGTCCTTCGTTTTGCATCACCTCAGCGATCCATACTGTAAGTACGGGCATCGCATAGGTTGCTACGGTCACTGCAAGTGGAGCGAGGAAACTACTCCAGCCTGCGACACCCATCTCCCGATTGCATCGATTGATAAGGTAGTGGATCATCGCTACGAGCAGGACCGCGGGCAGACTTGCCATGAAAATGATCAAGGTGAACAAATTGCCACCTAGGAAGTCGTTGTAAATCGAGACCACTTGGTAGTCGATGACTCCAAATGCCACGATCGCTACCGCGTAACACAGCACTTTGAGCGCTTTCATATCTGACAATAGAATACAATGGAAATGAAATCAGGGCAAATGTACAGGCTTCACATTTTGTCTTACCTCACTCCGTTCGGTATTCAAAAATATGTTCAGCCTTTTCGATTCCCACACGCAAATCATGAAATGCTTTGCTCTTATCAACAAAAAACCAATTTGAATATGGTGTGCTGTGCCTGCACCGAGCGATGAGCTTGCGAAGAGTCGAGGTGCCCGAGGTGGGAATCGAACCCACATCCTGTAGAGGACACGATTTTAAGTCGTGCGTGTATACCAGTTCCACCACTCGGGCGTGAACACTGAGATTTCAAATCTGAAATCTCAAATCTTAAATCTAGATAAAAAATTTTAAATTTAAGATTTGAAATTTTAGATTTATTGAGGCCACGGCGAGAATCGAACTCGCGCATAGCGATTTTGCAGATCGCCGAATTACCACTTTTCTACGTGGCCCTATTTCAATAAGCAAACAATATAGGTTATTTGCTCTCATAAATATTCGCCTTTTTTTGGACTTTTGTAAAGAGTGACAAATTACAAAGCCTTCTCAATCTCCTCTATCCTTTGACGATTTTTTTCTCCTATGTCTATTTTGACTTCGAAATAGGGAATACGAGCAATACGAGAATTTTCTTGGACAAAATTTCGAAAATCAGTCAATTGTCGATTGGCGAATTCTACTGCCTTTTCTTCCATTTCTTCAGGTAGAACTGTAATGAGAATATTTGCTCTACCACCCCTGCTTAATATTTCTACATCAGTCACGGTGATTAGTGATTGACGATTTGATGTTCGTGAGAAAAATTGAGCTGATAGCTCTCTTAAGATTTCCTTTAACTTTTGGTCTTTTTGATTCATTATTTCTTTTCGACTATTTTGACTGATTCTATCCTGTCTCCGACAGCAATTTCATTTTTTGCTTCGATCATTACTCCAAATTCAAATCCTTCTTTGACTTCTTGTACGCGAAGTTTCTTGGATTGTAATTCGCGGATCTTACCACGGCCGATCTCAGTACCTCTTCGCATGATCCTGACATCATTTCCGCTACCAAGTTCACCATTTTCGACTTTGCCACCGATAACTTGCTTATCTTTTTCTTTTGAGAATATGGCAAGGATTTTGGCTGTGCCAGAAACTTCTTCTACATATTCTTTTGGAATGCGCTTCAATAACTCTTCTTCAACATATTGGACCAATTCGTATATGATTGAATAAGTTTTGACATTGATAGGGGTAGTCAATCGTTCGATGTATTGGGCAGTCTTCTTGTCAGGTGTAGAGTTGAAGCCCAATATGATAGCTCCTGTATCTGATAGGGCGGTTTTGACATCGTTTTCATTTATATCACCGATACCTTCACTGACAATCTTGATTTTGACCTTGTCATGTTTGAGCTTGCCAAGTTCGTGCTTTATACCTTCTAGACTGCCGATCACATCGGCCTTCAAAATAAGCGGAAGTTTGATTATATTTTCATCATCTTGGTTTTGCGTCTGTTTTGGATTGCTCTTAGCGATTTTGCTTTGAGCTTCGGTGTATTCTTCAATCATTTTTTCTGCTAGTTTTTTTGAGTCTACGGTCTTCCATGGAGCTCCGCAAGGAGGGATTTTGTTCCAACCAAGCACTTGGACTGGCATACTAGCTCTTGCATTGATTATTTTTTCACCTTTGAAATTTTCGATAAATCTGATCGGACAATAGCAATCACCAGCAACGACGAATAATCCTGTCTCTAAGATACCGTCTTTGATAAGCAAGGTGGCGGATATGCCTTTTTTTGTATCGAGAGTAGATTCGATAATTGTACCGCTTGCTAGTCGACTTTCATCTGAGGTGAAATTTGCGATTTCTGACATAAGTACGATCATCTCCAAAAGTTCTGGTATACCTTCGCCGGTGATAGCGGAGATCGCAATACATGGTACATCGCCACCCCAGCCCTCGACGTAGATTTCATTTTCTCCAAGACTGGTCTTGGCTTTTTCTATATTTGCATTTGGTTTGTCGATCTTGGTTATCGCAACGATAAAAGGTATATTTGCTTCTTTGATATCTTTGTATGCTTCGATGGTTTGGGGTTTGACTCCGTCTTCTCCTGAGACAATGAGAATGGCGATGTCGGCAGACTGTGCACCTCTTTCTCGTATATTACAAAAAGCGGCATGACCTGGAGTGTCAAGGAAGGTTATCGAGTGTTTGATACCGTCTTTTGTGGTGCAATCGGCTTCATAAGCACCGACGTGTTGGGTTATACCTCCAGCTTCACCTTCGACGACCTTTGTCTTCCTAATATAGTCAAGTAGGGTAGATTTGCCATGGTCGATATGACCCATGACTACGACTACAGGAGGTCTCTTTTTTGTATTAATAGCCTTATTCATATATGGATATACAGTCTAGCAAATAGCTAGCTTATTGACAATCGATAATCACGATTGTCTATTTTAGTTTTTCTTTGGCTTTTTGGACAGCCTCGAGCTCTTCTTCTGACATTCCATGTTCTGATGAAAATTCTTTCAAAGCTTTGGAGAAAACACTGACTCGATCTCTGGTAAATATGCTTGATATGACAGTACCATCACCTTTTTCATTGAGAAAGACGGTTGCGAAACTTTGATTGCCGCCTTCTCCTGTACCATGGAAAGGATTGAATCTGTTTGTATGGACAGATTGTATGCTTTTTTGGATGCGTTTTTCGACATTGGCTAGATATTCGGTCGTCTCGTCTTTGTAATTTTCCAATATTTTGACTTGATCATTGAGAATATTTAATGAATCGGCGATGTTTTCGGCTCTGATGTCGATAAGGAATTTGTTGAGTTTGCTTTTGAGTTTGAGGTGAAGGAAAATCAAAATCAAGAGTAAAATTGCTAGTATAGCGATTATGATAAGTAGGAAATTTGGATCTGTAATATTCATAATTTTTATTATACGGCAAAATTAAATCGAGGCAAATTTATTTAGAAGACGGGTTTTTTGATATGGTTTATATCTGATACCATGAACATTTCCAATTCGATAGATGGATTTTGTTTCTGGACAGAATCAATAAAAGTAGTAGTATATATACAGATCAGCAGAGGTTCAAGCGACGGTGAAGCTTCGACAACTGCACCAGACCCTTATCATGCTCAGCTGAAAAGTACGAAAAGGGTAGCTTGACCTTGGGTTGTTGAAAGACACCTCCGAACTCAAGGTCTCGTCCCCCACAAGACCCAATAACCAACATCGGACGAACCTCCTTCGTCACCGATACGCTGATTCGGGCGACTACTTTCCTCCACTGCACAAGGCCA
>CAZPKQ010000009.1:15889-17902 GCA_964587205.1 uncultured Candidatus Saccharibacteria bacterium | reverse complement strand
CGGCGCAGACGGCAAACACAAAGCCACCGGACCTAAGTCCGGTGGTCGGTTACTTCTCTTACATATGTGAAGCATAAGTCAGACTTATGCATCTCACTCCTTTAGGATGTTGCACATCTTGCTCCAAACAGGTAGTATCGAAATATGAGTATATTTTCATATTTCAAAAAACATAAAATAATTAGTATTATAGCCCTAGTTTTGGTAGTAATCCTAGCTTTATCAGCATTAAGGAAAGGTGGTTCGGACAAAATTCCAGGTGCAGAGACTCTAAAGCGGGTAAACTTGGTCAGTGTCTATGATTTCAAAAATGAAAAGGATTACATTTCTACTACTGGAATAGTCGAGACCAAGGGTCAAGCTGATCTCAAAAGTCAGTATTCAGCTCCAGTCAAATTTGTCTATGCTGA
Source organism: uncultured Candidatus Saccharibacteria bacterium (assembly GCA_964587205.1). Taxonomy (GTDB): domain Bacteria; phylum Patescibacteriota; class Minisyncoccia; order Phycocordibacterales; family PALSA-1337; genus C7867-002. Next base: position 17,492 of record CAZPKQ010000009.1, on the reverse strand, counting down.
AGTGGGTGACATTGTAAATGAGGGAGATATAATTTTGGAATTGGAAAATTCTGATATTAGAGCACAACTTGCTCAAGCAGAAGCTTTACTTGCTAGCTATGAGGGTCAATATCGTTCAAGTGCTATTGGTGATGAAATTTCAAAAAATAATGCAATAGACAAAATCCGTGATAGCTATATCAAAGGCTATGATGTCTTGGTCTCACAAATCGAACCTCTTCTTACAAATTATGACGGCAATGGTGGACAGCTTTCATCAATGTCTCTTGATTCAGATATTTCAAACAAAATAATAACTGCGAGAATTGATCTGAGAGAAGATCTAAAGGTTTGGAAGCGCTCGGTAGATTCGCTTAATGAAAATTCTTCTGCCGATGATATCCAAAAGTCAATTGATTTATCAAAGAAAAATTTGAGAAATATCGACACCTTACTTGGCTACATTTCGGAAACTTTGAATGATTCTGCTCGACATTCAAGTGGGACATTTACTACATTTCTAAATACTTGGAAGGCGGTGGTAAGCCAGGCTCGCTCTACTATCAGCGGCTCAATCTCCACTATTATTTCAGTCGAATCTGGTTATAAGACCGCAAACAATTCTCTTGACACTATCGCTATTGCTCAAGTAAGTGCCGGTGAAGCTTCGGTAAATAATCTAAAGGCTCAATTGGCAAAGACCATCGTTGTCTCACCTGTAAAAGGCAAAATCTCAAGCTTACCTCTTGCGATTGGAGAATTGGCAAGTCCAGGCACATTGCTTGCCACGGTTATCAGCGATCAGGGTCTTGAAGTAAAGTCATTTATCAGTGGTCAGGATTTGATAAAAATAAAAAACGGTGACAAAGCAATTATTTCAAATAATGTTGACGGTGAAGTCTATAGTGTCGCACCTAGCGTCAGTAGTATAAATAAAAAGGCTGAAGTCAAAATCGCTATCGCAAGCTCGACCGCTACTACGACAAAGAGACTTACGATCGGAGCAATCGTACCAGTCAAGATTGCTATTACAAAAAATCTTAGAGAAGGGGAGGTAATTTCTTATAAATTACCAATTCAAGATGTCAAAATAATACCTGGAGAAGCATATGTCCTTACGGTTGATGAGGAAAATAAAATAAAGAAATATTCTGTTTTATTGGGAGAAGTTAGGGGCGATTTTGTAGAAGTTGTCGGAGGTCTCGATGATGGTATGAAGATAGTCTCACCAGTCTATGAACTAGATGAAGGAGAAGAAGTGATAGTCGAATAATATGACAAGCAATAAAGAACATTCATCTGATAGTCGATATTTGGATAAGCTCACATTCAAACCAGAGCTTAGACAGACTTGGTTAAATTATTTTGTAACCAATTTTAGAGTGGTTATTTTGCTTATTGTTCTTATTACAGCCTGGGGTCTCTACTCATTTTATTCTTTGCCAAGAGAATCTAGTCCCGAAGTCAAAATCCCAATTGCAATCGTGACGACCTTATATCCAGGCGCATCGCCCAAGGATGTCGAGCAATTTGTGACAAGGAAAATTGAAACTGAATTGGCTGGGTTAAAAGGCTTGCACAAGATGACTTCCAATTCTTACAATTCTGTTTCTTCTATCACGGT
>CAZPKQ010000009.1:0-15789 GCA_964587205.1 uncultured Candidatus Saccharibacteria bacterium | reverse complement strand
GATATCAAACTTGATAAGATCGAGGAAATAGAGAACATTCCTATCATAAGCGGTCAAAATGGAGTAAAGGTCTTGGTCCGAGATGTCGCTATTGTGAGGGAAAAAGCAATCAAGAAGACGACTTATTCTCGACTTTCGATCGCTGGGTCAGAGCCCAAAAATTCTATTACAATATCTCTAATAAAAAGGCAGGGTGCATCAGTCCTTGATACTGTAGACAAGGCCAAGGCTACGGTCGAATCTGAGATAAAGAAATTTGGTCCTGGGGTCAAGTATGATGTCGGTATAGATTTGGCCAAACAGGTCCGAAAGGATTTCGACCAATTGACTCACGACTTTCTTTTGACGGTATTCTTTGTTTCTATAATTTTGTTTCTTATTGTCGGTCTCAAGGAGGCTTTGGTGGCTGGTCTTGCAATCCCACTTGTATTCTTCATCACCTTTGGTATGTTGCAATTCCTAGGTATATCACTCAACTTTCTCTCCTTATTTTCACTTATTTTATCTCTAGGTCTACTTGTCGATGATGCTATAGTCGTCGTCTCAGCCACAAAGCAATATTTGAATACAGGCAAATTTACCCCTGAAGAAGCGGTGCTTCTTGTGCTAAACGATTTCAAATTGGTTTTGTTGACTACTACACTTGCTACAGTTTGGGCATTTCTACCTTTGCTATTTGCTACGGGTATTATTGGAGAATATTTGAAATCTATACCGATAACGGTCTCAATAACGCTTATTGCTTCACTACTCATCGCACTTATGGTCAATCATCCATTGGCGGCCGTACTTGAAAGGATCAGGATGACAAAAAGATTGTTTTATATTATTGAAATATTATTGATAATTGCAATTGGTCTTGCAATTTATCAGGGGACAATATATTCAATTATTTTTGCTATCTTGCTTATCATTGGTTTTATCCGAATGGTTTCTTGGTATGAACATGGTGGCAAAGTTTATCTCGAGGAAAATAAAATATTGACTCAAAAGGAGTGGCAGGATGATGGTCTAATAAAAGCAAAATTGGCAAAACAGGGTAGTCGAGATCATGAAAGTTTCCTTTCAAGATTGATTCATGGCATACTGGATTTTCATTTGGTCTTGCCTATATACGAAAATACTTTCAAAAAGTTTATTATAGATAGGAAGCAAAGAAGGAAGGTCTTGATCTCGGTCGTGGTGCTATTTGTTTTTGCTGTATCTCTTATACCACTTGGCCTTGTCAAAAGCGTATTCTTCCCGGTCCAGGATAGTGATTATGTATTCGTCGACATCCGTACTCCCGTCGGTACAAGTCTTGAGGAGACTAGTCGGAGAGTGATGACAATAGAAAATGAATTGCTCAAGTATACTGAAATCTCTAACATGGCAACTATTATCGGTCGAGCTAGTCAAAATTCAAATCGCTTTGGCGCTGGCACAAATTCATCAAATATCGCTTCGATCAACCTAACTTTGAAAGATAAGAAAGAAAGAAATATAAAATCTTATGAATTGGCAGATATAATCCGTGAGGATTTGAAAGAGCATAATATCGGCATGAATATAGAAGTCTCGACTTTGGCTGGAGGACCGCCATCGGGTGCTGCATTCCAAGCTCAGATCGGTGGCGACGATATGGATAAGCTTTCAAGTATAGTAAAAGATTTGAAACCCATTTTGGGAGAAATAAAAGGTGTAATCAATGTCAATGTTTCTCAAAAAGATTCTGTTCCAGAATATACCTTTAATCTTGATCCAATTAGGCTTTCAGAAAATAATCTCAATGCAAGTTATGTCGGCTCGGCTTTGCGTACGGCTGTCTCTGGTCTGGAATTGACCAAGATAATCAGGGGAGATAAGGAGATCAAACTTATCGCCACATTTGATAGCCGATCAATACCTGATCTAAATGCTATTCAAAATTTGCAAATAATAAACTTTGCAAAAGAACCAGTATTTTTGAAGGATGTTGCTGATATAGAATTGAAACCAGCGGTCGATGTGATAACTAGAATAGATCAAAAAAATACGATAGTTTTGACAGCGGGAGCAGATTCGACTACAAACGGTCAGGAAATACTTTCACAATTCAAAAAGAGATTGGAATCTTATAATCTGCCAAGTGGCTACAGCATATCGTATGGTGGTGAAAATGAGCAAAATGCAGAATCAGTCCGCTCGGTCTTGAGAGCGATGATTATTGCTTTGGTACTCATTGTTTCAACATTGATCGTTCAGTTCAATTCATTTAGGAAAGCACTGATTGTCCTTGTACCGATACCACTCGCCCTTATCGGTGTATTTATCGGTATGGCAATATTCAATGTGCCACTAAGCTTCCCAGGACTAATCGGAATCTTGGCTCTCTTTGGTATCGTGGTCAAAAATGCCATTATTCTTGTTGATAAAATAAATCTTAATATTAGAAGTGGTATAGAGTTCGAGGATGCTATCGCCGATGCTGGTAAATCACGACTAGAAGCAATTTTCATTACTTCTATATCAACTATTGTTGGTATTTTGCCGATAACGCTTTCGAATGAATTGTGGCGTTCGCTTGGTGGAGCGATAATCTTCGGTCTGACCTTGTCTTCCTTCTTGACTCTATACATAGTGCCGGCTTTCTACTTGGTTTTGTTTGGGGCAGATAGAGGGGAAAGGTAACCCTCCTTCGCCAAGGCTACGGAGGACAGGATGGTAATAGGGAATTGATAAAAAGTGAAGATTGTCTTTACTTTTTTGGCATAATAGGGTTAGAAAGTAAGTATATAATAAGAAAAAGTTGTATTTGACTTTTATAATAAAAGATATATGATAGCACTATCACTATGAAAAAGACCCTTATGTAGATCCGTCTACATCGGGGGCTTTTTTATTTACGTAGACTAGAAAATTTATGGTAATGTTCATTTAAGAAAGTTATCTCAATATTTTTATTTCTAAGCAGAAATGAGCATTTATTTATATTCGGAGCCAGAATCCCCAATAAAGCTGAATTATGATTCAAAAACTCTATCAAACAACCAAAATCACCATCTCCGGTAATTATTATGCATTTATCAAATGCTTTAGTGTAGAAGTCTGAAACTGTATTTAAAATTAACTCTGCATCACAATTTCCTTTAATAATCCTGTTAACCTCTATAGTATTTTTGTATACTAAAATATAGCCACATTTCTTAAGGTGATCATAAAATTTGCTTCGCGACTGCATTAAGCCAATAAATATGTACACTTTTGTTGCATTATATTTTTGTCTTAACCAGCCTCTGAATTTTTTATAGTCAATATCAAAACCGAGTTCTTTAGCTCCTCGGTATAGATTATTTCCGTCGATGTAAATATTAATATTCATTAAAATTCTATTTTAGCATTAAAATAAAAATTATATTTTATGCTAAAATACACTGCCTGCAGCGCTATTAGGAAATGAATTACAAAAAATTGTGGCAGAAGTGTAAGAGTTTTTTTGTTGGGTTTAGTGAGAAATACAAAATAGTTAAATATAGATATGTAGTATTATCGGTCGGGTCGATCCTTGCCGGTTTTATCGTTGCAGATATATATTTGCAAAGTCAGATCAAAGTCTATTATTCATTGGACAAACGTCAAAATGATTTGGAAATAATCAAAGTCATAGATCAAGCTCACAGATATATCTATTTTGCTATTTATTATTTTTCCAAAAATAATATAGCTGAAGCCCTCGAAAGAGCCAAGAAAAGGGGTGTAGAAGTCTATGGCATTATGGATAGAGAAGCCAGTAAGGATGTAAATAAACATATTCTTGAAGAGCTCAATTCAAATGGTGTAAAAGTTTTAGTTAGCGACAATTCGACCGGTCTCATGCATATAAAGACCTTGGTTACAGAAAATGCTTATGTTACTGGATCATACAATTGGACCCAAAGTGCGACAGTCAACAATGACGAAGTTTTGGAACTTGGTTCCATCGGTTCCATTCGAAAAAGATATTTAGAAATTATAAAGAAATTAATAAATAAAAATGGTGGAAAGGCAATGGCTGGTGTTGCGGATGCAGAAGTCAGACATATGCAAGGACAAATTTATGATTATACAGAAGCGCCAAATCATATAGGGGAAAATGCAACTATAAAAGGCGAAATCAAGAAGGTTTACACCGCAAAAAGCGGTGTAACTTTCTTGGATTATTGTTCAAATTATAAGAAATGTCCCTTTACTGCGGTAATATTTGCCGATGATAAGGACAGGATCAAAGATTTGGACAAAATAAAGGGTGTAGTACAGGTTTCTGGTGAGATAAAGGAATATGGTGGTAAGGCGGAGATTGTTATTGAAGACCAGAGTCAATTGGCTTTTTGATTTGCTATGCTTGATCACCCTTGAGTTAAATTAATCGTTTGATGTTATAATATATACATGTATAGCACAAATCCATTTCATGAAAATATCGAGCGTTTGACATTAGCAAATGACAATTTTCGACAGGTGGTCTACACCGCACCACATTGTCAGATTGTCCTTATGTCTATAGGAGTCGGTCAGGAGATCGGTATGGAGAAGCATCCCAAAAACGACCAATTCTTCCGTATAGAAGCCGGAATGGGCAAGGCTGTGGTCGCGGGCAAAAACTATGATCTAAGTGATGGCGTCGCTCTACTCGTACCTGCAGGTACTGAGCACAATATTATCAATGTTGGTGAGATACCTCTTAAGTTTTATACCATATATGCTCCATCGCATCATATAGACGGTCGAGTCCATGTCAGCAAGCAAGATGCGCTCAATGATTCCGAAGATGAAGAGTTCGGAAATTCCTAATATGCCACCAGAAAATACCGATCAAAATAATCAAAAGAAAATTTTTGGTTTGAATAAAAATATTTTTACACTTGGCCTAACAAGTTTTTTCAACGATTTTTCGAATGAGATGATTTTGGCAGCTTTTCCTGCATTTTTTACATCGGTACTCAAGTCTGGCGCAGCTTCTCTTGGGCTTGTAGAGGGTATAGCAGACGGTATGGCAAATTTTCTGAAAATTTATTCTGGCACTTTGTCTGATAAGATTCAAAAACACAAAATATTTATCTTGCTCGGTTATGGTCTATCAGTCATCACTCGTCCTTTTTATGTTTTGACTGGTAGTATCGGAGCAGTATTGGGTTTGAGGGCATTGGATAGGGTCGGTAAGGGTCTGCGTGAACCACCAAGAGATGTTATCATTTCAGTTTCAGTCCCTAGAAATGAATTGGGAAGATCTTTTGGTTATCATCGTGCTTTGGATCGAGCCGGAGGTATACTAGGACCTCTTGCGGCTTATCTCATACTCTCAAGATGGGAGAATGGTTTCAATATAATTTTCTTAAGCGCCTTCGGCCTCGGTATTATTTCTGTCATAACAATTTTCTTTGTAAAGGATATAATCGGCACAAAAACCGAAAATGGCGGTCGCCTGCTTTCTCTTGATACGATACGATTACTGCCAAGATCTTTTCGATATTACATTTCTTCTATATTTCTATTATCTCTAGGAAGTTTGCCGATCGCTGTTTTGTTGCTAAGTACTTCGAATATCGGTCTTGTCGTCGCTTCTATACCGCTATTTTATATGGTTTATAGTATTGCATATTCTGGCTTCTCTTATATTTCTGGCAAATTATCAGATGAGAAGGGCTCGACAAGGATTTTGATCTTCGGTTATATGGCCCTTATCGCATCTTATGTCGGCATTGCTTTTGCAAATACTTATTGGGTTTTGATTCTGGCTTTCGTTGTTCTTGGTATTTATTCTGCCACGACCGATGCGGCTCAAAGAGTCCATACCAGCAAGGTTGTAGATTTGCCTTTGCGAGGTACAGCCTTTGGCTTACTAAATGCATCAGTTGGTTTTGGAGCGATGTTCTCAGGTATTTTTGGAGGTTATATTTGGCAGAAATTCGATTCGGTCACCGCTTTGCTTATCGCTTCGATAATAGTCGTATTGGGACTATTTATTTTGCAGATTGCAATGCGTATCAAAAGAGAAGAGAAACTTCGTCAATTGTAGACCATTTGTCTTTGGCGTATACTGAGCCAATGACCCAAAAGGAAGCTTTACTCATCCTCAAAACTGGAAAAAATGTTTTTTTGACTGGCCCTGCTGGTAGTGGCAAGACTTTTGTGATCAATGAGTACATCAAATATCTCAAAGACCACAATGTCTCGGTCGGCATAACCGCTTCGACTGGCATAGCGGCTACGCATATGGGCGGAGTGACTATTCATTCTTGGTCAGGTATCGGTGTCAAAGATCGCCTGACACTCGATGATATCCAAGAGATAAGTGAAAAATCTTATATAAAAAATAAAATATCAGAGGCCAAAGTTCTTATTATCGATGAAGTATCTATGCTTCATCATTTTCGTTTGGACATGATCGATCGAGTATTGAAACATATCAAAAAGAGCACCGAACCTTTCGGTGGAATACAGGTAGTCTTGTGTGGGGACTTCTTCCAATTACCGCCTGTGTCGAGAATGGGCGAGCCTGAAGCAAGGTTTATATATCATTCTCCGTCATGGAAAGAGGGAAATTTCGTAATCTGTTATCTTCATGAAAATTATCGCCAAAATAACGACAAAATTCTTGAAATATTAAATGAAATGCGTAATCAAAATATTTCAAAAAAATCGATGGATCTACTCAATGTAAGAATGGTACAAAAGGTTGATGCGGAGATCGAGTATGAAGAAGTTATAGAGATTGATAAAGAAGATGAAGTTAGTACTATGCTTTTTACTCACAATGTGGATGTCGACAAGATAAATGATGCCCAATTGGCAAAACTTCCTGGTCTAGCAATAAAATATGAGATGGATAGCAAAGGTAAGAAACCGTTGGTAGAAATTTTGAAAAAGTCTTGTCTTGCTCCAGAAAGACTAGTCTTGAAAAAAGGCGCAAGGGTGATGTGTATCAAAAATAATTTCGAAAAGGGTTACGTCAATGGAACTCTAGGTGTGGTAGTATCTTGTGCACATGGTAGTGACCCGATCATACGGACGGCTTCGAGTCCAGATTATCCCGAAGGTAGGCTTATCACTGTAGAGAAGGCAAGTTGGCACATTGCCGAGGATGATCATGTCCTTGCTGAACTCAATCAATATCCATTACGTCTTGCTTGGGCCATCACGGTCCACAAGAGTCAGGGTATGAGCTTGGATAGTGTCACGGTAGATCTTGCAAAAGCTTTCGAGCCTGGAATGGGTTATGTGGCACTCTCGCGTGTAAGGACTCTTCAAGGTCTCAACATAATCGGTTTCAATAAACAGGCTTTGATCGTAAATAATGAAGTCTTCGAGCACGATAAGACTCTGAGAGAATTGTCTCGCAAAGCTGAAAGTGTCATAAATTATACCGATCAAAGTGAGATAACCAAGTCCCATCAAGGTTTCATCGATAAGGTCGGATCAGCGCAACCAAAATCCAAAAAAGCAAAGAAAGTCTCTACTTACGAAATTACTACGACCCTTATCAAGAAAAATATCAGTCTTGCTGAGATTGCAAAAGAACGCAAACTCAAAGAAGATTCGATTCTTGGACAGCTTGAGCATATTTTTGCTGATCGAGATTTAATGCAGAAATACGATATTTCGGTCAATGATCTCTTTTATCTCAAGCGCTCTATTCCTCTCATTCATTTTACAAAAATTGAAAAAGCTCTAGAAAAAGTAGCGACTGATGACAATAGGCCACCACTACTTTCTGCCATCAAAAACCTTGTCGGCGCAAATGTTTCCTTCAAAGAAATAAGATTAGCGAGACTAATTTTGGGTTATTGGAGGTAGTTCGTATATTGACAGAAATATATTGGATGTTATAAAGAAAGTGAATTCTGTACAACGTGCCAAAAAGCGCAAAACATGGAGGATTATTAATGATGTCCAAAGGCGTTTATTGAGTAAACGCAAGCTGGTTTTCAATGGAGAGGTAAACTTTGGTATGGCCGAATATACCAAGGAAGCCTTTGATACTCTCCTGTCGGAGGGTGGACCTGACATCGAAGTCCACATCACTTCGTCGGGCGGAGAAGTTACATACGGGCTTATCATCTATGACATCTTGTCGGGCTATCCTGGCAAAATCGACGGACTCGTCATCGGTGGTGCAAAGAGTATGGCTGCGGTCATACTGCAGGCTTGTACTCGTAGAATGGCTACTACGCATTCTAAGATACTGATTCACCATATCTCTCGCCGTCAGATCAGTCTCGACACGCTCCGCGATAAGCGAAAGCTGCGAGAATTCATTGATCATATGGAGAGAAGTCAAGCGAGACTCTATCGAATTCTCGCAGCCAGGACTTCAAAGTCGATCGCCGAAATCAAGAAGGTCTGCCGTAAGGATGAGGACATGGACGCTGAAGAAGCAATTCGCTTCGGTCTCCTGGATTCGATCTTTACCGGAAAAATCAAGATCAGTTAGTGACAGTCACCCTTCAGGTCATTGGCCGGGAGGGTGTCTTCTTGTATGATTTATTCATGCCCGAACTACAATACATAACAAAGTTCAAAAGAATCCGCACAATACGTATTACAGTTGGTCATGCAGGTGAAATTGTAGTCAACGCGCCCCTATATGCTACATCAGAGATTGTCGACAGATTTGTAAAGAGTAAGGAAAACTGGATTAAGAAAAAGTTAGATTATTTCAAAAGGCATCCGATCAGACCAGAAAGATTATTTTTAAAGACCTTACCAAAAAATGATTATAAGCTCAAAAAGGAGCAGGCAAAAAAGTTTGTTCTTGAAAAAGTGAAACATTTTGCCAAATTATATGATTTTGAATTCAATAAAATTTACATTAGAAATCAAAAATCTAGATGGGGGAGTTGTTCGAGAGACAAAAATCTAAGTTTCAATTATAAATTGATTTATTTACCAGAAGAAGTTGTTGACTACATAATCATCCACGAGTTGTGTCATACAAAGGAGCTCAATCATTCCAAAAACTTTTGGAATTTGGTGAAGGATTGCTTACCAAATTATAAAGAAATAAATAAAAATTTGAAAAATATCTATTAGGAGTATAATAGTGTCATGGACAAAATAACCATAGATACTTACAACAAAAGCGCTGCTGATTATGAAAATGAGACAAAAGATTTTTGGGACAAGTTTCCTTCTACCATAATCGACCATTTCGAGAAATCATGCAAAAAGGGCAAAGTTTTGGATATCGGATCTGGTCCAGGTAGAGATGCTTTATTACTTAAGGCACGAGGTTTCGATGTAGTTTGTCTTGATGCTTCAGACAAAATGGTTGAACTTTGCAAACAAAAAGATTTAGAAGCAGTAGTAGGCGACTATATGCATATTCCTTTTTCTGAAGCTAGTTTTGACGGTGTTTGGGCTTATACTTCTTTGTTACATATTGCAAAAAAAGATCTAGATAAGGCATTGATCGAGATCAAAAGGGTCCTAAAGCCGGGCGGTATATTTGGTCTTGGAATGATAGAAGGAGAGCAAGAGTTGTATAGACATAGTAGCGGTATTCATTTACCTAGATATTTTGCTTTTTATACAGAAAAAGAGCTAGAAGAAATATTACGAAGACATGGATTCAAGATGATATATTTTGAGACATTCAAACCAGCTAGTCGCAGATATCTAAACTACATTTGTCAGTTAGTTTGATTATTCATATCTTAAAGCTTCGATAGGGTTGAGTTTGGAGGCTCTTTTTGCTGGATAATAACCGAAAATGATACCAATGAGAGCAGAAACTCCGAAGGCAAGAAGGATTGATTTTAGGGATATGCTGGTCTCGAGTATTCCCAAAGATGTGATCGTGTAACAGACAAGATAACCAATCAAGATACCTATGATTCCACCAATAACTGTTAGGGAAATCGCTTCTGTCAAAAATTGAATATTGATATTTCTTGCTTTTGCACCGATTGCTTTTCGTAGACCGATTTCTCTAGTTCTTTCGGTAACGGTGGTAAGCATCATATTCATTATGCCGATACCTCCAACAACAAGAGATATGCCTGCTACAGCCCCCAAAAGTAGCGTAAATGTGCTTGTTACACTCGATGCGGCAGAGACGATATCTGCTTGATTTAGGACATTGAAATCTGGATAACGGGCATCTTTGATCTTGTGGCGAGCAAGAAGTAGATCGGTAATATCGGTTTGGATTTGATTCATGACTTCAGAACTTATTGCAGATATGCTCAAATTTGTAATGTAAGTCGAATCACCAAGAAGAAATAGTTGGGCAGTTGTAAGGGGTATGTATATAGCATCATCGGGATTATTGAATCCTGAACCGCCCTTGGCTTTGGTTATACCAATAACCTTAAATTCCATGCCATTTATACGGATCGACTGTCCAATCGGATCATCGGTATTGAATAGATCTTGGGCTGTCGTAGGGCCTATAACAGCCACTTTTGATCGACTTAGAAGGTTTTCATTGGTAATAAAGTTACCATTGTCTACGGATACATTTCTGACATCTGCATATGCTGGGCTAACGCCTGTTATGGAAGTATTTGTATTTGTCCCTTTTGCGGTGACTTGATAGCGACCACTAACTTCTGGAGATATAGCTTTTATGTTTGAAATAGAATTTTGTATAGCCTCGACATCTTTTGTGGTCAATGTCTTTGCAGAACCTCTACCCGTCGATGCGCCATAGCCAAAATTCCTTGAAGCACCAGGCATGACCATAATGAGATTTGAACCGATAGATTGGATTGAATTTTGGATTGATGCTTGGGCACCAGAACCGATAGCGACCATGATTATGACCGAGCTAATACCGATAATGATACCAAGCATAGTCAAAGAGGTCCTGACTTTGTTTGTCAGTAGGGCAGAAAATGTCTCATGAATTAAGTCTTTTGTAGTCATGTTCTATTTATTATTCTTTTTTTGTGTTCTTTGCCATCTTCGACTATTTGGCCATCTCGGATGTGAATGATCCTGTCGGCATGTTCGGCAACATCTCTTTCGTGAGTGATGAGGACTATTGTACGACCCAACTCTTTGTTTAGTCTTTGGAATGTACCAAGTACAATGTCTCCAGTTTGTGAGTCGAGATTTCCTGTTGGTTCATCGGCCAATATAAGTTTTGGATTATTGACCAAAGCACGAGCAATAGCCACTCTCTGGATCTGTCCACCTGACAGCTGATTTGATTTGTGATCAAATCGGTCTTCGGTCATACCAGCTGACTGTAATGCTTCTACAGCCCTCTTGTATCTTTCATGTTCATCTACTTCGGAATATATAAGAGGTAACATTACATTTCTAAGTGCGGTTGCTCGAGGCAATAGATTGAATGATTGGAAGACGAACCCTATCTCTTTTCTTCGTATATCTGCCAATTGATCATCACTCAGTTTGGATACATCTTTACCATCTAGCTTGTATGTGCCAGAAGTCGGTGTGTCCAAGGCGCCTAGGATATGCATCAAAGTAGATTTACCTGATCCAGATGGTCCCATGATAGCCAAAAATTCTCCATCTTTGATAGTAAAGCTAACCCCTCGCAATGCTTGAGTTTCATTGTCACCGTTTATATATGTCTTTTTTATATTGTTTATTTCTATCATTATCTTGTGAGGCGATTTGTGTTTGCACCTGGATTCCTTGCTCCTACCGAAGAAAATATACTTGGTGCAGAGGTAGTCTGGGAACTTTTTGTGGCTGTAGTCTTTGTAATTACGAACTGGCCCCGATTTAGACCGCTTATTACCTCGGTATATGTATCGTCAGAATCTCCCGTTTTGACTGTGATTTTTTGGGGACTTTCGGCTGTGCTTACTGTAAGTGTTCTTGAAAAATTATTTCCATTGAAGTTGGCTTGCTTTGAAGTTGAGGCGTTGCCGATAGTGTTCCATCGTCTTGTCGATGAAGCGTTAACTGTATCAAGATTTGAATCTCTCACACCTGAACTTGATAGCGTATTTTTACTTGAACTGGCCGATGTTCTTGTGCTTGTAGAATTTGAAAGAATAGAATCTATGGTCGACTTACTTAGTGTCTGTATATAACTCTCGTTGCCAGTTTGTTTGATGGCGGTATTTGGTACGACCAAAACATCCTCTTTGTGTAAGGTTGTTATCGTCGTGTTTACACTCATTCCTGGTTTTATCCTCTCATCTCTTGTGTCTATAGCTATTTTGATGCTATATGACACAACACCACTTGATACCGAACCGACCTGGTCGACTGTTTTGATTGTACCTGTAGCATTTAGACCTTCGATAGCATCGAAGCTGATCTTGACTGGTTGACCGACCTTGACCTTGGCAGCATCGACTTCATTTAGTGCAATATTTGCAATTTTGGAGTCGCCGACAATCGTGGCTATAGTCGTACCGGATCCAGCTTGTGAATATACATTGACAGGAATACGTCCGATTATCCCATCATAAGGTGCTCTAATAAAATAATTTTCATAAGTCCTTTGGGCCTGCTCATAATTTAGCTTAGCAGATGCTACATCCAGCTCATCGGAACCTGTTACAGTATCATTGAGACTTTTGTTTGAAGTTAGAATCGAATTTTGTGCAGAAACCAAGCTCGAGACATCACCACTTGCTTTGTTGGTCCAAGTAGTAACATTTGAAAGAAGGGTGTTGAGGGCAGTGGTTTGAGATACTGTATTGTTATTTTTTATAAATATAATAGTGCTCAAGGTTTGTTTGCTAGCTTCTGATATCAATGAAGCGGTTTCATTTGTAATGTTGATCAGTCTATCAATATCGGCCTCACTGCTTGATCGGCTCATGCTTTTGAATAAAAGGGCAGATTCTTTGTATTTTTGTTCGGCTTTGTCATAGAGGGTTATCGCATAGTCTCGGTAATTCCGTTCTTCTGGACTGAAGTATATAGATGCTTGAATGCTGATGAGACTACTTTGTCCATATAGGGTGTCTTTGAGACCACTGATCACCTCAGGGAAGTCTAGGTAAGCTTGAGTAATACTACCAAAAGCAGAATCATAAGCTTTGGCCAAATTGTTTTTTGCTACTTGAACATCGGCTTCCTTGGCAGGTTGAGTGACTTTGAGATAAGAAATTCTGGCATTTTCGAGAGTCAACCTTGCATTTGTACTATCTATCGTCGCTATTAGATCTCCTGTTTTGACATGATCTCCGACATTTACGTTTATGGTTTTGATCGTACCAGAAACAAGACTGGGAATGTCTGTTTGATTTGAAGCAGAGACTTGTCCGCTACCGGTGACGGTCTGGTTTATGGAACCCATCCTGGCTACAGCCAGAGTATATTCTGGAACCGAGGTAGTGGGGAACAATGATTTGTATACTCCATAAATAATCGCCAATAATACAAATAAGCTTATTCCGGCTTTAATTTTGTTGTTTTGGCTCCAAGTAATAATCTTTCGAATTAAATTTATTTTTTTCATTACTTTTTGAGATTATTGTTGAAGTGGGGCATAAAGGAGGTAGAACTTGAAGTCAGATCCGGCATAATCCGAATCAATCTAGCCTTGATCTCGCCATTATCGTTTGGCTCACCGAAGACGACAACGTTGGCGCCGATAGTCAGGTCGGAGGTCGATGCATTGTTTCTAAACTTCCTTATAAGCGTATTATTGTCAACGACAATAACTTCTTCGATTTTATTTTGATCTTGTACGATCAATCTCGGAAGATTTTTTGTAATGATTTGACCCAAGGCCCCATGTGGATTTGGTTCTTGTCCCATCATCATAAAAGGACTAAATGGCGATCTGGATTCTGAAAATTGTCTGTATTGCCTTTCGCTCCATTGTCTCGAAAATGAACCTTTGCGATAGCCGACCTCGTGTCCAGCTTGGAATATTCCGAGCGCAATAATGATAATTGCTAAAATAAGGATAATTTTCTGGCTTCTATTGTTTTGGAAAAAATTGTTTGTCATATATTTGCTGTTTTTAGGTTTAATCTAATATTTTGTAATCTCCTGAACGAATTTGTGAAGATAAGGAAGAATAAGACAACCAGTATCATCGTAGCTGTCGGTATGCTTGCCAAAGTAGCCAAAGCAAAATCACCAAAGACTTCTATCGTAGATCGGCTATCCGAAAAGATGACCGAAATGTATGAAAAGAAGCCGGATGATTGGAGATTTGCAATGAGGATTTTGATCGATGGAATAAGAGCTACTAGGGAAGCTATGCTTACAAAACCATGTCCATAGGCTCGGATCGTGGCACGCCTCTCATTGAAATTATTTATCTTGACTCTTACTCCATGAATAATCTCATCTTCTATGTTGCTATTTTTACTAATAATTATCTTCATAATAGTAATACGGTTAAATATTAATTTTGGTGCAAAGATTTATTTGCCTAATATTCACGCAATATCTCATTTTCAATCTAATGCAATAACAAGTCTTTTAGCTCTTTTATTGCCCTGAAATGCCAGCTTTTTACTGTATTTATAGGTTTTTCCAACAATTGACCGATCTCATTAAAAGTCATCTCCTCTTCATAATGTAATAAGATAATTTTTCTATAATTGTCATTTAATTTTTCCACAGCCTTTGAAACTTTGAGACTGTCTTCATTCTTATTTATAAGGTCTACAAGACTCGGAGAATCATCGACAAAATCAATTTCCTCATCATCTGAAAATAGGTGAGAGAATGTCTCAGTTTTTTTCTTCCGTATATAATCAATAATTGTATTTTTCGTAATAGAATAAATCCAGGTTTTGAAAGGGTACTTATTATTGTATTTTTTTAGATTTTTCCATGCCTTGAATAGACTATCTTGGACCAGATCTTTTGACTCATCATCATTCAATCCAAAAGTTTTTGCAAAATAAAAGAGCTTACTAGAATATTTCCTGACTATATCCTCGAAAGAATCATTGTCTCCAGAAATACTTTTTTTGACTAATTCAAGATCATCCAATGTGTCGATCTGCATATTTCAATCATACATCATTGTCAAAATATGTTAAAATAGTCGTATGGCAAAAAGAATTAATACAAGAAAGAAGACTTCAAGGTCAAGGAAGACGACGAAACGTTTGACCAAGAAGTATTCTTGGAAGTCAAAGAAATAACATTATGTCCAAAAATTTGGAATCAAGGCAAACTGCAGTTTTCGGTGGAGGTTGTTTTTGGTGTACGGAAGCGATCTTTGCTATGACAAAAGGTGTTCTTAGTGTCGTGCCCGGATATAGTGGTGGTAAAGTAGCAAATCCCAGTTATGAGCAAGTCAGCGAAGGTAACACGGGTCACGTCGAATGCGCAAAGATCGAATTTGATCCAAATATTATCTCATACCAAAATCTACTTAAGGTATTTTTTGAGACTCATGATCCTACTCAGATAAATTCACAGGGAAATGACGTTGGAAGTCAATATCAGTCGACAATATTTTATCTAGATCAAAATCAGAAAGAATTGGCTGAGAAATTTATAGCAAAGTTGGATGAAGAAAAAGTATTCAATAAGAAAGTAGCGACAGAAGTCAGACATATGCAAGAGTTCTATCCAGCAGAAGATTATCATTATAAATATTATGAGAGTCACAAAGGCGTACCGTATTGTGAGCTTGTTATCGAGCCTAAGTTGGAAAAGTTAAAGAATATTAAGTTTGATTAGATACATAGCGGTAAGTTCTCATTCATTAATGATGTGAGGATAAGAAGGGAAAAGGTAAGAGGTAGAAGGTAAAATGGTACTTTTCTACATCAAGGGCTACATAGGGCAGGACGGTAAAAAGGTCTATAAATATCGCCTATTCATTTTCATTTTTTGTAAAATTGTCCTATAAAAGACAACTGTGGATAACCTGTGGATAACTTT
>CAZPKQ010000008.1:0-17951 GCA_964587205.1 uncultured Candidatus Saccharibacteria bacterium | reverse complement strand
GCTCTTTGAAACCGGATACAACTTTCGGCAATAAGGGCAAAACAGGAGGAATTGTGAGTATTTTCATCATTGCTCTGGTTGGGTTGTGGGTTTTGGCTGCTGTCGTCCTCAGCAGTCAGATGGCAAGGGTTTGGCGCCTCGATTTTGCCACGGTCGGGGCGATGACGGTCTCCCAGGTGTGTAGCGCCTCAAGGCGCGGTGCCATCATCACATTCACGGCCTTTGTCACGTTGTCCTGGCCAGTCTGGCTGGAAATCAACTGCCAAGACCGTGCCGTCTTTCGAGACGGTAAGTTGGTTCGAATCTTCGACTCTGGGGCGGTTATGCTTCAGCATACGTGGAACGATGCCTCTGTAGGGGCGGATGTGGTTTTACTCTCTAGTGGTGTCGTTGATGTGGGCACGGCAGTCGAAATGCAGTGTCCCAGCAGCGACGGTCAGACCAACGGGGTCCTCATCGTCATGATCGATGGTAAGAATGATCGTGATGACATCGCGAAAAGGTTGGAATATTGCCTTAAAAGCGGTGTCCGCGAGGATGCAGAATATAAGGGGTATTCCCCTTCAATCGTCAAGCGAGTCGTCAGGGAGTCCTCCCAATGGGACTCGTTGTGCCGAACGGCGAAAAAACTGCCGATTGAGGAGAATGGTGATGGCACCACTCGCCTCAAGGCAAAGCAGGAAGTCCTCGAGATCGCCGAGAAGATCTCCGGGGACCTCTGGTCCCGCCTCGGCATCCGGATCGTCGACGTCGACTTCCGCTGACTCACGAGTGACGAATTCAATCGGTTTGGGCCACCAAAAGAGCCCGCATCCCCGTTCGTATGATGTAGAACGGGGACTCAATAAGATTTGCGAATCTCGTATATCTTTAGAGTAAAAAGGCACATTACAGTAGACAACATGCACAATATCAGTCTAGATATTGCGTAAATTATAAAAACCTGTATACTATGCTTTACTATGGAATTTGCAGTAATAACCACAGGTGGAAAGCAATATACAGTTTCAAAGGGAGATAAGATCTCTATTGAGAAGCTTTCTGATACAAGCAAGATTGGCGACAAGGTCACTTTCGACAAGGTCTTACTAGTCGATGATGGTTCAAATACCACAATCGGCAACCCTTACATCAAAAATGCCTCAGTCAAAGCCACAATTACCAAGATTGGCAGATTACCAAAGGTTACTGTAGTTCACTACAAACAAAAGAGTCGCTACTTCAAGAAGAACGGTCACAAACAGCCATTCGTAGAGGTTGTTATTGATTCCCTCAACTAAATCTGTTTTTTAAGGCATATTTTATCGTCTCACTATCTGCGTATTCGATCTCTGCACCTGTAGATAAACCTCTACCGAGTACGGAGACTTTTGTATTTTGAGCCTTTATGCGATTTAAGGCGTCTTTTAATATATCGAGAGTGTGCTCGCCTTCACGATTTGTATTGAGTGATATTATGATTTCTGAAATATTTTTTGATTTTGAAATATATTCAAGAAGTTTTTTGAGTCTGATTCTTTTTTCTGGTTCACTATCTAGGATTGGCACTGTACCACCCAAAATAAAATATCTGCCTTTATAAACACCACTGCGCTCGATGGTCTCGAAATCGGAATCTCTGGCGACAATCATCAAGAGGCTATTGTCTCTACTTTTGTCATTACATATGTTGCACAGGGTGAGAGAAGTATCGGTCAGAAATAGTCTATGACAATTAATACACTCGCTCGTAGACTTTTTTGTTTCGGTTAATAGTCTTACGAATTCATTGATAGTGGAATTTGATCTTGATAATACATAATGAACAAAACGCTTGGCCTGTCGCGGGCCAATACCAGGGAATTGAGCGAACATTTCTTCGAGCTTTTTGATATTATCCATAATATTAGCTATCGAAACCTCCAAAATCTGCCTTATCTATGGACATAAATGTAGTCTTCTTGCTATCAAAGTATAGTTTGACAATGCCTGTCGGACCGTTTCGGTGCTTCTCGATCATGATCTCAGCTTCTTCTTTGCGACCACCCTGTTCTTGGTCTTGATCACGATGGATAAACATGACCACATCTGCGTCTTGTTCGATAGAACCAGAATCTCTCAAGTCTGATAGTCTAGGTTTGCCACCGCGTTGTTCTACCGCTCTTGATAACTGAGAAAGAGCAAGGACAGGGACTTCGAGCTCGCGAGCTAGATTTTTGAGTGAGCGAGAGATCTCGGTCACTTGCTGGACAATATTGTCATTGTTGCGACTATTGGTCGGTACCATGAGCTGTAAATAGTCTACTACGATAAGGCCGAGACCCTTTTCGTTTTTGAGTCTGCGAGCTACAGCACGCATCTTTAGGATATTGTTGCCTGGAGCATCATCTATGTATATCGGAGCATCGGACAATCTGCTTATAGCATCACCAATAGCCTTGAAGTCTGCTTCAACGGAAAGGTTGTGACCAGTGCGAATCTTCCACGAATCGACTTGAGATTCTGCAGAAAGCATACGATCGACCAATTGTTGAGAGCTCATTTCGAGAGAAAATATTGCTACCGGTACTTTGTGATTTACGGCAGCTTTGCGAGCGATATCAAGTGCAAGGGAAGTCTTTCCCATGGATGGTCTTGCCGCAAGTATGATCAAATCTGATTTTTGGAAGCCGGAAAGTTTATTGTCGAGATCAGAAAATCCAGAAGGTACACCACGGAGTTCATCTTTGGTCTTGTGTAGATGGTCCAACCTCTCCCATGCCTCATGAAGTGTGTCCTTGAGAGCAATGAATTTGTGAGAACCGGTTTTGTTTGTCACATTGTATAGGACTTTTTCGGCTTTTTCGAGAAGTTCGTGTAAATCTGAATCCTCATCATATCCTAGTCCGGAAATCTGCTCGGAAACTCTAAGCAACTCGCGCATACCGTGCTTCTTTTCGACGATTTGGGCATAGTGATTTGCATTTGTCGATGATGGAACGGAGTTTATAACCTCTGTGAGGTATGTCATGCCACCACTTTGCTCTAATTGCTCTTTTTCTTTGAGTCTAGCTGAGACAGTAAGTAGATCTATAGGAGCGCCTTTTGTATGTAATTCTAAAATAGAATTCCAGATATAGCGGTGTTGATTTGTATAAAATGAGTCAGAACTAATAAGATCCACAACATCGTGTAGAGCTTCACCACGCATCAAAATAGAACCTAGAAGTGCTTTTTCGGCCTCAAGGCTATGAGGAGGTATTTTGAGATCTCTAGTTTTGAAATAGGGAGATGTTGTTTCCATTGGCACATTGTATCAAACTTGTCCCAAATCACGTACAACTATACAAGTGGAAAGACGGTGGAAAACTCATCGTAAAATTATTTAAAAAATTAATCGTTTATGTTAGTATATTTTTATTAATCCTAAATAATTTATTATGTCTACTACAGCAAAAACAGGTATAGCACTTGTCATCATCCTTGTTATCGTAGTCATTGCATGGGTCAGCTTCTCTGCAAAGAAAGCTCCAGAACCAGCTCCAGTGACTGCAATACAAACAGTCGAACCCACACCTACACCAAAGCTTCCCAATACAGCTGGTACGGGTATGGCAGATCAGACTGACAATTCAAACGAAGCCATTACTACAGATATAGATGCGGTCAATAAGCAATTGAACGATCTTAATACAGACACCCTAAATGTCGATCAGGGTTTGAAAGAGACAATATAATATGAAAAAATACTCAATAATCCTTTTGGCTACATTAGCCATAATACTTGGTATCGGTCAGGCTCAAGCCGTCGTATCAACATCTACCAAGGAGACTGCAAAAGAAAATCGCGAAGAGATGAAAAAAGACAAGATCAAGAGCAAAGCAGATATGCTCTTGGACAATCGTATCGACGGTCTAAACAAGCTCAAAGAGCGTGTATCTCAGATGAAAAATCTTTCTGATGCCGATCAGACCTCAATTACAACAATCGTCAACAATGTCATAAACGATCTAACAAGTCTCCGCACATCGATAGACAATGCTACATCGACAGAGGCCACAAAAGCCCTAAGAGAATCCATAACCAAGAAATATCGTGTTTATGCATTGGTTATGCCTCAGATAAATATTATCGCTGCCGCAGATAGGATGACTACATCAGTCAGTATGATGAATATAGTCGCAGCCAAGATTGAGACTAGGATCAATCTTGCTACTACAAGCGAGTTGAGTTCAGCAAATATCAGTTTGGCATCCAAGACCTTGGTCGATCTAAAATCAAAGCTCGCTAAGGCACAAGCAGAAGCTCAAGAGGCTGTAACCTTGGTATCGAGTCTAAATGCCGATGATGGCGATAAGGCTGTAGCAGATTCAAATCAAAAGGCCCTAAAGGATGCACGAGCAAAGATTAAGTCAGCCCAATCAAATCTCGTAGGAGCAAAGAAGGATGCAGAATCAATTGTCAAAATCTTGGGTAAAGAAAAGAAGAAGGTTATGAAGATTGACAATGCCACAAATTCGACAAGTACAGCCAAATAATGTATAAAAGCGTAATAAAGCCAATTTTATTCCTATTTAATCCAGAACTGGTCCATGATTTCATGACCAGTTTTGGAGTTATTTTGGGCAAATTCTCAATTACAAGATATATAACAAGATTGATATACGGGTACAATGGTAGAGACATATCGAAGGTTGTCGATGGTATCAAATATAGGACACCATTCTTGCTTTCAGCTGGCTTCGATTACAATGGCTTGTTATACAATATTTTGCCAAGCATATCTTTGGGTGGAGAAGAAATTGGCTCAGTTACCGCAAAAAAGTGCGAGGGCAATCCTCGGCCAAGATTGACAAGGATTCCAAATTCCAAGGGTATTATCGTAAATAAAGGTCTTCGAAATGATGGAGTAGATGCGATCATCAATAGACTCAAGCATGCTCAAGTCAGTTCATTTGTAAAAGGTATATCTATTGCTAAGACAAATGATCGATATTCTGCAACTGTAGAGGGTGCAATTGAGGATTATTGCTATTCCTTTAGAAGGCTAAATGAAGAGAAAATTGGCGATTATTATACGCTAAATATCTCTTGTCCAAATGCATTTGGTGGTGAGACATTCACGACTCCCTATTTGTTGGAGCGTTTGCTCAAGGAGATCAAGAAGATCCCTTGCGACAAACCTATATACACAAAGATGCCGATAAATATCCCATGGGAGCAATTTGATTCACTACTAAAAGTGATCGATACTTATGGTCTAAACGGAGTGATAATAGGCAATCTCAATAAGGATTATTCATTTATCAAGCCGGAAGAGAGGCCGACAAATTATTGTGGTGGTATATCTGGCTTTGCTTGCAAAGATCTATCGACTCAATTGATCAGGAAAACCCGAGACAAATATGGCAAGAGGTTTACTATATTTGGAGTTGGAGGTGTCATGTCACCTCAAGATGCCAAGGACAAATTTGATGCGGGAGCAGATCTCGTCATGCTTATTACAGGTCTTATATATGAGGGTCCATCGCTTATCAAGAGATTATGTTACTCAATACAAAAATAGATGCAGATAGCATCTATTTTTGTTTGAATTTGTATATCTATTTAGACCTTTAGTGCTTCACGCAATCTTGGCTCGTCGAAGCCTACGACTATCTCACCATCAAGCTCTATGACTGGTACACCCATCTGACCAGTCTTCTCGATCATCTCTTTTCTCTTGGCTAGGTCTGTCGCAACATTGTACTCTGTATACTCAACTTTGTTTTTCTTAAAAAAGTCTTTTGCCAAATTGCAATATGTACAACTTGGAGTGGAATAAATAGTTACATTCTTCATTATTTTTAAAAATTATTTTAATAGATGATACTTTGTATCATTAACAATATATCATCTAGCTGTGATATACTCAAGCGGTATGCAATATATTCATGTATTTTCTTCCTTGTCTCATTATGTCCAAGAGATAATAGTACAGGGAGGTTATTTTATATTGTTTGCGACTACTATATTTGAAGGTATACCTCTTGTGGGCATGTTGGTGCCAGGACACGTTGCGATCATGGCGGGCGGATTTGTGGCCAAGCTGGGCTCGCTCAAACTTATTTATGTCTTACTATTCTCAATGATTGGTGCTTTAGTTGGCGATTATATAGGTTTTTATATTGGTAGGAAGTACGGAATGTCATTTATAAATAGGCTAAGACCGTATTTATTTATTTCTGACAATCATATAAAAAAGGCCAATAATCTACTCGATAAGCATACTGGCAAGGCCCTAATCATCGGAAGATTTACTCCTGCTACAAGAGCACTAATGCCATTTTTGGTCGGTACCAGTAGTATAGATTCCAAACGATTTTGGATTTTCAATATAATCGGAGGCTTTTCTTGGGTTTTTTCATCGGTTATGGTCGGGTATGTATTTGGCTCGGCATATCATGCCGTGTCTGGATATATAGGCAAATTACTATTCGTTTCTATTCTGATTTCTTTTCTATTCATTTGGGGTTATAAATTTATAAACACCCGCTTTCACATTTTCAAAAAATACGAACTTTTTACTTTGATAACAGCAATCATTTCCTTCTTGAGTTTTGCCTTGGTTTTGGACAAATTGATCGATAATTCATTTGATCTTAATTTCGATGCATCGGTGAGTCTGATCATGCACAAATTTGCATTATTGCATCCTTTGATACTCAAACTGGCTTATGTGATCTCAAGCATTGGTAGCGTCTACTCAATGCTAGCTATAGGCACCATCATTTCACTATGGTTTGCATATCGAAGCAGATGGCGCTCTACCGCTATCATGCTATTTGCGACATATGGTACAGCTATAGTATCTGGCTTTCTCAAGTCGACATTTATGAGCCCTAGACCGATAAATTCATTGATCCATCTTGCTGATCCTAGCTTCCCGAGCTCTCATGCTTCTATGGCCTCGGCGGTAGCATTTGCGACTATATATCTATTTGCACCACGATTTCATTCCTGGATGAGGAGGGAAGTATTTATTGTATGTATTGCAATACTAGCATTATTTATAGGCATAAGTCGCTTGATTCTCAATGTTCATTGGTTTTCGGATGTTTTGGCTGGCTGGGCCTTGGGTTTATTTGTTGCATCATCGACTGTTTTATTTATAAAATATATGTCTGAATTATTAATTAAGAAAAAATAATGTATAAAGTCGTTTTGATAAGACATGGAGAAAGTGTTTGGAATAAAGAAAATCGTTTCGCTGGCTGGGTCGATGTAGATTTAAGTCAAAAAGGTATCGAGGAAGCTCACAATGCTGGAAAAAAACTAAAAGCAGAAGGTTACAAATTTGACCTTGCATATACTTCATATTTGCAAAGGGCATCGAAGACTCTCGATATTGTACTTGATGAAATGGGACTAAATATCCCTATCAAGCGATCTTGGAAATTAAATGAGCGTCACTATGGATCATTACAAGGACTCAATAAATCCGAAATGGCCACAAAGTATGGAGAGGATCAGGTCAAACTTTGGAGAAGGGGTTACGACACTGCTATACCTCCATTGACCAAGGATGATCCTATGTATCCAGGCAATGATCCTCTATACAAGGACCTTAGTCCAGAAGAAATTCCTCTTTCAGAAAATCTCAAGATGGTTGTCGAGAGGGTTGTTCCATATTGGAATGATGAAGTCGTTCCAAATATCAAGTCTGGTAAGAAAATAATTATCGCTGCTTCCGGCAATAGTCTTCGCGCTCTCATCAAGCATATTGAGGATCTAAGTCCAGATCAAATAGTTGAATTTACAATGCCTACTGCTATTCCTTATGTCTATGAGCTAGATGCGGAATTGAAAGTAATTAACAAGCATTTCTTAGCTTCAGAGGAAGAGCTCAAAATTGCTATTGATACAGTCAAAAATCAAGGCAAAGCAAAATAGGGTGTGGACAAAACCACCGAGGTTTCACCTCAGGAATTTACATAATCAACATTTGGGTGTAATCTAAACACGGATCTATGAGCACAGCCATTACTTGGGGTAACTTCAATGATTTGGTTGGACAAAAAGGATTCTACCATGATGAAGACAGGCAACTGATCGCGCTAGCTCCGTTCTGGCTCGGGGAAACTGTTAAGGAAGCATTTCTATCAGAGTTTGGTGACGACTCAGTGGATGAAAACTTTCGAGATTGGTTTATGACAGCAAGTCTTTTCCCTAGAACTACGAAGTCATTGGGGAGAAGACTCATTCGGTATGCTGTTACAAACGACCGAGTTTTGGATAGAGCAATTCTCGGATCCGTATATCCCAAACCGAAGAGATTGTGGTATATCGGTAAACTTTCTGATGTCAAACCGATTCATTTGGAGGATTTCCTGCAAATTCTCCGCATTCAAGAGCTTCGTCAATCACTCGAGAAACTGAGCGAAAATCTCGCCTTCGTGGCCCAGGATAGATTTGGAGTAACCGCACGAATTCAGATCAATACACGAGATTTAGTTGTATCTGCGCACAATATCAATCCGAACAATCATCGGCGGGACCATAGTCTGCAAATTCCTAGCCGATCGATCATTCTCAGCCCCGGCCCCAACATCCCCTAGGTCATGTCTTTAATGGGGACACGAGCCTCCTTTTTGGGAGGCTTTATTTGTGAGGTTTAACCTAGCAAGCATAGTCAGGGTGTGGACAAACCCCCCGAGGTCTCGCCTATGGAAGGAAAATATGTTCAAATTTTGGAACAAATTACATCATGTCAGAAAAGTGCGGTTTTGAGGCATAATAACAGCTATTACTTTGACGTACAGTCAAGATTTGAACCTAATCATAAACAACATTGCACAAGTTATAAAATATAGATGCGGGAGTTAACCAACCTGCATAAATATTATGAAACATGCACCAAAGCCAAAGCCTGCTCCAGCTCCAACACCTGCTCCTACTACTCCGACAAATCCTCCTCAGGCATAAAACACAAAGACCTCGTAATGAGGTCTTTGTGTTTATGGTTTACGAGATAGTATCCGCATTTTTAAGTGGTGTCTTTTGGCCAGAGGCCGTTTGTGACCCAAAATATATAGTTAGGGATCTTCTCGTATACCAACTATATTGTGACTCAATATTTTTTGA
The DNA here is from genome assembly GCA_964587205.1 of uncultured Candidatus Saccharibacteria bacterium. Lineage (GTDB taxonomy): Bacteria > Patescibacteriota > Minisyncoccia > Phycocordibacterales > PALSA-1337 > C7867-002. The sequence continues at coordinate 8,869 of CAZPKQ010000008.1, read as the reverse complement.
AATACCAGAGCTAATAGTGACTAATATTGTTCACATTAAGTGCACAAGTCGACAAATGCAGTGGATAAAATATTTACGAAACAATTATAACCTTGCAGTCAATACTAAATCAATAATTGATCGGGTGTGAAGGGTGTACTATTGGAGGAAAACTTTCTTGCCGAGATAAACCGCTTTCTTACCCATCATCTCTTCTATACGAAGAAGTTGATTGTATTTTGCGACTCTATCTGATCGAGAAAGGGAGCCGGTCTTGATCTGACCAACTCCAGTACCGACTGCGAAATCTGCTATCGTCGAATCTTCTGTTTCTCCAGAGCGATGAGATATGATCGAGGTGTAATTTGCCTTCTTGGCAAGCGCAATCGCATCTAGGGTTTCGGATACTGTACCGATCTGGTTTAGTTTGATCAAAATTGAATTGGCTATATTTCTCTCTATTCCTATACCCAGTCTTTCGATATTTGTGACAAATAGATCATCACCCACTAGCTGAACCTTTTTGCCAAGTTTCTCTGTAAGCAACTTGTATCCATCCCAATCATCCTCGGCTAATCCATCTTCGATTGAGACAATGGGGTATTTTGCAACCAATGACTCATACCATGACACCATCTCCTGACTCGTAAGCTTTTTGTTGTCTCTTGCTAGGTCGTACTTGCCGTCCTTGTATAGCTCGGTAGCGGCTACATCCATAGCGATCGATATCTGACTTCCAGCAACATAGCCAGCGTTCTTTATTGCCTCCATAACCATTTCTAGAGCAGATTCGTTCGACTCTAGTGTAGGAGCAAATCCTCCTTCATCTCCGACTGTTGTGGCAAGACCCTTATTGTGGAGGATTTTCTTTAGTGATTGAAATATTTCCGCACCCGCTCTCAAAGCCTCCTTAAATGAATTGAAACCATGTGGTACAACCATAAATTCTTGAACATCAGATGCGTTTTCGGCATGCTTACCACCGTTTATTATATTCATCATTGGTACTGGTAAGACCATTTTTGTCTTAGGAGATAGGGAATTGAAATATGAGGACAAAGATACACCTTCTTTTACGGCACAAGCTCTTGCAAATGCCATAGAAACACCCAAAATAGCATTGGCTCCGAGCTTAGCCTTGTTTTTTGTACCATCAAGAGCAATTAGGGATGCATCCAACTTTCTTTGATCAAACTGTTTGCCTGATATAGCTTTTGAAATTACTGTATTTACATTATTTACAGCCTTCTCAACGCCTTTTCCGCCATATCTTTTTGAATCACCATCTCTTAATTCGATCGCTTCATGACTACCAGTCGATGCGCCAGATGGTACAGCGGCTCTACCCAAGGTACCATCACTCAAAATTACATCTACTTCGACTGTAGGATTTCCTCTCGAATCAAGGATTTCTCTTCCAATAACAGATTTTATCTTTGCCATAAAAAAATTTATTATACTAATGTCAGAGATTATATAATTTTTTGGCACTAATTCAAGTTTGAATAGGCTATTTGAGGTCCTTGATAGTCGCAATCGGGATAAGAGCTGTCAAAACTACTATACCAATAACAACAAACATTGATCGATAGTCGAAGAACTGTAGACCTAATATCATAAGTCCAGAACTAAAGAAAAATGAACCTGGTCTCGCTACTCTGAAGGCACTTAGAATTTCCGTATCTTTGACTTGTATAATCTTGAATAGATAGGTCTCTATCATTATCTCTATCATGGACGCCCCAGTCCTTGTAACAAAGAAGATCAAACACCAGACTAGAAGAATTTTTGCGGTGGTAAGAGAAAGAAATATAGTAGATAAACCCATTATTGTTATACCTAGAAGCATAATGCCTTTTTCTCCATATCTATTGTCAGACATTTTGCCCAATGGGTACTCAAATATTACAAAGGGAATGAGCATAATAACGATAATCGTGCCTATTTGAGACCAATCAAAACCAATAAATTTATTTAGATAAATTGGGCTATATACAACCATCCAGGAATAAAATATCTGAAGAATCATATTCAAATAGAAAAGCTTTAGCAGATCATTCTTATCTGAAAAATATCTTATTAGTTTCAATATTCGAGGATGATTATAATTTGGATCACTGAAGGTCCTGAAGTTTTTGTAAATTAAATATAAAAGAGGAAATAGAAGCGAAAGTGAAGCGAAAAATGTATTTTTATAATTTGCACCTTCACCAATGAGAATACTACCGATTAGTGGACCGATTACCCATGCAGTATTCATTGCTGTCATATAAATACCACGAGTCGTACCGATCTTGTGGTGATTGGTATATGATTCGAGGAAAAGATCTAAACAATAACCAATTAGCACCGAAGATGCAGACTGAATAATAAATAAAATAGATAAAACTATTGGATCACTGGATGAAATGAGTCCGTAAAAAATGAGGATTTCAATACATACCAATGCAAAAATGGTGGTGTAATTTCCAAGATTCCGTATAACCGTAGGGATAATAAGGAAGCCAAATATAGAGAGTGCTGCACCGGTCATATATATCAGTCCAAGAGTATTTTCGTCAGCAAAAAGACTAAGGAAGCTCGAATTGGAGTAGGTAGGAATCACAATGTGCAGTGTAAAAATAAAACCGATGAGAGCAACGGTATAAATAGCGTAAGAGCGAGGTTTAGCTATAGCCATACTGCAAATATTATATCATATACCGGCTATCATATTTCAAATTGTGCAAAATCGCATATGTGTTACATATGCAAAGGTTGCAAACAAATGAAATTGCATTTTTCTGATAATAATGCTAGATTATTCCTACTTATGAAGAAAGAAATTCACCCAAAAAACTATAGACCAGTCATTTTCACCGACAACTCAAACGGTGTTAAGTTCCTAATACCTTCTACTATTGAGACAAAAGAGACAGCAAAGTGGACTGATGGCAAAGAATACCCTGCATACAATGTAGAAATTTCTAGCGCATCTCATCCATTCTATACAAAAGAAGAAAAGATCATCGATACAGCCGGTCGTGTCGAGAAATTCAAGACTCGCCAAGCAAAAGCAAAGAAAGCTTAGGTCTTACAAGCTAGTCTACTAGCTTATTTTCGTATGAATTTAGATCAATATAAAAATAATCCTAAAACAGCATTTCTGGCTGGAATGTATGAAAAATTGTCCAAAGATCTTATTGAAACAAGAAATTTGGCCGAATCAGATCCTTCGATGAAGGACATGGCTAACTCTGATATAGAAAATATTACTTCTCAAATGAATGAACTAGAGAAGCAGATGAAAGCAATCCTAGAATCAGACAAAAAGGAAGAGGAAAAACCAAATGAAATAATAATGGAGGTCAGAGCCGGAGCTGGAGGAGATGAGGCAGCTCTTTTTGCTGCCGAGCTACTAAATATGTACAAAAAATACGCTGAGAGTAAAGGTTGGTCGACAAGAATTGTAGATGAATCGACCAATGATCTAGGTGGATACAAAGAAGCTTCAATGGAGATAAAAGGTAAGGGTGTGTATGAAGACTTGAGATGGGAAACTGGAGTCCATAGGGTCCAGAGAGTGCCAGAGACAGAGAAGATGGGCAGAGTGCACACCTCTACCGCGTCTATTGCTATTATGCCAATACGAAAGAAATCAAAATTTGAGATAAATCCTGCTGATTATGAGATAGAATTCTCTCGAGCGGGAGGTAAGGGTGGTCAAAATGTCAATAAAGTGGAATCTGCTGTTAGGATAATTCATAAACCTACAGGACTTGATGTAAGGTCTACAGCAGAAAGAAGTCAGTCAGCAAACAGGGAAAGAGCAATGCAGATTTTGACTGCAAAACTCGAAGCTCTCAAGGAGGAAGAAGAAATGAAAAAGTTTTCTGCCGACCGCAAGGGTCAGATCGGTACCGGTGATCGCTCTGAGAAAATTCGTACTTACAATTTCCCCCAGGATCGCGTTACAGACCATAGAATCAAACAAAGTTGGCACAATTTGGAGATTATTTTGGCCGGCAAATTCGGTCCTATTACCGAAGCTCTCAAAGAATTCGAAAAAACTGGTAAGAGCGGTGATGCTGGTGATGAGGAATAATTATTATAAAAGAAACTCCCACGTGATAGCGTGGGTGTTTGCAATGTTTTTAAGGTCGCAATCGATGGAAGCGACTAGAATCCTGCAATGATTGATGCGGTGTACATGAGATTGACCCAGATTGGCAGGATTGTAATAAGAATGACTGCAAGTAATTCACTACCGACTCTTTGATCTGAGTAGATTAATAATCGGCATTTCTGTAGACTTGTTAGGAGAAGAAGGAGAGCAATGGTAGAAAGAGTTTTCAGCCCATTTGAACCCAGTGCCCTCATGATCTCATTGTTAGCCAAGTCCCAGCCAGAAAGAAAAACATAGACTGGGCTTAGTACATAGCTAATTAGTGTTATGTGCCCTTGGTAGGAATCGAACCTACATCTATTCCTTAGGACGGAACTATTCTATCCATTGAACTACAAGGGCGTAAATGTAGATTAGCACACTTCCTTATATAAAATAAATCTGATATAGTATGAAAATGACACCAGAAGAGAGATCTTTGCTTACAAGAACATACGAACTTGCAAGCGAAAACAACAGTATTTTGAGAGGTATTAGAAGAGCAAATCGCTTTAGTCTTGCCTTCAAGATCTTCTACTGGGCAGTCATAATAGGCGTTACATTGGGCGCATTTTATTTTGTTCAACCATATCTCGAGAAGTCATTAGAATTGCTAAATCAGGCCGAAAAGTCGGTTCAGACAATCAATGGCAATATCGACCAAGTAAAAGGTGCTCTAAATGTCTTGGGTAAGTAACCAAATTCGTAGAAAATTCAGCGCCGAGGTAGCTCAGTTGGTAGAGCATTCCCCTGAAGAGGGAAGGGTCACCAGTTCGATCCTGGTCCTCGGCACAGTTTAATTACATAACTAACTAATATCTCCGGGATGGTTAAGTGAATTTTATATGCCCAAATTTAGTGCGCTCGTATATGAGCTCAAGGCCATTGGTACTACAAAAACCAGGGCTATGAGTGGTAGGACGAAAAATACAATAGTCAAAATAAATGACCACTGGAAATATTTGCGCATCTTTTCGGTATTAATCGCTACTGTTTCTAAAATTTGTCGCTGTTCGTTTATTTTATTTTCTAGATTTTTTATTGATTCTTCAATATTCATATATCAATTCTAACATATAAATAGCTAAGCCATACAGATGCAAAGCTGTATGGCGTTGGTATGCCTGCCAAACCTTAGCTACGGAATAATCTTATTATGTTTGAAGCGCTTTTATATTTTAATTATTAATATTATGTCGACACATAATAATCAAAACTATCAAATGAGTATGAAAAAATTATGAATTTTGATTAAAGAATTCATAAAATATTTATGAAATTGTGATAAATACTCAAGAAACTCCTATGAAACTATATATTTTTGAGATTTTCTGGAGTATCGATGACGTAACCGCGACCAGGGATATTTAGGATTAGATTTGGCTTACCAGAAATATTGATCTTTCTTCGCAAATTTCTGATATGTGCCTCAAGAGTATTTGAGAATACATTGCTGTCTGCAGTCCAAACGTGTTCCATAAGCAATGTTCGTGATAATATTACCCCGGCATTTTTCATCATGTACTCAAGCAATATATACTCCTTTTTTGTAATTCTAATTCTCTTATTTGCTCTTGTTACAATGCTTTTTTGTGTGTCGATGACAAGATCATGTACTTTGAGCTTTATAGGAGTCTTTTCTTGACCTTGATTTCTCTTGGTTATGGCTTTGAGGCGCAAAGAAAGCTCTTGTAAAGCGAAGGGTTTTTGCATATAGTCATCAGCGCCATTTTTGAAGGCATTTAGCTTGGTCTCCAGACTATTGTCTATAGTCAAAAACAATATAGGTGTAGTACGACCGACCGAACGAACGTCCTTGCAAACAGTTAGTCCATCTTTTCTTGGTAGTGAATTGTCCAATATAATGGCGTCATAATTGAAACTCTTTGCCATGAATGCTCCATCAGCACCATCTTCCACAACTTCAACGACATGATTGTCAGATGATAAATTTGCCCTAATAGTCTGGGCCAAAGCCAAATCATCTTCGACTAGTAGCACTTTCATGGCGTTAGTATAGTTTAGCTGTATATTTTGTGCAATAGCAAATATGACCTGAATATGAGGGTATAAGCTCATATTGACTAAATCCTTCATTTTTGTTAACTTATAGCGACCTATGAATAAAGAAAAAACTATTGAAAATATGTTTGCTTCAGGCGCTCATTTTGGCTTGGGCAAATCTCGCAGACACCCTACACTTTCAAATTTCATTTTTGGTACAAAAAACGGCACAGATATCATCGATCTAGAGAAGACCGAGGCTTTGCTCGAAAAGGCAAAGGCTTTTGTCTCAAATATAGCCAAAGAAGGCAAGACAATTTTGTTTGTCGGTGGCAAGAAAGAGGCATTCAAGAGTATCCGCAATGCAGCTGAGATGCAAAATCTTCCTTATGTGGATGGTAGATGGATCGGCGGTACAATAAGCAATTTTCCTCAGATCCGAAGACGCATCGATCGTTATGAGAAGCTTGTCTCAGACAAAGAGAAGGGTGAATTGGCAAAATATACCAAGCGTGAGCGTATGCTCATAGACAAAGAGATTGCATCACTCGAAAAGATGTTTTTGGGTATAGTAGCCATGAAAAAGATCCCTGACGCTCTATTTGTCATCGATCCTCGTCGAGAAAAGATCGCCGTAAAGGAGGCAAACGATTATGGTATTCCTGTTGTAGCTCTATGTGGCTCTGATTGTGATATCAAAAACATCGACTATCCTATCGTTGCAAATGATTCATCCAAAGCAAGTATCCAATATTTCGCTGAAGAGATCTCAAGATCATACCAAGAAGGCAAGTCCGCAAAAAAATAAAATGATTAGTCCTTTTTTCTTAATAAAGAAAAAGCCTGAAAAAGATAAAGTGACTCAAAAAAGCCAGACAGAAGTTAGAAGTGCAAATAGGGCAATTGAGGAACAGGATAAATTAAGAACTAATAAAGAAAATACTATGACAAAAGAAATTTCAGTAGATACAATCAAAGAATTGAGAGATCAAACAGGCATTTCTATTATGCAATGCAAAAAAGCCTTAGAGGAAGCTGGAGGCGATGTAGCAAAGGCTCTAGTCATCTTGCGCAACAAAAGTGGTGAGTTGGCCGCAAAGAAGGGTGACCGAGTCTTCCATGCTGGTACAGTACAAGCATATATCCACTCAAACGGTACCGTCGGTGCTATAGTAGAGCTTCTATCCGAATCAGATTTCGTCTCAAATACAGAAGAATTCAAGGCATTGGCTCGTGATATTGCTATGCATATCACTGCTACAAACCCTCGATTCTTGTCACAAAATGACATTACCGAATCCGATAAGGCTACAGCTATGGAGGTCTTCAAAAAGGACGTAGAGGGCAAACCAGAGGCCGTAAAAGCAAAGATACTAGAGGGTAAGATGGCATCTTATTTCGGGGAGATGGTCTTACTCAACCAACCATTCATCAAGAACCCAGACATGACTATCGAAGGCTTGATCAATGCCGCGGTCCAAAAATTCGGCGAAAAGATGGCGGTAGCGAGATTTAAGCGTTTCAAAGTGCTAGAATCATAGTATGTATATTTTAGTTGCATCATTTTACATATCATTATTGGGCATCATTTCAATGATTGTATTGAAGCGATTTGAGCTTCGTTCTGCAAATACAAACAGCTCAGCAAATGTCTCTAGTCTTGAGATCAGACTCCAAAATATCTACAATTCCATAAACAGATCGCTCAAGATGCTAAATCGCAAGACTTTTATTGCTCTTGCTCAGTACATTACCTTCCATATCCTATACAGGATCCGCAAGGTCTATGTAGAGCTCAAACATCGCGCTCTTATGAATCCTCACGGCAAGAGAATGATAGATGCTATTCGCGGTCGCGGTGAGATAAATAAGCACGGGGCTTCATTTTACCTACGAAGAATTTCGGATAGATAATAGTGGATTTAAAATAGTCCCATTTTCTTTTTGAATCTTTTGTGTTATCTTATTATTCGTCCCTAGATATTTAGTTTTGAAATACTTGTGCCTGCACTTCGAGGTTATCAGAATACTTGTTGTGCCTGCACTTCGAAGCTCCGACCGTAGGGAGGAGCGTAGTAGTGCCATCTTAGCTCAGTTGGTAGAGCGCCACTTTTGTAAAGTGGATGTCCCCGGTTCGAGCCCGGGAGATGGCTCAGTTGTCAATTAAGATCAAAAAATGCATATCTTGCGGCAAGGATTTACAATCCAGATTTTCTCATAAGTATTGTTCAAATTTGTGCCAAAAAAATCACGAGTACAATTTGTTTATTAAAAACTGGAAAACTGGTACTAAGAGCGGAATTATAGGCAGAACTACCTATACAGTTTCTAGACACATCAGAAAATTCATATTTGATAAGTACGACTCAAAATGCTCGAGATGCGGTTGGTTTGGACAAAATGTTTATTCAAACAAGTCTGTTCTTGAAATTAATCACATTGACGGCAATTCGAAGAACAATAAAGAATCGAATCTGGAACTAATATGTCCTAATTGCCACTCATTAACAAGTAATTTTAGAAACTTAAATCGAGGTAGGGGTAGAAAATATCGAAAATTTTAATTATATACAAGCTAGTTATTTAACCATTTTTTTGCTAAAGTTATCATATGGAAAAAGAAGCAAAAGGCCACTTGCATCCCATTTCTCAGGTAACAAGAGAAATATTCAAAATATTCTATGAACTAGGTTTCAATGTAGCTCATGGTCCAGAGCTTGAGGATGAATTTCACAATTTCGA
>CAZPKQ010000007.1:15537-18383 GCA_964587205.1 uncultured Candidatus Saccharibacteria bacterium | reverse complement strand
TGCACTGCGCGAACCAGCATTGTCAATCGTCAAAGCCGATCATCCCCTTTAATACACCGTAGCTCGTGCACTACGAGCGAAGGCGATATATTTATCTATCAACGAACTCTCTCCTAACCCTCCTATCATCTTCGCGCTTTTTGATCGATTCGCGCTTATCGTATTTCTTCTTTCCCTTTACGATGGCCAGTGATAGTTTGATTAGGTTATTCTTATTATATAGTGAAATAGGTACTACTGTCAAACCAGCAGTTTCTACACTTGCAAGATTTTTTATTTCGTCTTTTGAGAGTAATAGCTTTCGATTGCGCCTTGGCTCATAGTCTTTTGGGGTATTATTTTCTTGATATGGAGGAATGAAGCAATTCAACAAAAAAGCCTCACCGCCTCTCACGATAATATACGAACCTTCGAGAGAGCCCTGACTTTTTTTGATTGATTTGACTTCGAAACCGAGTAGCTCTACTCCAGCGTCGTATTTTTCGATTATTTCATAGTCAAAACTAACTTTTTTATTATTGATAAAAGTTGTCATGACCTCATCGTAACATATTGTGCAAATTGCCTACAATGACCACTTTTGTACTATAATGAGACAATGCCCAATGAAAATAACTGGACCCTGTACTCCAATAACCATCACGCCTGGCAAGCTATTCTATCGGATTGTCAAAATGCTCAAAAATCTATCCATATTGAGCAATTTATTTTTACTAATGATGAATTTGGCAAAAAACTTATAAGCATTTGCAAAGAAAGAGCAAAAAGTGGCGTTGAAGTAAAATTTCTATGGGATGCGGCCGGAAGTTTCACTCTTTGGGGTACAGAATTGGTCGAGGAATTAAGAAAAAACAATGTTCAATTACTCTTTTGGAAGACTTTGATTCCGGGCTATTTCAAAATTCCAAAACTTCGTTTTTGGTTTTTCCGCAATCATCGCCGTTCGATAATCATCGACAATAATATTGGCTATACTGGAAGCATTTGCATTTCAGATTATTTCAAGAATTGGCGTGATACAAATGTCAGGATTACTGGTCCAGTAGTCGACCATATGACTAGAGCTTTTTTGCAAATGTGGGCTCGAGCTCAAAACAAAAGACCCGAAAGACAAAAAAGACAGAATAGATACAATGAATTCCGATACCTGACAAACTATCCAGCCCCGGGTCGTAGAAGGATTTATTCAGAAATTATAAGAGCAATGAGAAATGCTCGCGACCATATCTATATTACCGTTCCCTATTTCGTACCCACTCATAGATTATTGAGGACGATCAAAGGTGCTCTAAAGAGAGGGGTCGACGTTCAGATTATTTTGCCAGAGAAATCGGATCATTATCTAGTCGATTTGGGTGCGCAATCATATTTCACCACATTACTCAAAGCTGGTGCAAAAATCTTCCTATATTCTGGCAATATGATTCATAGCAAAGCCATAACGATCGATGATACCTGGTCTACAGTCGGCTCCATGAATCTTGATAGCGTAAGTCTACTATACAATTTCGAATCAAATATTGTCACTACAAACAATAGTTTTGCCAACACCCTGAAACAGCATTTTCAGGAAGATCTACATGAGACTAGACAGGTCATAATGGATGAATGGAAGAAACGCTCATTTACCAACAAAATAATGACCTTTTTCGTACATTTTATAAAGAAGGTTCTATAGATATTCTATGCTTGCTATATCCAACGGAATATGCTATAAATATGGCTCTAATCGTAATCTTTGAAACATTGGCAATAAAAGTCAAAATCAATTTCCAAATCAAGGCGCCTGAATTGCGCGTCATCACTGCCGACGGTGAAAACCTAGGCGTAATGACTCTTGCAAATGCCCAAAAAGAGGCTCAAAATCGGGGTCTAGATTTGATTGAGATATCACCGACCGCAGTGCCACCAGTAGCAAAGATAATGGATTATGGGAAGTATAGCTACGAAGAGAAGAAAAAAGCCAAGGCAACCAAGAGCAATAGTCAGACAAGCGAGCTCAAAATCGTCCAGGTCAAGATCGGTACAAGCGAACACGATCTAGAACTCAAGGCAAAAAAAGTCTCAGAATGGCTAAATGAGAAGCACCGAGTCAAAATTGACCTCTTCCTTCTCGGCCGATCAAAATTTATGGATATCAATTTCCTCAAAGAGCGAATGGAAAGAATCCTAAAATTGGTAACAGTAGATTACAAAATCGCTCAAGATGTCGTGAAGGGACCAAAAGGACTTTCAATAATTATAGAAAGAAAATAACAATAACATGATCAAATCAAACAAATCATATTTGAAGAGATTCAAAATCACTAGAAATAACAAGATTATTGCTAGGAAACCTGGTCAAAACCACTTCAATGCAAAAGAAAGTGCAAAGACTGGCATCAATAAGCGAAGATCTGCTGAAGTCATTATGAGCAACAAAGCTATGAGTCGATTTTTGGCAAATATATAATTTATAAAATATTAAAATACCATGACAAGAGCTAAAAAAGGAGTAAATGCAATGAAGAATCGACGCAGTATACTCCGTGCTGCAAAAGGATTCCGATTCCGCCGTTCCAAGACCGAAAGAGCTGCAAACGATGCTTTGATGCATGCTGGTGCATATGCCCTAGCACATCGCCGAGACAAAAAAGGCGAATTCCGCCGACTATGGAATGTTCGCATCAACGCTTCCCTAAGACCACTAGGCTTCTCATATTCCAAATTCATCGACGCTCTCAAAAAGAAAAGTATATCTCTAGACCGCAAGACTCTAGCGACACTAGCCGAAAGCAAACCCGAATCATTCAAAAGACTAGTTTTGTCAGTAAAATAAATAAAGCCCCGCAAGGGGTTTTATTTTA
>CAZPKQ010000007.1:0-15437 GCA_964587205.1 uncultured Candidatus Saccharibacteria bacterium | reverse complement strand
AAAAAATGCCTTGCCTGTATTCATAACTCTACCTCGCTACCCAATTCTGGACTGATAGCTTTAACATTGAATTCGTTGTTGATCCGTTGGGCCAAATACATCGCTGACTTCGGCTCGCCCATGACTACAAAAACTTCTTTTAATCCTTTGGCGGTACCGACGAAATCGAGCAATCGATCACTATCTTTGTGAGCAGAATAACCAAAAAATGTTTCGATCTTGGCTTTAACCTTGATCGTATCTCGATAAATTTTGACTTTCTTGGCACCTTCAGCCAATTCTCTACCGAGCGATCCCGAGGCCTGATAGCCTACCAATAGAATTGTATTTTTTGGATCTGGTAGGTATCTTTTCTCATGACTGATCACTCGACCACCGATAGACATGCCCGAACCAGCAAGAATTATCTTTGGATTTGGAGCATTGTCTATTTCCTTTGACTCTACCGATGTCATCGTAAATTTCAAATATGGAAATGAGAATATATTATCACCTGAAGAGATTTGATTTTGAATTTTAGGGTTGAATAATTCTTTGCTATTTAAATATATTTCGGTTGCTTTGATTGCCATTGGCGAGTCGACGAATATTGGTATCGTCGGTATTTCACCTTTCTCGACTAGATTATTTAATTGATACAAAAGAACCTGCGTCCTATCAACCGAAAAGGTCGGTATCACCAAAGTCCCCCCTCGACTTATCGCTTCATTTATTATTCTTTTGAAATGATTGTCGCGACCCGCTCGGTCTTCATGATTCCGATCACCGTAGACGCTTTCCATAAGCAAATAATCGACTTCACCAACCTCGTCAGTATCCCTAAGCAGAGGAGCAGGTGAATTGCCCAAATCACCTGTAAAAAGTATCTTAGTTTTGTTTTCACCACGATTTAATGTGACTTCATACATCGTCGATCCCAAGATATGTCCAGCATCCTTGAGATAAAATGAAATCTCTTTTGAATATTGGAAATTCTGATAATAGTCCAAAGTCTCCCAAGAATGAAAAATATTTTGGACATCATTTAGGTCATAGAGAGGATCAAGTCCATCTTGTTTGGCTTCATTTGTAAGGATTGTGACAGCATCTTCTAGGACAATTTTGGCAAGTTCTTTTGTCTCTACAGTCGAATATATCTTGCCGGCAAAGCCGTCCTTGACCAGCTTCGGTATCCGACCTACGTGATCTAGGTGGGCATGGGTTACAAACAAAGCATTAATCGATGATGGTTCATACATCCATGGTTTGTAATTTTCTTCATTTGCCACCTTCGTACCCTGTACCAGACCACAATCTATCAGGATTTTTTGATTGCTATATTCAAGCAAGAAATTTGCACCTGTGACATTTCCGACTCCACCACAAAATTTCAATTTAACTTTTTCATTCATCTCACAATTATACTAGAGCCCAACGAAAAATGCCTATTCCTAAAGTGCGAAGGAAGAGGCATTCTTCGTAGATTGTAAGAGTTATACCTGTAATAACAGGTGGGTCGCCTAGCTCCAAACGCCACAAGGGTCGTAGAAGAAATTGAAAAGTTTGACCAATTCGTCGGCATCCCGTTTTGATTTGTATAGTTTTTATCTCTTACAATCTGTATATATTTTAAAATTGACCCAAACTTAATGCAAGAAGTTTTATTGTTAAAACACACTTTTGACATTTATATCAAAGGTGACTTCAATAGTAGAAATGACTCGGAGGATTTATTTTTTATAATTTATTTATCTGCGTAACTCGTTCCTTAAATTTGTAGGTAAAAAGCTCTGGATTGCTACGGGCAAAGCCCTTGCAATCCAACCTCAATTCGCTTTTTACCAACAAATTTATAGTCACTCAAACATACTCGATAAATAAATTATAAAAAATAAATCCTCCGAGTCATAATAATAAACAAAAATGAATAATATGCTAGATACTAGTAACCGCCCTCTGTATTTTGTTTTTTTATTTATCGAGTATGTCTGAGCGTAGCGAGTTACGCAGATAAATAAAAAACAAAATACAGATGGCGGTTACGCAATTTGATTTCTAGAACGAAGTGCCTACTCTAAAATACCATCTAGATCTACATCATATAGCATCTCTTCGACGATCAGTCGGTAGTTAAATAGTTCTTCTTTTTTGAACCAATGCGCTATCTCATCATCCGCTTCTTTGACTGAGCCAGAGGCGTGGACAATATTTCGAACAGAACGACCATCAGAATCGCTCATTCTATACGAATCCAAAACATAATCACCCCTGATCGTACCGACTTGTGAAGTGACTGGCTCGGTACCACCAGTGATCTTCCTTACAATCTCTACTGCATGCGCACCTTGCCAGACCATCACAACTACAGGACCCTTTGTCATATAATTTACAAGATTCTTCAAGATTCGCCCTGTAATCTCTACAGGGTCAGTCGAAGGTGGTGTAAGACCTTTGTCCAAATAGCTTTTTATAGTTTTTTGACCAGTTCTGACTCGCCATTCTGGATCAAGAGTATAGTGTTTTTCGATCAAATCCTTTGTAGGAATCATCATCTTGATCCCAACTAGTTTGAGGCCGACTCGTTCGTATCGATGGATTACATCACCGATCAAAGAGCGCTGAATGCCATCAGGTTTGATAATTACAAGTGTTCTTTCATCTTTGAAATGTTTGTTCATATTAATAAAATTAGGATAATTCTATCCATATATTACCCTATTTTTATTATATAAACTACAAGGCTGTGACTACTTCTGCCCCGCTCTTTGTAACGACTACTGTATGCTCGAAATGACAAGATGGCTTACCATCTCTAGTTTTGAATGTATAACCATCCTTATCTAAGAATATATTTTTTGTACCAATATTAAACATCGGTTCAATTGCAATGACTACGCCAGACTTGAGCGTATCACCCTCACCCTTGGAACCGAAATTTGGCACATATGGATCTTCATGAACCGAATAGCCAACCCCATGACCAGACAATTCTTCTACGAGGCCATAATTGTTTGCGTAAGCGTATTTTGCAATCGCCTGACCGATATCGCCAGTCTTACAACCATCTTTTACTGCTTTTATACCCGCATTAAGTGCTTGTTTAGTATTTTCTATAAGCTTGACCAATTCACTAGAGATCTTGCCTACAGGGACAGTCACAGCTGCATCGGTAATCATACCCTTATGTACTAGACCGAGATCTATACTGACGATGTCTCCTTCTTTCAAAATCTTTTCATTTTCATTTGGTATACCATGCACCACCTCATCATTTATCGAAACACAAATTGTTGCAGGAAAAGGTCTTTTTGCTCCATAAGGTTTGTATCCAAGAAAAGCAGACTTGTCCCCACCTTCTGCTATCAACTGCCTAGCTTTATTTTCCAATTCCAAAGTATCAAGACCTGGTCGTACCATACTGGCCAATTCATTTAGAATATAGGCATGTCTTTTGCCACCCTCTCTGAGGATTGCTATTTCTTCTTTGGTCTTAATAGATATCATTTGTACAAACTACAATAAACCAAGCCTTTTGACAATATCAGCATGAATCTCCTCCGGACTTCTCTCTCCGTCTACATAAAGAAAATTATAATTTGGATTGTCGCGATAAAACTCGATCGTCGGAGCCACATCAGTCTCGTACCAGCTAAGACGTTTCCTGATGTCCTTTTCGGTATCATCAAGTCTCTTACGCTTCAATAGGCGCCTTACTGCCTCTTCCTCAGAAATACCGATATTTATAACCCACGGCTTCTCCAATTTGTAAAAACCGATCATAGAATGCAAAACTCCTGCTTCATGGAATTTCCTTGGCGTACCATCGAAAATAATGTGTTGATTACCATTGTAATTTTCGACCAAAGGTCTGACCCACATATGCACAGTAAGAAATTCTGGCATCAAACCACCATCCTCATATACATGCTTTGTTAATTTTTGGGTCTTGGTATCGCCCTTTATGAATTCGCGAAATTCCTTTCCTGTATATATATACAAAATTTCATGCTTAGGATCCTTCTTCTTGAGAACATCCATAAGCATTTCGATCTGTGTACCCTTCCCGCAACCAGATCGTCCAATAAAAACAAATGATTGTAAGTCCATCTGTTTATTATAGCGTATAAAGAGGTGGGAGGAAAAAGGTTAGAGGTTAAAGGTTAGAGGTTAAAGGTAAGAGGTAAAAGGTAAAAGGAGGTAAAAGGTAAAAGGTAAATAGATACTAAAATACCTATTACCTCTTACCTATTCCCTACTAATATTCTCTCATCGATACTTGAGCATCGACTTTCTTGAGAAGATCGAGGACCACTGAGACTACGATAAGTAGAGCGGTACCGCCGACAGCGACAGAACGATTGTTGTCTGGAGAAAATGCTTGGATAATAAGTGGCAAAATAGCGACTATACCCAAGAACAATGCACCGACAAGAGTAATGCGAGTAACAATATTTGCAACGTGAGCTTGTGTCTGCTCGCCAGGTCTTACACCAGGAATGAAAGCTCCGCCCCTCTGGAGATTTTCGGCGATCTGCTTTGGATCGAAGGTCACCGCAGTGTAGAAGTAAGTAAATAGAACAACCAAGACAAAGTATATAATTCCGTATATTAGTTGATTTGAAAGAAGACTTGAAACATAAGAACCAAATTCAGCAAGCATAGGATATGCTGTAGCCTTAGCCAAAGAAGTAGCTATTATCTGAGGAAATAGCAAAATAGACAAAGCGAAAATTATTGGGATAACACCTGATTGATTTAGACGAAGCGGAAGATAGGTCGTTGTACCACCATAGACTTTGTTGCCCCTTACCTGCTTTGCATATGTGACTGGCACAGATCTCTCAGCTTCTGTAACATACACGACTCCAGCAACAGCGATAACTGCTACAACCAAAACTCCTATATAGAATGGCAAATCTGCTAGACCTGTAGTAGAAACCTTTTGAATATTTTGTGTAATCGCAACTGGCAAACGAGAGACTATACCAGCAAAGATAATAAGTGAGACGCCATTTCCAATACCAAATTCAGATATAAGCTCTCCTATCCACATCAAAAGCATAGAACCAGCTGTAAGAACAATTACATTTACTATAAATGCAAAAATATCAAGGTGTGGTAGTACGTTTTGTGACTGCAATAAAATAATAAAACCAACTGCTTGAACAATAGCAAGTGGTGCGCCAAACAATCTAGAATATTGAGACAATTTCATTCTACCAGCTTCACCTTCATCGTGTAGCATTGCCTTCCAAGAAGGTAGCATCATAGTCAAAAGCTGGATAATGATAGAAGCAGTGATGAATGGACCAACTCCAAGCATTACAATAGATAGATTAGATAATCCTCCACCAGAAAAGATATTTAGAAAGCCCAATAATTGGCTTGAGGCTAGAAGCTTGGCTAGATTTGTCGCATCTATACCGGGAATTGGGATAGTAGCCAATACCCTAAACAAGATAAGAGCCAAAATTGTAAAACCAATCCTCCTTCTCAAGACCTGATCCCTCAAAGCTAAACTGATTTTTTCGAAGAATTTTTGCATATTATTAACTTATTGGGATTTTTTATTATTTGCTAACTTTCTTTGTTGCCTTCTTTTCTTTGACTTCTTTCTTTTCTGATTTTGCTTTCTCTTTTGGAGCTTGTTCTTGAGGTTTGACCTTTGGTGCTGTAGTCTTGACCGTTGGTGACTTTGTAGCTATATCTCCTCCGGCCTTCTTGACCTTTTCGATCACCGACTCTGAAGCTTCACAACCTGAGATTGTGACTGATTTTGTAAGATCACCTTGACCCAAAATCTTGACCTTTGGTAAATTGCCTGAGTAAGTAGACAAAACACCCTTTTCAACCAAAGTAGTAGGAGTTACCAATTCTCCAGCATTGAAATTTGATTCGATAATATCTAGATTGATGACTTCAGCTCTAATAGCAAAAGGTTTGTTTGAATTTTTGCCACGACCACGAAGCTTAGGAAGACGCTTGATGATATCTCTCCATTCTGGTCTGCGTTTATTACCTGCACGAGCGGATTGACCCTTACCTCCACGTCCAGAAGTCTTGCCACGCTTGCCACCACGAGCGACAATCATTCGCTTTTTATTTGGGTGTATTCTTTTGATTTGATTGATTTGCATATAATTATTTTATTGATTCGGCAATCTTTGCGCTCAAAGCTTTTCGGCTAAATCGGCTGACTTTCTTCAAAGCTTCAATAGTAGCTTTTGCATTGTTTAGACGATTCTTGCTTCCAGACATGTATTTTGCACAGACATCTTTGATGCCCGCCAATTCGATAATTGATCTAGCTGAGCTTCCAGCGACCACTCCACTACCACGAGCTGGGAAGATCTTGATCCTTGCACTTGAGTACTTACCTTCTACAGCATGAGGAATAGTCATCTTTGGAGAAAGGTTGACTCTGATGAGATTTTTCTTTGCTTCGCGAGTTGCCTTGTCGACTGCCAATGCTGTATCTCCAGCCTTACCAAGACCTACACCGACACGTCCCTTGCGATCACCTGCTACTACAGCTACGCTAAATGAATATCTTCTACCACCTGTAGCAACACGAGTAACTCTTCGGATATCTATAATCTTAGAATCGAATTCTGGTTTGACTCTCTCTCGAACTTCACCTCTTGGAGCACGGCCACGACCACCCTTTTTTGATTGATCGTTACGCATTTTCCTTCCAGGGATAAACTTTCCTGAAGAATTGTCTGGGGCAGATGCAACCTCTGGAACAGTAGCTACTTCTGCCTCTACTGGTGCATTTTCTGTTGTATTCAAATTGTTTTCTTTGTTTGTAGTCATGGTATTAGAATTCTAGACCTTCCTTTCTTGCACTATCTGCTACGACCTTTATTTTGCCTCCATACATATAACCACCTCTATCAAAGACTACCTTTGTAACCTTTGCTGACTTGGCTTTCTTTGCGATCTCTGCACCCAATTCTTCGGCTTTTGCAACAGGAGATTTTGCCTTTGATTTGATCGTATCTGCAGACACAAGAGTATGTCCTTTGTCGTCATTTATGATCTGAGCATAAATATACTTATGAGATTTGAAAATAGAAAGTCTTGGTCTTTCTTCTGTGCCGTGAACTTTGGCACGGACACGAGACTTCCTTCTTGCAAACTTTTGGCTTTTGATCTGTAATTTCTTCATGTTATTATGCGGCTTTCTTACCTTGCTTACGTCTTATAACCTCATCAGAATATCTGATACCTTTGCCCAAATATGGCTCAGGCTTCTTCAAGGCTCTGATCTCTGCGGCAAATTGACCGACTTTCTCTATATCGATACCAGTGATTGTGATAGTGGTCTTTTCGACTGTGACTTTGAGATCTGTAGGAATGGGAACGGCAATAGTGTGAGAGAAACCAACCGCCAAGACCAAGTCCTTGCCCTTGATATCAGCTTTGTAACCGATACCTTCGATAATCAATTTCTTTTCATAAGGTTTGTTTACACCTTCGATCATATTTCTGATATGAGAAGCTGCTGTACCCCATTCGGATCTTGCTTGTAGACTATCATGACTCAATGTAAGAGTGATCTCATTGCTAGCAATAGCAACACCAATATTTGACTTGATTGGCTTCGAAAGGCTACCAAGAGGACCCTTGATCGTGATCATACCACCGGAGAAGCTTGCTTCGGTCTTTGCTGGTAGGACAATAGGTTTTTTTGCAATTCTTGACATATTATTACCAAATCTTGAAGAGTAATTCGCCACCGACCTTGTTTTTCTTTGCATCAACATCAGTCATAATACCCTTTGATGTTGAGATAAATGAATTTCCAAATCCACTCCTGTACATACGGATATCCTGAGCCTTGATGTAAATCCTTCTTGAAGGCTTAGAAATCCTCTCGACGCCATTGATCCTTGGCACTGTATCCAAATATACAAGACCCAATTCGAGGTTCGATGTAAATACTTTGCCTTTGCGCTCAATAGTGGAAATGTAACCAGCTTTCTTCAAAGCATGAGATACATTTTCGATGTATTTTGAATAAGGGACAATCACAACAGGCTTCTTGGCATCACTACCATTCTTGATTCTGATTATTAGATCTGAAATTGGGTCTGTTACCATGATGATTTCTTTATACCTGGAATAAAACCTTCGTTAGCAAATTCACGGAAACAAATACGGCAAATATCGAAATCTCGCATATAGCCATGCTTGCGACCGCAACGGAAACAACGCCTAACTACCCTAGATTTGAACTTGGGCTTTTTTTGTGATCTTGCTACTACTGATGTTTTTGCCATTTTTGTAAAAAAATGAAGATTGGTTAGCTATTATCTCGAGGATAACCTGCTTCCAACCATATTATTACCTATTTTTTAAGGTATTCGTAGCTTAGCAGATCGATATCTTGAAGTCAACCACTCCAGGATGTGCAACATCCCGACGCAACACCTTTTGACATTTGTCACAAATGATTAAATTCAAAAGAAAAAAGTGGTTTAACCACTTATTTCTTCTCCTCACCTTCTTTCTTTAGAGGAAGTCCTAGATGTTCTAGATATGCCAGTGTCGCATTCTTATCGCTAGAAGTAGTCACGAGAGTGATAGCAAAACCGAATACATCTCTCAAATCTTCATCTGAAGTCTCGGCAAAGATAGTGTGTTCTTTGATACCTAGTGTGTAGTTGCCCATAGCGTCGACAGATGTGCGAGATAGACCACGGAAGTCCTTTGTGCGAGGAAGAGCGATGTTGATCAATCTGTCCAAGAAATCGTACATGCGATTGCCTCTCAATGTGATCTGATAACCAATAGGATCACCAAGTCTAGTCTTAAATGAAGCAATAGCTTTCTTAGTCCTTCTTACAGCAGGCTTTTGACCAGTGATCTTGGATAGGCGATTTTCGATAAGTTCGATCTTATTGCGATCTTTGACCGAACCGAAACCACAAGAGATAACCACCTTCTCCAAACGAGGTGCTTGCATTGGATTTGTAAGACCGAGCTTTGTCTTCAAAGCGCTATAGGTTTCTTTATTCAATTCGTAAACAGTTTTGTGTGTCATGGTTTTTGCAGATTGGATAATCCCCAACCTTTATTACTATTATTTTTTGCTTTTAACTTTGTCTGCGCTCTTGGCCTTACTTGCATAAAAAGGCATAGCTACTTCGACGACTTGACCTTTTTGGCCTTGTTTGCGAGGTCTTTCGTGCTTACGGACTATATTGACTCCTTCGACGACGATCTGACCAGTCTTTGGGATAGCTTTTATAACCTTGCCAGACTTACCCTTATCGTCTCCGCTAATTATTATTACATTGTCGCCTTTCTTGATATTCATGGTAGTTTTTTATACAACTTCTGATGCTTTTGATACTATAGACTTGAAACCAGCTTCACCGACTTCTCTTGGAATAGGACCGAATATACGACCAGCAATAGGCTCCTTCTTCTCCTTTTCGACAATAACAACTGCATTTTCGTCGAAGCGGATATATGAACCATCTTTCCTTCTCAAAGGCTTGGTCTGTCTTACGACTACCGCCTTCAAAACATCTTTCTTTTTGATGGTCTTCCTTGGCTCAGCCTTTTGGACAGAAAGGATGACTAATTCACCGACTTCTGCATAGCGTTTCTTTGATGCGCCTAGAACTTTGAAAATTCGGCCGATCTTGGCACCGGAATTGTCTGCAATATTTACGATTGATCTTGGTTGAATCATGGTATTTTATTAGGCAATTATTTTGAAAGCTTTGCGCTTTGAAAGAGGTCGACATGCCTCAATAGTGACTTTATCTCCAATCTTCTTTTCGTTGTTTGGGTTGTGAGCCATGAGCTTTGTCTTACGCATGACGAATTTGTGATACTTGGAGTGTTTCTCGTAGCGTTTTATCTCTACGACTGCAGTATCTTTCATTTTGTCAGAAATAACCACACCAGTGAAAGTTTGGCGGGAGACTTTATTCTGTTTTGTTTCATTTGTGGTCATGTAAGTTGTGATACTACTTTAAAATTTGGATATTGTCCAGAGATTAGTTGTTTTTGTTGTTAATGGCTGTCAAAATCCTAGCAATGTCTTTTCGTAGCTCTTTTGTCTCTTTGACATTTTTGTTTTTTGCACCACTAGCACCAAATCTGGACAATCTCAGAGCTTCGCGCTTTTCGCCAAGTAATCTTGCCAAATCAGGCTTTGTCTTTGTAATAATCTCTTTTGATTTCATGATATTATATTCTGCTTACGATCTTTGTCTTAATAGGCAATTTTGTACCGGCCTTCCTCAAAGCCTCTGAAGCCACTTCTTGCTCTACACCGTCGATCTCAAAGACTACTCTTCCAGGCTTGACCAAAGCGACGAAACCTACAAGATCTCCCTTACCCTTTCCCATCTTGACCTCGGCTGGCTTTTGGGTAAATGGATGATCTGGGAAAACTCTAATCCAAACTTTGCCGGACTTGGTAGCGTAGCGCGCCATGACTTTGCGGGCTGCTTCTAGCTGATTTGATGTTACTCGACCAAATTCCATTGCTTTTAGACCAAATGAACCAAAGGCAACTGTAGTACCTCTTGTATCAGCATGATTTGCCTCCTTGACTGGATGCATTCTCTTGGTAAACCATTTGCGATGTTTGACTTTCTTTGGGAATAACATGGTAGTAAAAATTATTTAGTGTCTTTTGATTTTTGCTTGAAAATCTCTCCTCTGTATATCCAGACTTTGATGCCGATATCTCCATATGTCATATGAGCTTTCTCTCTGACAAAATCAATATCAGCTCTCAAGGTCTGAAGCGGAATTCGACCCTTCTTCATCTCTTCACTTCGGGCAATTTCTGCACCACCCAAGCGACCTCCAAGTCTAATACGAATACCCTGAACGTCTTTGTTTGCCATGACCTTCTCGATGGTCTGCTTCATAACTCTTCGATATGGCATACGCTTCTCCAAAGATTCAGCTATCTGCATTGCAACGATAGCAGAATTTGATTCTGGATTGCGAACTTCCTCAATATCTATCTTGAGCTCTTGCTCACCTAGATCGATCTTATTGTCTTTCAATAGTCGAAGAATCTTTGCTCTCAACTTGACTACCCCATCACCAGCTTTGCCGATAAGTAGACCTGGTCTTGATGTCTTGATAACAATACGAATAGCTTTGCGATTGCGCTCTATATCCAAACCACCAACATGATTTGCACGCAATTCTTTCATCAAAAATTCTCTAATCAAAAGATCAGCTTTGAGAGAAGTCCTGTATGCTTTGTCGACAGAAAACCAGCGACTCTTCCAGTCACGAATGATTCCTAGACGATGTGAATATGGGTGTACGGTGTGTGACATAGTATTATTTCTTATTTGTTTTCTTATTTTCGGAAACTGGTGCCAACTTTATTGTAATATGACTTGTCCTCTTCTTTATAGGATGAGCTGATCCACGAGAAACAGGCATGTATCTTTTCAAGACGAAGCCTTGATCTACTCTAATCTCCTTTATGAAAAGTGACTCAGGTTCGAGCTTCATATTGTTCTTTGCGTTTGCAATTGCGGAATTTAGTAGATCACCTATAGGACTCTTTGCCTTCTTGAGTGCATTTGCAAGAATGTTTTGGGCGATTACGGCATTTTTGCCACGGACCATATCTGCAACCAATCTAACTTTGCGTGGTGAAATTCTGTAATTTTTTAGAGATGCTGTAATCATAGTAGTAATGTTTATTTTGCTGCAGCTGTAGTAGCGGCTTCCTTAGCAGATTTGGCTGCTGCCATCTCTGCTTCCTTTGCCTTTGCTTCCAATTCTTTTTGCATCTTACCTCCATGTCTTACGAACTTGCGAGTTGTAGCAAATTCTCCCAATCTGTGACCGACCATATCTTCGGTAACAAAAACGTCCACATGAGCACGACCATTGTGGACACCAAAAGTAAAACCGACCATCTCAGGTGAAATCTGTGATCTTCGAGCCCAAGTCTTTATAACACCAGTTGATTCTGGTTTCTTGCCGGAGATCTTCTTGAGAAGATTCTCATCGACATATGGACCTTTGTATAGTGATCTAGACATGAAAAGTTAATTAAAACAGCCCAAAAGAGCTTGAGATGCATGTTAACAGAGCGGTCTTACGAAGTCAAGAAATATGTTATCATTAATCGGTAATACAAATTTCATTATGCAATATCAAATCTCTATCGATGGTATAACTTATATAAGTGGAAATCTTATCATCGTCGCTATCGTGGCTCTAGTCCTAGTCATTTTAGCAATTATTGCCTTCATAATAATCCGCAAAAGACTGATCGAAAACAATCATATGAAGTACGAATTTGTCACTATCGTCGCTCATAAGTTTCGTACTCCAATGACCTATATCAAATGGGTTTGCGATACTCTTATTCCAGATGAGACAGATTCCTTCAAGAAAAAAAGCCTTGAAGACATCAAAAAATCCAATCAAAAAATTATCGATTTGGTAAGTACGCTTATTGAGATTGCTGACGACGAAAACAAAGCCGGAGCAAGTTATGTCATAGACAAATTCCCTATATACGATTTTACAAAAAGCGTTGCCGACCGATTCAAGGATACTTTGCATGAAAAAAATCTTTTCTTTAGTCTAGACTGCGATGACAAGACAGCTATGGTCAAGGCCGATCAAAGTAGATTAGAATTCGTCCTTACTACCCTCCTAGACAATGCCCAGACCTACACGAATCCTGGCCAAAATGTCGCAGTATTCATCAATGCCAGCCTCCTATCCGTCAAAATTAGCGTACAAGACTCTGGTATCGGCATATCCAAAAATGACCTGCCACACATATTTTCCAAGTTTTATAGAGGCAAAAACGCCCGCTCTACTGATACAGAAGGCTTCGGTGTCGGCTTATATCTTGCAAATTCAATAATTAAGAAACTCGGTGGCAAAATGTCAGTCGAGTCTCCTGGAGAAGGTATGGGATCTATATTCTCTATCACCCTACCAAGAGTAAGATAACTAACCTATAAAAGACATAAATATCTTTTCGAAAACTTTATTGCTTATTTTGACTAGAAATTTGTACACCAAAATATTATACCGAGCTTGTCATGTTCTTGCCAGGAGATCTTCTTGATACAACGAATACATTTGAGTATTTCTTGGAGCGTCTTGTCTTCTGACCCTTGCCAGCAGGCTTACCCCAGCGAGTCTTGAGTCTTCGTAGACCTCTACCCTGTCTTTGTTCACCTCCACCGTATGGGTGATCGACTGGGTTTTGGGCTGTACCTCGGACAGTAGGTCTGATACCCATCCATCTTGAGCGTCCAGCTTTACCGATATTGACTAGTCTTGATTCTTCATTTGAGACTGAGCCGATACTTGCCCATGCATCTTCGTGAATCTTGCGGACCTCAGTCGAAGGCATCTTGATATGGGTATAACCAGCGTCGTTTGCTACAACTTGAGCAAATGAACCAGCTGAACGGACTAATTTTGCACCAGAACCTGGCTTAACTTCTATATTGAAGATAAATGTACCAACTGGAATGTTTTTGAGAGGAAGACGGTTTCCAACCACAATAGGAGCATTTTCGGAAACGATAAATGAATTGCCGACCTTCATGGTCTTTGGGAGTAGAACATATCTTTTTGCACCATCCTTGTAGGCTACGACACCGATATAACCAGTGCGGAAAGGATCATATTCTACAGTCTTGACTGTACCGACAATGTCTTTTTTGTCGTACATAAAGTCAATATCACGAAATAGTTTCTTGTGACCTCCACCCTTATGTCTTACTGTGATACGACCATGAGAATTCCTACCCATGTCTCTTTTCATGCCCTTTGTGAGAGATTTGAGTGGTTCTGACACCGTCAAATACTCCTTGAATGGGAGTACGGTCATATGTCTTCTTGATTTACTTGTAGGTCTAAATGATTTCATGTTTTTATGCTTATGATGAGCTTTTTTTCTATACAAAATCTATCTTATCGCCCTTTTTGAGAGTTACTATAGCCTTCTTGAAGCCGGATACCACACCCTTCTTGCCCCTTACGAAAACTCTACTTGGCTTGACATTGATCATGGCGACCTTGATTGGACTTACTTTGTACAATGTCTTAACAGCATTTGCAACTTGATTCTTATTTGCATTTTTATTGACTTCGAAAGTATATACTCCCTCTTGGCTCTTTATGCCAGATTTCTCTGTAACTCGAGGGCTGTATATAATATTGCCAATATTTTCGGAAATATTGAGTGTAGACTCTTCTGATTTGATCGATGGGACCTTTTGAGCCTTTATTGCTTTTGGAGTCTTTGCAACCTTTTTTGGCTGAATATTATCTTCAGCTTTGACCTCTTGTTTCTTTTTTAGTCCAAATATAGCCATGATAGTGTATTAGTCTTGCTTAAAAGTCTTGAGTGATTCTTCTGGATTGGAAATAATAATGTATTTGTGATTCAAAATGCTTACTGGATTTATATTCCTGAATTCTTCGACAGAAATATTGCCGAAATTATTGAAACTCTTTTGTACTAGATCTGACTTCTTCTCAAGAGCTATAATAGCTGTATTGAACTTCTTTGTAGACAATGTCTCATAACCTTTGACCTTAGATAGATTTGAGATGATAGATTTTGCTTCTTTTGTCTTTGGCTTTTCGAATTTGAATGAATCTACAAACAAAATCTCGCCGTCTTTGAACTTCTTGGATAAAATAGAATAGAGAGCCTTTGTTTTGACCTTTTTGTTTATCTTTCTTGAGAAATTTTTGTCATTGCGAGGACCATGGGCGACACCTCCACCGACCCAAATAGGAGATCGTGTAGAACCATGTCTTGCTCTACCTGTGCCCTTTTGTTTCCATGGTTTCTTACCACCTCCCCTTACTTCTCCACGTGTCTTTGTATGAGCGACATTTGTGCGAGAATTGGAATTCATAAGTCGAACAACTTCATGAACTAAGTCCGCATTCCACTTGGCATCAAAAACAGACTTCGGTAATGAAATCTTTCCTGCTGGCTTTCCTTCTTGGCTGTAAATTGTAGCTTCCATGTAAGAAAATAGGCTCGAATGAGCGTGCAAAGCATCTTAACAGAGCGAGTGTCCGAAGTCAACAGCCTTTCGGGATGTTGCACAACCTCCGATAATTCCAAAGATAATTGCAAAGATTCCAATTGATTTTAAGATGCCCGCGATCGCTCTATAGTAATCCAATAAATTTATTTTGGTTAAAATATAATTCCAATCATGAATAACCCCATCTCCACCAAGAAGAGGTAATCTCATATAATATGCGTCCCCAGCATAAACTGAAACGTTTACTAGATTATAGCCAAACCAGATCAAGACAATTGAAGCAGAATAGTAGTCTCTTTTTATTAGGAAATATATAGAGAAAATGAGAGGAATTAAAACTTGATTTAGAGAACCGCCAAGGACCTGAATAAATTCACCAAAGAAAATAAAAATCCAATGACCAGCTTCATGAATAAT
>CAZPKQ010000006.1:0-18732 GCA_964587205.1 uncultured Candidatus Saccharibacteria bacterium | reverse complement strand
GACCGTATGCAGGAAATTCCTAGCAAGGAATTTCCGAATCAGAGCAAAACCTTGCAAGGTTTTGCGTGTCAAAAAAGTACACACCCTATTGCTACCACGTTATATTTGAAAACTGAACAAAATATCTTTAACAAGTGAAAAATCAATAACTTGAATATTATAGAAGAATACAATATACATTCCCAAGACTAGATAAGGACCGAAAGGTACTTCCGTTTTTGGCTTTATCTTCTTCCTTGTAATGAAAAGCCAACCAAGAGTAAGTATGCAAGCGATCCAAAATGCCAAGATAACAGCGTTTGCTCCACTAGCGAAACCCAAAAACCAACCCATACCGATCATCAATTTTATATCACCAAATCCCATCCAGGTACCCTTAGAAATCAACCACAAAGTGAAAAATGGCAAAGCAAGAGCTGGTCCTGCTACCCATATTTCCCAACTCGGTAAGACAAACCAATCTTGACTTGTAATGAAGTTTTTTGCCAATGACAAAATTATAAATACATAGACGAATCCATCAGGAATTATCTTGTGCCTAATATCATAAACCGTAATCACTATCATAATGCAAGCAATTACGATGTACATAGATGTAAGTACATATTCTTGCATCGTGATCGGAATGACATTCATATAAGTCATGACAAATAATAAACCTGTCAGAGCCTCGACAAGAGGATATTGTGGAGAGATCTTGGCTTTGCATTTGCTACATGCACCACCGAGGAAAATATAGCTCAATACTGGGAAAAGTTCGTACCACTTCAAAGTCTTGCCACAAGACATGCAGATCGAACGACCACCGACAGTCTTGCCGGTATTGTATCTATAGATTACAACATTGAGAAAACTACCTATAATCGCTCCGAAAATAAACAAAAAGATTAGGGGTAAAATATCCATTTATTTCGATCTGACACAGTACTCATTTAAGGCAATAGAGCATGTTTGGCCATATACCGTCTCAATACCAGTAGTATTGATACCTTCACCATAATATCGCTCAAGTTGTACTTTGAGTACATAATCATAACTTGAAGGTGAACTGACATAAGTAATGTAACCATCCGACGTATTGGTCTGCGGATCCTTAGGTAAAGAAGAAAGATATCCACCTGTTACTAAAGCTGTCAATCCAGGTCCACCAGTACCATAATTAGGACTTACTGGATAAACATTATTCCTATCGAAATATTGCTCCAAAGCCAATTGCAACTGAGCAACATCCGATATCCTCTTTGCATCACGAGCCTTTGGTCGCGATGAGGACATGCTTGTGATGATGACAGCAGTCAAAATTGCAATAATAGAAATCGCCACCAGCAATTCGATCAATGTAAAACCTTTTGTTTTGGAAATTCTAAAATACATATTATGGGCAAATAGGATTTGTCGTATCGGTATCAAGAACTGACTGATTTGTATTACCCTTCGAATCTAAGCAGAAATATCTAGTCGTAGAAGAGATGAGTTTGCCGTATATAGCATAGCCGAAAACTGGTGAACCGGCCGTATTTGGTTCATTGACGACCTTGATCTCACTTCCCGCCTCTATTGCATTTGATAGTAAGATATTGAGTGTCGATGTACTAGGGTTACCATCAGCAACCAAGCCTCCATATATCGGTGAATCATTTGTAAGATCGGGATATGAGGCTCCAGAATATCCTGACTCTATAGCAGTCTTGATCTGCTTTACATCGGAAATTACTTTGACATCGACAGCCTTACTCCTTGCATTGTTGACCGATACGAGGACTACTGATGCCAATATACCGATAATAGCAATAACCACTAATAATTCTATAAGCGTAAAACCTTTATTAATTTTTGATATTTTTTGCATGTTAATTATTTACAAATTGGTTTTTTGGTAAGGCCGACTGTATCTGTCACAACCTTTGTATCGGTCTTGTTACTACCATCAGAAGCTAGACAATAATAAGTCTTGGTTGGTCCCGACAATAGTCCGTATATAGCAAACTTTGTAACAGCTTCATTTGTAATGACGAATATCTGTCCGCCTTTGCTTTTGACTTCATCAGCAAGTTTCGCGCCAAGAGATCCAGGCGTAAGCAATATACCAGCTCCATTGTCTTTTATGATGTTGTTTGAAGTGAAGGTCTTTTTGTAGCTACCAGAATATCTGGCTTCTGCTTCCACCGACAATTGTCTGACATATCCAATCACACTATCCTTATCTAGACCGACCGGAGCAGGATTTGCACTAACGACCTGATTTGAGACGACTTTTGGACTTTGTACTGGAGACTGGTCTCGAGAAGTGCTCGTAGTAGAAGTCTGACTCTGTGGACCCATATCCACTACAGTCTTTTTGCTTTGCGAAGCAAAATAGACAAAAACACCCACAATCAGAAGCACCACTATTATTAGTATAAGCTCTATGGCACTAAATCCCCTTTGATATTTATTGGACATATAGAATTGTATTAGCAATATAATTATAACACTTCCAAAGCTTACAAATAGTATTTTTGGGGATAATATTATTTCATTTCTTTAATCAGACTTTTTATTTTATTTATTATCTCTATATCAGATTTCGAAATAGTCCTATAATTCTCTTTGCCTGCCTTTACAAAATCCTCATATATTTTGACTATTTTCTCACCATAAGAGATCGCTTCAGCGTATTTATTTTGCTCATAATCATACTGGACGAGATCCAAATATCTCTGTATATCAGATATTTGGTCGTATTTTAGAGACTTAATCAAATATTCTCTATAATCCTCTTTTTGATCCAAGGCCATTTCTGTATTGGCCAAAATGTAAAGATAATTACTATCATTTACAGATTTATCCAAAGCCTTCTTGATGGCAAATTGAGCTTGATCAAGTTTATTGGACAAATAATAGGCCTTCCACAGCATATACCAAGTAGAAGCATCAAAAGAGTTGTACGAGAGTGACTTGGACAAATACAAGATTGCGAAGCTATTTTCACTACCGAGATAAGGCTCAGCTTTTTGTTTGTAATATACAGCGCGAGCCAAATTTGCTTCAAGCATCGCTATGATAATAGTAAGTGCAATAGTTGTCTGTAATATTATCTTACCCGATACTGTCTTATAACTTATAACAATCCTATTTGGTAGGACCAAGCTATATACGAGACCTGCAAATACAAACCAGATGAGTAGACTTGTATTATTATTCAATCCAGATCCGTATACTGAGTGAAACAATTGTGAAAATAATAGCAAAGTGATCAAATATGCAAATATTTCCTCTTGTCTATTTATTCGAAGAAATTTCAAAAACAACAAACAAACAAAAATTACAAAAATTAAAAAATAAATAATGCCCCCCTCCACAAGGTTATGCAAAAATAAACTAAAAGAAGCGGTATCTGATCCGTAATACAAACCAGTCTTAACGAGTCGCAAGGCATTATCGAAACTATCGAGACCATGACCTTTGAGAGGTTCATTTAGAAATGCAAACAAACCGTCGAGTATATAATAACCGCGAGCAGTATTGGAATTTTGAAGAATCGTAACATAAGACTTATTTATAAGACTATCATTGTACTCTTGACCATAAGACAAAGTATTTGCCCTCGCTCCATATATGACCAAACAATATATGATTATTGCAAAAAATACAGTTTGTGAGGTTAAACCTAGCAAACGAAAATTGAAATTTTTCAATTGTGAGGTTAAACCTAGCAATACGAAAATCAGAGCTTGGATAATAGGTAAATATGATCCGGATAAGACTAAGCCAACAATAAGAATTCCAGCACAAACTGACCAGACATGCCTCAAGCGATCACTTGAATGATAAATCAAATAAATGGCAATAAATAGAGGCAAACAAATAAAGACACTGTAACTCTCACTATGCCCAAAAATTCCTGAAATATAATTATAAGGTAATTGCCCTACCTCTATATAATTTGTAAAAGCAAAAATAGTAAAAATAGAAGATAAAATTACTAGATATTTGGATGATAAGTCTAGCACCATTCTATCTCCTAGACTTCCGAGCAAAATGAAGATTGAGACAACCTCTATAATAAACAATGCTTTGTGAAATGAGGTGTAAAGATCGTTAGAGAAACTACTTATGATAAGCCCAGCAAAAGCAAATGCAATGATTGCGATAGTTTCTCTATTTATCTTTATCCTTATCTCATTGCGGAAGACAAGCAAAGCAAGGACGATTATCAACCATATAGCAGTCTCCAAATAATTTGCATTTATGCTAGGAAATAAAAAGGCTGAGCTTATAAATAAAATCGGTAAGGCATATAACAACACCCTTTTTATGTGCATTGGTACATTATATACCGTGTCCCCCAAACAAAAAACCCCAGAGGGGTTTTTTGTTTCCAAATCTACACAATATTATGGACAAACAGTTGCTCCTGCAGCCATTGCTGTAGCACCGGTCTTAGCCGCTCCTGTACTATCAACACAAAAATAAGATGCTGTTCCACCAACTGAACTAGGAAGTTGAGCTTGTGCAGCCCATGCTCCAGCCGCACTACCAGCTGTATGTGTGGTTACGTTAGCATTAATTGCTGTCAAAAGATTATTCACGTTTGTATCTGCTGATGCCCACGTGTTGTTGAGTGTAAATAGAGTAGCGTAACTATTTGAGTTGCTTGAATAATAAATCTCTGCCTGCGATCTCAAAGAAGCCAACTCCTGCTGGACAGCCGCATCATTACCCTTCTTCCTAGCTGATTGCAAAGAAACAAGGACAACTGATGCCAAGATACCGATAATAGCGATAACGACGAGCAATTCGATAAGGGTGAAACCCTTTGTATACCTTTTCATATTTATAATTAATTTATCTATTTTTAATAATAACCTTTTTATTGGTTGGTATAGATAAATTGTAACATTATTATTAAAAATTTTTTTCTTAATGTATGTGGATAACAAAAAACCTGTTTTTACAGGTCTTTTGTTAAGTCATATTTATTTAATTATTGACAGGCTACAGCAGTTGCATCGCTACCTGGTGCAGCTGCAGGATATGTTGTTGTCTTAGTGTTACCATTTCCATCTATACAAAATGCTTGACCGGTACTTGGCAATTTTGCATAAATGGCATATCCAGTACCAGGAGAAAATGCATCCTTCGTTATAATTACGGAGGAGTTTGCACCCCAAAATGTACCACCCGCACCCGCACCATAAGCAACTGTACCCGACAATCCTCCAGAACTTTGTTGAGAAATAATATCAGCAATAAGAGTTGCAATATTGGCACCAGGAGTACCAGCGGTAGGATTGTTGACTGATGGATTAAATGAAGCTCTGGTTGCAGCTGGAGCACTTGTTAGACTTGGATATCCACTACTAACTGCTTCAGTTTCCAACGCAGTCCTTATTTGATTAACGGCAGAAATAACCCTAGTATCATTACCCTTCTTCCTAGCTGATTGCAAAGAAACAAGGACAACTGATGCCAAGATACCGATAATAGCGATAACGACGAGCAATTCGATAAGGGTGAAACCCTTTGTGTACCTTTTCATATTTTAATATTTATAATTAATACTTAATAAAACTATGGTTATGAGTAAATATTAACACCAAAACAAGCTTTTTCGGCCAAAAACTGTGGATAATGGTGGAACAGCTCCTTACTGCGCACCCGCGATGTTGTAAATAGGCACGAGGACAGCGGCAAGAAGGACGGCGACACCACCACCCAAAAGGACGATCATGGCAGGTTCGATAAGGGAGACGAGAGAGTCGACGGCTGTCTTGACCTCACGAGTATAGAAATTTGCCAAGGTCTTCAAGATAGATCCGACTTCACCAGTCTCCTCACCGACCCTTGTCATCTGGACCATGATACCTGGGATTTCGTGAGGATTGTTTGCGAGGGATTCGGAGAGAGTCTTACCACCTTTGACGGCTTCCATAGCGTTGACCAAGATCTGTCTGTAGACGGCATTATTTATGATATTACTAGTCAATTCGAGAGCACGGACGATCTGAATTCCCGAAGAAAGCATTGTATTCATATTGTCTGCCAAACGAGACAAATAAAGCTTACGAAATAGTGTGCTTATATACGGGATCTGAAGCTTCAATTGATCGAAAACATCCTTGCCAGATGGAGTACGAATATATCTTATTAGTACAAAAATAATAATAGCCAATACAGCTAACAATAGAAAACCGTTTTGGACAAGGAAATTTGACATACCCAGAATGACGGTAGTATATATAGGCAAAGCAGCGCCACTTTCGGTAAGGATACCGCTAATCTTCGGAATAACCATAGTGAACATGAGGATCATAACGGTAATAAATGTAACAACAACGAAGGCGGGATAGATCAATGCACCACGAACCTTCGAGCTCAATTCGTAAGTACGGTCTAGATAATCTGCCAAATAATCGAAGACCTGATCGAGCTTTCCTGACTCTTCACCTGTCATGACCATACTTACGTAGAAATCATCAAAGACTTTGTTGTGTTTACCTAATGCGGCAGAGATCGACGAACCACCCTGTAGATCATCGGCGATTATATTTAGCTTGGATCTCAAAAGATTGTTTTCGGTCTCACCAGCAAGAAGACGGAAGACTCTAAGTGCCGAGACTTGGGCTTGGAAAAGTGTCGCCAATTGTCTCGACAAAATAACTATATCCTTGCCCGAGACATGATCGAATATAGAAATTTTGCTATTTAGAAATGAATTGTTGGCATTGGCCTCCTTGATCGACGATAGGACCAACCCCCTCCTTTGTAGAGAGGTGATGGCAACATCGACATTGATCGCATCTATCGATCCGGCTTTTTTCTCTCCTTTTTCATCTATGACTTCGTAATTAAATAGCATGTTGATTGTAAATTAAATCATCCTTCCCAAATTCTTTGGATTGGTTGAATTTGCATAAGCATTTTCTGCTGTGATCTCTCCGGCTCTGACGAGCTCAGCAAGTGAACGGTTCATATCGATCATGCCTTCTTGGGAGCTAGTCTCTATGACTGTATTGATCTCATGGATTCTCTTTTCGCGGATAAGATTTGAAACTGCGGTGTTGTTTATGAGCAATTCGTAAGCCGGCACAAGTCCTCCAGAAATCCTCGGAACGAGTCTCTGAGAGAATATTCCAGACAAAGAACCAGCCAGCTGAACACGGATCTGGTCTTGTTGCTCTGCTGGGAAGGAGTCGATGATACGGTCGATAGTCTGAGCAGCGTTGTTTGTGTGCAATGTAGAAAAGACCAAGTGACCAGTCTCAGCAGCAGTAACTGCAGTAGAAATAGTACTTATCTCGCGCATCTCACCCACCATACAGACATCTATATCCTGTCGAAACATCGAAGTAAGTGCATTTGGGAAGTCTGGAGCGTCCACACGAATCTCTCTTTGATCGATTATGGACTTTTTGGATTCGAAGATGTACTCGATAGGGTCTTCGATAGTGAGAATGTGCTCTGCCCTAGTCTGATTTATCATCTCGATAAGAGTTGCCAAAGTAGTAGTCTTACCTTGACCGATAGGACCCACGCAAAGGAAGAAGCCTTGAGATTTACGGGTGAATAACTCTAGAATAGGCGGAAGATTGAGCTCCGAAAGTGTGCGAATGTTCTTTGGGATAAGTCTTAGTGCAATAGAAGGGACAGCTTGGTGATAATAGACATTGCCTCGAAAGCGAGCGTTAGTAAGGTTGTAAGAAAAGTCTACGGTCTTGTCTGCTTCAAGTAGCTCTTTGTTTGGTTGGGTCAAGAAGAAATTGAGATAACCTTTCATATCACTATCTGTAATGACAGGTTTCTTGACAAGTGGGATAAGATTGCCCGCTACACGGATAACCGGAGGACGACCGACCGACAAGTGTAGGTCTGATGCCCCCTCTTGTATGACCAACGTTACCAATTCATCGATTTCTTTTTTGTGATCCATAATCATTTGTTATTTTTTGCTTGCGCAGATTTTCTCGACTTCTTGTAATACTTGAGATGGTATAGATGTCGCTTTGACTATATAACCATCGACATTTGCCTTTTGAGCTCTCGAGACATCGTCGGTTGCGCTTTGATTTGTGAGCATAATGATGACTGTAGTAGGCAACAACTTCTCCCCTCGGATCGTACCCACAAGCTCAAGACCGTCCATACCTGGCATGACCACATCTACAAGCATGACATCTGGAGTATAACCATCACGGATCATCTTGAGAGCAAGATCGGTAGAATTTGCAACCTTGACATCGTATCCAGCTTTGGAAAATTTGAGCGAGTACATATCCAATAAAAAACTATCATCGTCAATAAATAATATTTTCTTTTGTGATTGAGGTGCTTCCATGTGTATATTATAACAAATTATAATTTATTTACTTCTTCAAATGGGATTTTCTTTTCGAAAGCTTTGACTATGGCACTTTCGCGTATAGAAAGCATGCCTTTTTTGCGAGCAATGTGATGGATTTCACTTTCTACAGGATTGGTCAAAATGGCTTTTTCCACATCTTTGTCCATCATAAACATCTCAAATACCGCCAATCTACCCCTTGTACCCTTCGGACACTCTGGAGTCGGTTTGATCTTATAGACCGAATCTGTAAATGGTATCTCTTTGCGATACTGTTCTGGCAAATCCGAAAATGTCCTTTCGATCATTGCTTTCATACTTCCTTCGACCTTGGTCATTTGGCCAGATTGAGGACAAAGAGCACCGACAAGTCTTTGGGCTACAGCGAGAATGAGTGTCGGTGCAATAAGATAGGGATCGACTCCCATATCGATAAGTCTCGGTATCACACCAGCAGCGTTGTTTGTGTGCAATGTAGAAAAGACCAAGTGACCGGTAAGAGCCGCTTGGACCGCAAGTTGAGCCGTCTCCTTATCGCGAATCTCTCCCACCATGATTATGTCTGGGTCTTGTCTAAGAGTAGTACGCAGACCGGAACTGAAGTCATAGCCTATTTCTGGCCTTACTTGAGATTGGCTGACACCCTCGATCTGATACTCGACTGGATCTTCGAGAGACAAGACGTTGTAACTTTCCCTATCGACTTCCTCGAGAATCGAATAAAGCGTTGTTGATTTTCCTGATCCAGTAGGCCCTGTAATTAGTATCATGCCATAAGGGGCACTAATAGCCTTTTTGACCATATCCATCTGTCTTGGTGAAAATCCCAAATCTTCAATAGTCCTAATACCTTTTGCTTGATCCAAGATACGCATCACGACCTTTTCGCCATAATATGCGGGAAATGTAGAAACACGGAAATCGATTCTACGCCCATCGATCCTTGCCGAGAATCTTCCGTCCTGAGGTTTTCGTCTTTCGTCTAGCTTCATATTTGAAAGCACTTTGATACGAGAGACCACAGCAGAATGGATCTGTGGTGGCAAGACTAGGCTAGTATTCAATATACCATCGACACGAAACCTAACTCTGATCTTGTCTCTCATGTGCTCGATGTGCACGTCAGACGCTTCACCCTCGACTGCATAACGCACTATAGTAGCCACGATCTTGACCACAGGAGCATCTTCGATAATAAGAGTCTCACCTTTTTCACCACCCTTCTCTTCTGGTCCCCCTTTGGCTTTCTTTGGCAATGAAGCTGATTCGGCAGAAAGCTCGGTTTCCAATTCGGAAAGAGCTTTTGTAACTTCACCAGTAAGACCTTTGTACATTTCGATGACTTTGTTGAAGTCATCGACACTTATAAGAAACAGATTGTAAGGAATATTTTTTTTGGTAGCCAAAAAGTTCAAAGCATCTCGTGCCTCCATATTGTCCGGATCGACAATACCCACCTCAAGCGTACCATCTACCATACCGATAGGTGCAAATTTGTAGTGAACAGCCGATTCTTCTGGTATATTTTCCAAAATTTCGTATGCAACATTTACCCCGACCAGTGATCTGACTGGAATATTTAGAAATTCCCCTCTTGCTTTTATTATCTCATCTTGTTTGACACCCTTCTTTGTCAAGGCATCATCCATCAAAACTCCCGTAGCCATCTGCTTACGGACTTCGCCAATATCGGCTTTAGTTATCAACTTTTTCTGAAGTAGTATATCGAGAACTGACATAAATATTTGATTTTGAAATTATCTTCCGGATCCGGCTGATGGTAATGTGGTGACCATGCCTGGTACTGGGGCAAATGGATTTGCTCTTCCGATAGGCAAAGCTGGAATAGATACGGTATTGTCTCTCAATAATTGGTATGAATTATCACCAAAAATCTTATCATTTATCTCTATGCCACTTATCTCATTTAGCAAATTGAGCACTCTTATACCCGCTGCTTGTTTGCTTGTGTCTACGACTTCAAGACCGATACTTCCAGAACCCTGATTGCCCATAAAATAGAAATAGGCTATACCACCTGAAACCAAAATGATTATTAGGAAAATATATGTCATGGCTCCTGATTTTTGATTTTGGGGTTGCTGATTCATGTTATTTTTTTAGCCAATAAGTCTTCAACTCCACCTTCCAATCATATATTCCAGATTCGCTTGTATTGACCGACAAGCCTGTAATATCCATTATTCTCAATGTAGATTCTAAGTCCTGCAAAAAGCTGATGAATTGTTGATACGGTGCACTCACACCAAAAGTAACTGTAACTGTCTGCAAGGTCGGAGCTGGTATTATGCCTGGCTGAGCGACTTGCTGAGCTTGAGTACCAGCTGCTGTAGCGGCGGTAGCTTGAATGCCTTTTAGGACGAAGCCATAACGAAAAGCAATACTATTTAGATCAATAATAAGTCTTATATTGTCCATCTTCTGAGGTACCATCTTTTCGAGTTTGTCTAAATTCTCTTGACCCATTCGCTTCTTTTTGTCTACAAGCTCGTCGAACTTCTGCAAAATTTTGTTTACATTGCTGATTGCCTGTTCATAATCTTTGTTTGACTGATTGATCTTGGATGCATCGGATAAGACAGTCTTTGTAACTGTGAAATATAGACCCAAAGCCATTGCTATAAATATTGTTGCTGTAAGACTTCTATTCATATTATTTATTTTCTTGAGTCTTAAACAATAATGCCGACCTGTCTACATCTGCAGTAAAACCAAAACCTATAGCCCCAGTAGATTCGAGACCTGGGCTCTGAATGACTGGATTTGTAAATATCGTAGAGACTCCATATTTGGCCAAATCACCCAAAACATCTGACTGAAATGCTACAGCTGGTAGATTTTTGCCAAGGCCCTTTACGTTGACCGATATCTTGCCACTATCATTGACCTTGAGATCCATGTTCATAAATCTGACTTCAGAAATAGCCATCTTCCCTATCTGGTCGAAGATTTTGGAAAATGCAATGTGATTTTTGAGGAGGGTGTCTGCGGTAGATATCTGCACACTGGTAGTTTTGAGCTTTTCGATCTCTTCGATCTTGTATTGTTTCTCTCTCATCGCCAACTGCTCATTGTAGTTTTTGTTTTGTTGGGTA
The DNA here is from genome assembly GCA_964587205.1 of uncultured Candidatus Saccharibacteria bacterium. Taxonomy (GTDB): domain Bacteria; phylum Patescibacteriota; class Minisyncoccia; order Phycocordibacterales; family PALSA-1337; genus C7867-002. The sequence continues at coordinate 7,293 of CAZPKQ010000006.1, read as the reverse complement.
GAATAATATTTCCAAGCAAATGATCCGGCTACACCAAGCAAAGAGACTATAAACAAGATAACCGCCAAGGCCATATAGGCGCTCGATAGACTAGTCTTCTGACGTGGCTGTGTCGAAACTCCACCAATAGTGCCACCTATTGTTGCTACTTGTTTTTTGGGTATAAATGAAGTTTGGAATTTGGGTTCCATATATATTCCCTCCAATTATACCAGTAAATATCAAAAAGTACTGTGTATAATTAACCCAATTCTGCAAGTTTCCTCAATGCGATGCCAATTGCAACAGCAAATTCTGGGCCGATGCGAGTAAATTCATCTTGAAGAATCGCAGGAGTCTCAATTTTTGAGAAAGGATCTGCATTTGTAACTTCGGTCTGGAAACTTATCTTAGCAAGATCAGTGAAGCCTTTGAGCAATACTCCGCCACCAGTCAATATTATCTTACTTACATTTTTTGAATATTTCTTTCGATATGACATCAATGTGCCATTTGCCTCATAGAGTATATAGTCTAGATTGACTGTGATAATCTCGGTCAGTTCTTTGTATTCTGGACCCCCCTTGAGACCATATGTCCTCTTCATATTTTCGGCTTCAGAGACTGGTATAGAAAGGGCTTTGGATAATGCCAATGTTATATCCTGACTTCCACGATTGATAATATGCGAAGACCTCAACATACCCCTTTCTACTATATATAGCTTGGTCGAACGAGCTCCGAAATCTAGAATCATCGAAGTCCCTACCCCACGATCAAGCACTGAGCGACTCGAACTAAAAATCTCTATCTCATAGAAACTTGGCACGAGACCACTACCGACGGTTATGGATTGATATTCATTTATGAAATCGTTGTGAACTGCAACAATCAAAACATCTCTGCCTTGTTTGTCTGGCTTTGCTACCTCATCTTGAGAAATGTAATTTTCTTCTTTTGGAATAATCGAATAATCGAGTAAGACTTCATTGAGAGGTACCGGTATATATTTGCGCGCTTCCATAGCGACTATATCTCCGACTTGCTGATCTGGCACTGGTGGAATAGAAATAAAAGAGATCAGACTGGCCGAAAATGGTAAAGCTACACCACAAGATGTAGTAGAAGTCTTGGATTCTCGTAACAAATCCTTTAGGGCTTCGACAATCTTGTCTGGCTTGAGCGAGGCTGACTGACCGACTTCAAGTCCAGCATAAGGACCAAGAGCCAATTCTCCATAAGTCTGCAAAATTGCTTTGCCACGCTTCTTTTTGAGTTGGACGACTTTGATCGATGAAGAGCCAATATCGACACCCAAAACACTCACGTCTTTGCTGAAAAGTGATGAGAAAAATGACATGCATATATTATATATCGAAATGCTCAATGACAAAAGGTCACAAAATAAAAATTTGAGTATATTATATAAATAATGCTCAAATCTTTACTAAATTTATTTATCGATTCCCTTTTTCCTAAGAAGGCTCTCGATGCAAAAATAAAATTGATTGATTTTGACTTTATGCAAAAGAATTTTCCCAAACCTCACGCTATTTCTATAAAAAAAGCATTTTCTATATATTCTTACAAAGATGAAAGAGTAAAAAACATTGTCTGGAATATCAAATACAAAAAAGACAGTCATTCTGCCGACCTTGCGGCTATAGCCACAAAATGGAAGATTGAACAGTTATTTGGCCGAAACAGCTTGATTTTAATCCCAATACCTTCAAGTCGTCTGAGGAAAAATGAACGAGGATTCAATCAAATCGAATATATTTTGGACAAAATGCAAAAATTAAAAGGATCAGAAAATATAATTGTTACAAAACTCTTAAAAAGGAAGACTCACCTGGATAGTCAAACAAAAAAGAACCGCGAAGACAGATTGGCGTCGGTAGATCTATTTGAAATAGATAAAGAAGCTATGCAAGTTTTGCCTCAAAATTTTTCACAAAACACCTTCATTATTATCGATGATGTACTCACCACCGGCCAGACCATGCAACAAGCGATCAAAACCATAGAAAGCTCTGGTATCAGAGATGTCTATGGAGTAACTTTTGCTCACTAGACGATAAATTTTACAAATCTTCTTTTGCCAATCTTGAGAATCGTGGTCTTCTCGGGTACAAAACCATAATCTGAAATTTTATTGTCATTTTCATCTCTTACCGCATCACCATCGATCAATCTTTTCCATTCGGCTTTGGATGGGATGATCCTATGTTCTATAAGTAGATCGGCAACATTCTTGCCAGATGCTATAGAAATCTCTACGACATCTTCTGGCATCTCACCTTTTGCAAATGTACTATCGAAGGCTTGCTCAGCTTCATCTGCTCTCTTCTCTCCGTGGAACTTCTTGACTATCTCATGAGCAAGTCTGGCTTTGGCTTTCCTTGGACCGAGATCATCGAAGCTTTTCTTATCCTCAAGTGGCAATCTCGTACAATAGATATATAGTGGATCGATCATCGGATCAGGCAAAGACATGATCGCTCCAAACATCTCTTTTGGAGGAAGGTTGATAAACACTCCAGTACCATTTGATTTGGACATCAATTCGCCAGTCTTTGGATTCGCAATCAAATTTAGAGCAACTACAAACTTATCTTTATCCTTTAGCCTCTTTTGCAATGTGCGACCAGCAAGAGCATTGAAGGTCTGATCTGTACCACAAACTTCGACATCGACATCCATAGCCACACTGTCGTAACCCTGCATCAGTGGATAGAGAAATTCATGAAGGTGGATTGGTGCATTTGAAGCAAGTCTCTTTTGGAACATATCTCTTTCCAACATTTGTTGGACTGTAAAATTTGACGCCAAATCTACGACATTTTCGAGAGTCAGCTTGGAAAGCCATTTGGAATTGTATTCGATCCTCGCAGGATTTTCGCTATCGTCAAAGTTTATAAGATGCTTGACCTGTTCCAACCAGCCAGAGACATTTTGTTCGACTTGCTCTTTTGTAAGTTGCTTTCTTGTAGCCCCCTTGTCGCTCGGATCACCGATCCTAGCAGTGAAATCACCAAAAAGAATTATTATTTCGTGACCCAACTGCCTAAGTTCCTCCATAAACATTATGTTTTTTGCATGACCAAGATGCAATGATGTGCTCGTAGCATCGAAACCAATATACATCCTGAGCTTTTCACCGTTCATGAGCTTGCGGACAAATTCGTCTTTTGATGGCAAGACTTCTACGACTTCTCCCCTTCGGAAAACTTCTTCTATTTTGTTTTTATCGGTTATGACTTTCATGTTCTTTTTTGTGACTATGTTCGTGTAAATTTTCTTGATTTTTGCCAAAGCTACCAAATTTGTTTGCTACAAAATACAAATATATAAGTTCGAGTATGCCGGCAGTATTGACGATAAGTAGAATAATAAACCAGACGGGCTCATTGCGCTTTGATGCTATCCAGAGCGAATAACCTTTGAGGGCTATCAAAGCAACAAAAAGTGCAATTGTAAAAATGCCCAAACCCAACATAGCCCCGATCCCAAATCCCCACAAATGAGGATAATCAAAATTGCTGTACATCATGTTTTGATTCTAGCATATCGGCAATTTTTTTGTATTATTGATGTAGATGAAGGTTATTAGTACTGCTCTATCTGCGGAGCAAAATGCCCAAAAGCATCCACAAATAAGGACTAGTGTCCTTATTTTATTGATTGACATACATGTCTAAATCTAATAACCTCAATATCGGAGAAAGGAACAAAATGAAAGTGATACTACCATGGAGGAAGAACCCAATTCCAACAGATACAGCCTTTTATTTCTTGGCCGGCCCTGGCCAAGGAGGTGGAGATTGGCAAAGAATAGCCTGTGAAGAATTGTTCAAAATTGATCCGGATTGCACAGTAGCAATACCGCATAGATACGAGGATGGCCACGTTCTTGCACCATATTTCTACGAAGACTGCTCAGTCGATAGCTATCTCGGTCAAACCCATTGGGAAAGATACTATCTCGAAATGGCAGCAAATCACCCAAAGGGGGCGATTATATTCTGGCTTCAAACTGAAAGCCTGAATAATCCTAGAACCGATGGTCTACCATATGCAATTCAAACATATGGCGAACTCGGAGAATGGAGAGGAAGAATGATGAATAGTGCAAGAAAGAATCTTGTTGTCGGTGCGTCGATGGGATTTCCGGGTCTCAAACACATTCAACAAAACTTCAATCTGGCTTTTCAGAGTTCGTATCCTAACGGTTTCCTTATTTGCAGTTCATTGGAAGAAACAGCGAGACATGCACACGACTTGACTGTGTAATGTCATACCATGGTTATTGTTTAACCAAAAAAGACCATTTCTATACGAATATGGCTTTTTTATTTTACTTTTTAGAAATCAAAGCATTAATCTTCTTAATAGTAGCGGGTCCTAAATTGCCTGTACCTTTCGTCAGACCATTCGGCAAAAGAATATCATTTGCATAAAATTCTTGGAATTTAATAAGAGCATTCTTAGTAGCTGGACCAAAATACATAGTCTCATTACCCTTTGAGCCCGGACCAGATATTGCGATAACGAAGCCGCTATTATTCAAAAATACCTGTAGAGATTTTACATCAGCGCCAGATGAACCCAATTTCAATATTCGATTTAGATTTATGGAAGACGTAGAAATATTTGTACTAATAATTTGACTTTGAACTGCTAAACATTTACCAAGATCTTTATATTGTCCTCCAGTCAATTTTGCATTTATAAATGCACGAGTTTTCGGACCGACAACCCCCAAACCTGTAGTACTTGGACTACCAGAACTTACAATGCCATATTTCTTTTGATATTTTGCTACTGCATCCTGAATTATAAGATCAAAATTCATAGAAGTTGAACTAGCCAAAAGAACTTTTTCATTCATCAAGACTTTTTGGAGATTATAAACATCCAAACCAGAACTGCCTACGTATAAGTTTTTTGTTAGGTTTGGATAAATTGTAGAACAGGTCGAAGTAGACAAAGAGAAAGCCAGAGCTGGGGTTGTCGTTACACCGTTGATTATCCAACCTGAAGTACTACCTGACGAGCTTCCACCACCTCCCCCTCCTCCGCCACCACCAGAACTTCCTGGAGTCGGAGTTGGCGTAGGGGTTGGAGTTGGATCTATCAATGTAGTAGTTGAAACTATTGCTCCAGTAGAAGTACCTGCAGAGTTTACGGCATAAGCTCTGAAATAATACAAAGTACCGCCACTTAGACTTGAAATTGTACCGCTAAATGTACCCGTATCTGTCTGCGTACCCAAGCTAGTAGTAGCGATCACCGTGGACAAATCGGATACGGTACCATAAGCGAAGCCCTTCGCTGTAGCCGCCTCCCCACCCAAAGATGAAATATTTGCATTAAGGGTTATTGATGAATTTGTAATCGAACTAGGCTGTGATGTGGAAACTGTCGGAGCAACCGTTGTCACACTATATTCATGAGCACCATATTCTGGAGCGGTATCATAAAGCACTCGAGTACCATCGGATTTTTTGTAAAGCCAGATAGGATCATTGTCGCTCCAGGTCTTCGCTGATGCAAGTGTAATCGTATTTGTGGAATAATCTATACTTGAAATCTGCACCACATTTGTAACTGTACCAATAGCGATCCAATCGGGGAAAAAATTGACTCCACGATTTAGATCCGAACCCCAAGTACCATCTTGGAAAAATAATGCATCATCTACAACCAAAGATGTTGAATTGCTTCCCGAACCATTTGCTTGAGTAAGATATGTACCTCCGTTTATTGCTGTAGAATTTGATTGCAAAGCCAAATTTGGCAAACTTGCACTAGTAGCATCTGATAGATCTATACTTGTAAACTTAGGGTCACCAGAAGCCGTAGTCCAGTTGTTAGATATTGTATCCCAAGTCTCTGCTGTACAAGCTGTATCATGCAAAGTTAGTTGACAGATATCACCTTCAGCATTGTCATAGACAATATTATTTTTTATTATGTTTCCAGTAGGACCTGTGCCACTCAAATCCCATTGAGCGATACCTTCACCATTGTAGGCATTGTTCATATTTCCATAAATTCGCCAATTGTCTCCATTACCATTGTGGTAAATAGTATTGTTGTAAACTCTATTGTATGAACCTCCGCAAGCACCGTTATTTCCTACTCTTGAGGTAACACAATTGGTGCCAGACCACCACGCCGAATTTGCATATTTGAAATATATTCCTGACGCCATTCCGTTGAATATGTCATTGTATCTGACAATATTTCTAGGTGAAGCCAAATCTAGATTTGTAGACCCGCCATTCCCAGGATTGTTTCCGGCATTTCCAATTCTATTACCTTCAAGTAAGACATATGTACCATTTCTAGCATAATCGTCACCCAATTGAAGATTGCGATGTCCATACAAACCATTATAAGCAGAGTTCGTATAATATGGGACATTCTTTTGAGACAAAATCCAGTTTGAATATGTTCCAGATCCTGTAGTTTTGACGTTTCGAATTACCAATTGGCCCGTTCCTGAATTATAAGACTGGACCAAACCACTCATAGCCTTCGAATAATCACTTGCATATATAATACCTATTGGAGCATCGACTGTAAGACTCAAAGTACCAATATCAGCTACAGTTAGTGTTTGATTTGCCGTACTAATTGTAAGAGAGGTGTTTGATGTACCGCCTTGGTAATTTGTACAACCACTTATCCACGGTTCATTGTGGAAAAAGTTATTCCTGATCACGGTATACATACTATTGTTCTCGATACCCCCATGAGCAGAATAAGCAATGGTGTTGTTTTCTATTGTATTGTAATTGTCATTATTTACAGTATTGCCAGCACCGTATGCTTGACCGATAGTTAGAATATTGGCACCCTCACCACAAGCTGTCGTGAGTCTTTTGCTAAAAGTGTTATTATGGATCCAATTGTGAGTATTCCAGCAATTTAATCCTGGACAAGAAAGTGTTCCAGAAATAGTGATGCCTCCACCAGCTTCATTGCCTGCTGTAGATGTAAAAGTAGAACTAGCTATTTCATTGTAACTACTGGACTTGATAATATATGCCCATGTCGCTATATCCTGAAATGTAAATCCAACAATCTTGATATATGAATCAGTAGCCAACCAAATACCCCATGTTATCGGACCACCAGTAATAATCGGAGTCTCATTTGAATAGGCAGAAAAAGTAATCATATTTGAAGGGCTTGTGCCAGAGTTTGCAGGATCAATACCTTCTGAATCAAGACCTGTACCAGATACAGTATTGATGTGTACCCCTTTTAGTAGACACTTTTAGATCCTAGAACCTAGACTAGCCA
>CAZPKQ010000005.1:0-18916 GCA_964587205.1 uncultured Candidatus Saccharibacteria bacterium | reverse complement strand
CGAAAAGTTGAATCAATATTTGTTCACAGTGTCACCCTTGAAGGTTAACTAAACATAGCGGGTAGGATGTGCAACATCCTGGAGACAACTTATGAGATTTAATTTTATTAATTTGATATAATTATTCCGATGTACGTTGAAGATACTCAACTCTATAAATTTATTTTGGACTCTGGCCTAGTAAGCAAAGAGGATCTTGAAGTCGCAAAAAAAGAAAGTGAATCATCAAAAAAGCATTTGGGTGATGTTTTGGTCACCTCAGGCAAGATCAATGCCGATAATCTCCGCAGAATGCAGGCGTATAGTCTCGGTATTCCATTTGTTGATCTCAAAGGCAAGAAACTTCCTTTCGAAACTTTGACTCTTATTCCAGAACCTATTGCTAGGGCTCACAATATTGTCGCCTTCAAAAAAACTGATGTTGCACTTGAGGTTGCAATGCTTGATGTAAATGACTTGTCGGCTATAGATTTTATCAAGAAAAAAGTCAATCTCAAGATTCTGCCAAGACTGACTGATTCTGATTCGATCAAGGAGGTCCTTGTCCAATACCAAAAAAGCTTGAAAGCAGAATTTGGTGATTTGATCCAAAAGGAGACCGCTTCTCTCAAGATGATCTCAGAAGAGAAGGGTGATGCGGTGACTGAGGCTGATCTAAAGAAGATTGCCGAAGATTTGCCAGTCGTGCGTATAGTGGACACCCTCATCAAGCATGCAATATTGCAAAATGCATCAGATATCCATATAGAGCCTATGGAGGAACAGGTCTTGGTCCGATATCGCATAGACGGACTTTTACATGATGCCATGGTTTTGCCCAAGAAAGCTGGTCCATCAGTCTCTGCTCGTATCAAAGTCTTGGCAAATCTCAAACTTGATGAAAAAAGACTACCTCAAGATGGAAGATTCAAGGTTGATATGAATAGTGAAAAGGTCTCTTTCCGTGTCTCTATTCTACCTACCTACTATGGAGAAAAGATCGTTATGCGTCTACTTCGAGAAAGTATATCTGGTTTTACATTGGAATATCTCAATTTTCATGGTCAAGGTTTGGAGGATATTCACAAAGTATTGAAGAAGACGACGGGTATGATCCTTATGACAGGACCTACCGGATCAGGTAAGACTACGACTTTGTATACGATGCTTGATATTTTGAATACTCCGGATGTAAATATTTCTACAATCGAAGATCCTATCGAATATCAAATGGCCAGGATAAATCAAACTCAAGTTCGACCTGAAATAGGATTTTCATTTCCACAAGGTATAAGGACCCTTGTTCGTCAGGACCCAGATGTGATCATGGTCGGTGAGATTCGAGACAATGAAACCGCTGCTTTGGCTGTCAATGCAGCACTTACTGGTCACTTGGTGCTTTCTACACTTCACACAAACTCTGCTGCAGGTGCTATGCCAAGGTTGCTAGATATGAGAGTTGAGCCGTTTTTGCTTGTTTCTACTCTGGATGTGGTTATCGGTCAACGATTGGTTCGAAGATTAAATGATCTAAAACAGCAATACAAACTTTCAAAAGGCGAATTGGCTCAACTCGATAAGATCGTCGATCTAAAAAGAATACTAAATTTCTTAAAGGAAGAGAAAATAGTCAAATCAAGTGATGACTGGGACAGTATCAAGTTTTGGAAGGCGGTGCCAGGACCAGATGATGATGGATTTAAGAGTCGTGTCGGTATCCACGAAGTGCTTACCATGACTCCTGCTATCAAAAACCTGATCATGAAAAATGCCACTGCTCAGGAGATAGAAGATCAGGCAAAGAAAGATGGCATGCTTACCATGCTCGAAGATGGCATATTCAAGTGTGTCCAAGGTCTGACTACGATCGAAGAAGTCCTAAGGGTGATTACTGATTAGTTTTTAATTTTTCACTTTTAATTTTTCATTTTGAATTTCTAAAATGTCCCACTTTATCTTCAAAGCTAGGAAATTGTCAGGAGAAGTCTACAAAGGTGAAAGAGATGCCAATGATCATTTCGAATTGTACAAAATGATGCGCGATCAGGGTGATGAGGTGATCGAATACAAAGAAAAGAAATCTAGAAGTAAACTCAATTTCAATATATCCATACCATTTTTCGGCGGAGTCAAACCTTTGGAAAAGATAAATTTTGCTCGCAACCTTGGAGCTATGCTTGAGGCTGGCCTAGCGCTTTCTCGAGCTCTGGTCGTCATCGAAAAGCAAACAAAAAATCCAGCTTTCAAAAAAGTCATTGGAAGTCTGATAGCAGAAGTCGATACGGGAGTCACTCTTGCAGATTCTTTGGACAAATTCCCAAAAGTTTTCCCAAAACTCTTCGTATCTATGGTCAAAGCTGGTGAACAAAGCGGTACATTGGCTGAATCATTGAAAATCGTGGCTCAACAAATGGATAGTGCTTATGCTCTAGACAAAAGGATCAAGGGTGCAATGCTTTATCCTGCAGTTATTTTGACCGCAATGATCATAATTGGAATTTTGATGTTTATCTTTGTCGTTCCGACACTCTTGAAGACTTTTACGGAGTTACATATTAAGTTGCCAGCTACTACACAGTTTGTTTTGGATATAAGCAATCTTATTCGCGATCATGGTCTGGTCGTATTGATAGTTTTTGTTTTTTTTGTACTTATATTAGTCTGGTGGTCCAAAAAGCCATTGGGTAGAAGAGTTATTCATGCTTTGGTATTGAAAATGCCGATTTTCGGAGCTTTGGTTCAAGAGGTCAACACTGCAAGGACGGCAAGGACGATGTCTTCATTGCTTGGTTCTGGTGTCGATGTCGTAGAGACAGTAAATATCACTTCTGAAGTCGTCCAAAATGTCTATTTCCAAGAGGTTTTGCAAAAGGCTTCTGCTTCGATCAAAAATGGTGATTTGATGTCAAAAACCTTTAGCCAATATTCCAAATATTATCCAATATTTTTTATAGAAATGATGACAGTGGGTGAGGAGACAGGCAAGACCGGAGAAATGCTTATGGGTGTGGCAAAATATTATGAAGATGATGTAAATCAAAAGACAAAAGATATGTCTACTATTATTGAGCCTATCCTTATCTTGATGATTGGAGGAGCGGTCGGTTTCTTCGCTGTTTCTATGATTCAGCCAATGTATTCACTTATGGATGCAATATAAAATGTACAAAGCAAGGAAATACAATCATGGTTTTACTTTGGTAGAAGTTGTAGTCGGCTCGGCTATATTTTTGATCGTATCCTTGGCGGTATACAGCACTTTTGTCAGTATTATAAATCTGGCTAGTGGCGGACAAGCAAGGAATCTGGCTGTAGAGCTTGCTGATGAACAATTTGAAATAATTAGAAATTTACCGTATTCAAGTATCGGTCTTACAAATGGTATTCCTGTCGGAGTTTTGCCTCAAAATCAGACTCTAAATCGAGGTGGAATTAGTTTTAATGTTTTGTTAACGATAAGAAATATCAATTTGTCTACTTCGACAGTTCAGGCTAGTGATAAATTGGTCGAAGTAGAAGTATCGTGTCCAAAATGCAAGGATTTTGAGACAGTAACTCTCACTGGTCAGGTCTCACCAGCAAACCTTCAGTCTGCTGGAGCTGGAGGGGCATTGGTCACTCAAGTCTTCGATGGAAGCGGACAACCGGTTCAAGGAGCGACAGTATTTTTGCAGAGTGCTGCTACAGGCACTATTACAAATACTGATGTAACAAATAATTATGGAATTTTGAATGTTATTGGTGTTGCTCAGGGAAATAATATGTACAAGATCCGAGTTTCTAAGGACGGATATTCCACAGAAGAGACTTATCCAATAGGTGGAGCGGGTAATCCAAATCCAACCAAGCCAAATGCAACAATATTAAATCAACAAGTTACTCAGCTTAGCTTTTCTATAGACAAATTGAGCAACTTGCATGTATCTAGCGTTTCTCCTATGTGTGTTGCAATTCCAAATATAGATTTCAATTTATCGGGCGCAAAAACCATCGGTGCAAATCTCAAGAAATATAATTCTAGCCTTGTTACAAACGGATCTGGAATATTAAATCTATCAAATATGGAGTGGGATACTTATACTCTAGATCCAAATGATGGTTCGTATGACCTTGCAGGTATTAATCCGGACAGTCCTTTTTCACTTAGTCCAGATACAACCCAAAACATCCAGCTTGTAATGGTACCAAAGAATGGAAATAGTCTCATGGTCTCAGTCATAGATAGTACGACCAAGTTGCCGGTCTCTGGAGCATCGGTTGAATTGGTAAAAGCTGGTTATGGTGTGACAAAGATTACCGGTCAGGGTTATTTGGATCAAATAGATTGGACAAATGGTCCTGGTCAAACTGATTATATTGATAGTTCCAAATATTTTGATGAAAATGGTTTGCTCGACACCTCTACTTCATCGGGTGATGTGCTTATGAAGATGATCTTTGATGCATATAGTACAAATGCTACTGGCACATTGGAATCTTCGACATTTGATACAGGAACATCTAGTAATTTTTACACATTTTCTTGGTTGCCACTTAATCAGCCGGCTCAAACAGGTCAAAATAGTTTGAAATTCCAATTTGCTACCAATGCAAGTTCGACTGATCCGTGGACATTCCTAGGTCCGGACGGCACTACAAATACTTATTATATGACTTCCGGCCAACCTATCAGCGTGGCCAACAATGGTAAGCAATATGCTCGATATAAGGCTTTCTTTACTACAGAATCCGCCACAGCCACTCCGAAACTCTCTAGCGTAAATTTTGTATATACTTCTGGTTGTATACCTCCAGGTCAGGTCATATTCCAAAATCTTTCGACTGGAAACTATACTTTGAATATAACAAAGGCCGGCTATAACAACGCTTCCGTCCCAGTTACGATCAATAACGGCTGGCAAAGAATCGGAGTTTCTTTTGTTGCCCAATAAAAGTTATAATGTAGTGAGCATGAGTGAAAAAAAATACTTTTTTTCTATCAGACAAAACCGAGGTTTTACATTCGTTGAGCTTCTATTTTTCGTCGGTATTTTCGTTATGATTTATATAGCTGTTTCTGCTATGGGTGCAAATCTCTTTATTTTCAATTCGACGACATCTGGCTCGTATCAAGCAACCCAAAATTCCCAAGTTATTTTGAGGACGATGTTGAAAGAGATAAGAGAGGCTTCGCCTGGGGCAAATGGAGCCTATCCAATTGTCACTACAGGTAGCACTACACTATCCTTCTTTACTGATGTAGACAATGATGGTGTCACAGAGCAGGTTACTTATTCTCTTATTGGTACGACATTGTATCGGTCGGTTATCAAGTCTAGTGGCTCGCCTCCTGTTTATAGTGGAGCAAATCAATCCACCTCTTCTCTAATAACAAATGTAGTAAATGGTATAGCGACACCCTCCTTCCAGTATTTCGATACATATTACACTGGTACAAGTTCACCTTTGGCCCAACCAGTCAATCCATCTCAAGTCAAACTGATTCAAGTCAATCAAAGGATTGATATTGATCCCAATCGTTCTCCATTGCCTATTATTTTTACGGTCCAGGCTAGTTTAAGAAACCTAAAATCAAATTTATGATTATAATAAATAGAAAAAAAGGTAACATTATACTGACTGTTCTAATATTTGCAGCGATTGCGGTCACGATTTTGGTCGGTCTTTCTAGTTGGGGAGTGACTATGCTTCGGAGCATAAGGACAGTTGCCCAAAAGGAACAAGCTTTCCAAATAGCCGAAGCTGGAGCCGATTATTATCAATGGCATTTGGCACAGTATCCTACAGATTACAAAGATGGCACCGCTACTTCTGGACCCTATGTTCACAATTTTTATGATAAAGATGGGAATTTGCTTGGTACTTATTCTCTTACGATCACACCGCCACTTTCGGGTTCTACCGTCGTGAAGATTACATCAATAGGCAAATTGGCAAGCTCTACAATTTCCAAAAAAGTTCAAAAAACTCTTGCTATACCATCTTTGGCAAAGTACGCTGTAGTCGCAAATGATAATCTCCGTTTTGGAGAGGGTACAGAAGTCTTCGGCCCCATTCATTCAAATGGCGGTATAAGGTTCGATGGAATCACCCACAATCTAATGACTAGCGCTATGGCTACTTATACAGATCCAGATACAGGATTGGTCCAATGGGGTGTGTATACGACTAGTGGTCAAGATGATCCTCGTCCAAATACTCCTGTAAATAATCGCCCAGACGTATTTATGGCTGGCAGACAGTTTCCGGTACCTGGTAGTGACTTCGCTGGTCTGACTTTGGGTTTGACTCAGCTTAGAAATTTGGCCCAACCGGCTGCTGGAGGTAAGGAGTGGACAGCTTCAAATAAAAAGGGCTATCAAATAATTTTCAAAGTAACAAATGGTGTGACTTCTTACGATATTTACAAGGTTAATGCTGTCCAGTCTGCTCCAAATGGCTGTGGGACGGATAATACAGCCCAGAGTCAGGTCAATGGCCCAAAATATTATCAATGGGATACTTGGAGCATAAAGAGCCCTATAAATAACAATAGAACTCTTGTAGGTAATTATCCAATTCCAAGTAACGGTGTTATTTTTGTCGACGATCATGTCTGGGTAGAAGGTACTATAAATAATGCCAGAGTTACTATTGCTGCTGGACTTATCGGCAATACCGATCCCACAAAGCATGCAAATATTACGGTAAATGAAAATTTGAGATATACAAATTATGATGGCAGAGATTCTATTGGCCTAATTGCTCAAGGAAATGTAAATGTTGGTATGGTCAGTGCCGATAATTTGAGGATTGATGCAGCTTTGGTAGCCGAAAACGGTAGAGTTGGAAGATTTTATTACAATAGTAATTGCACAAATTCTAGTAGAACAAGCCTAACCTTATTTGGAATGATAGCAAGTTATGTTCGCTACGGTTTCGCTTATACCGATGGTACTGGTTATGATACTAGAAACATTATATATGACAATAACTTGCTATATGGACCTCCACCATCATTTCCTCAATCGACAAATCAATACGAAGTGATCAATTGGCAACAATTGGATTAGTTTGTATTTTTGGGCTTAGTTAACTATAATTTCTCTATGAATAAAAAACTTATTATAGGGAATTGGAAGATGAATCCGGAAAAAAGCTCTGAAGCTAGAGATATCGGTGACAAAATTATCGCAGTCGGCCTTGGTCTCGAAAAAACCACGACCGTCATTGCTCCGTCATTTTTGCATATTGGCCTCTTTGATCTCAAAAAAGGTCTAGACAATGTATTTTTGGGTGCTCAGTCTGTATCGGTCGATATAGAAGGGGCTCATACTGGTGAAGTAAGTGCAAAAATGCTCAAAGATCAAAATGTAAGTTATGTGATAGTTGGTCATTCTGAAGAGCGGGGTAGGGGTATTACGGATGAGGTGGTTTCAAGGAAAGCACTAAATGTACTAGAAAATGATATGAAGCCAGTGATCTGCATAGGTGAGAAAAGTCGAGATACGGATAGTGGGGCACATTATGATTTCCTCAAGGAACAAATCAAAGCAAGTCTTGTAAATATTCCAAAGAAATATTCAAAAGACATTGTCATCGCTTATGAACCTGTCTGGGCTATAGGTGCAAGCGCTCCGATGTCCTCTGATCAGATCTGTGAGACGGTAATATTTATCCGCAAAGTCTTTTCAGATATTTTTGATCCAAAAGTAGCGTTGAAGATACCAGTATTGTATGGGGGTTCGGTAAATTTCAAAAATGCTGAGGATATAATCAAAAATGGCAAAGTTGACGGCTTACTAGTCGGCAGAGAAAGTATCAATATTACAGGTTTTAGTGAATTATTGAGAGTTGCTGAGTCGTTGTCATAGTCATTTGATATAATCAAAGTGCAGTTCTTTTTAGTTTATTTTGAATTCGATAGTAACTGAGATATATTATTTTTGTTTGTACCCGAGGACTTTTTTGCGAAATAATATCTCTTGCATTTTCCAAAGACTGACTGAATCCTTGGAAGGCAGGCTTTGTGAAAATGCTAGAGAGATTATGAGTAAATCCGCAGGGTAAAAACAAAAATAATATATCTCAGTTACTAGAGAATTATTTAATTAATTGATAATAAATGAAAACAATAAAGGATATAGAACTATTAGAAGGTGTTAAGGTGATCGTTAGGGTGGATTTTAATGTACCAATCAAAAATGGTGTTGTGGTTGAAGATTTTCGCATAAAGTCAGCTTTTCCAACGATTGAATATTTGCAATCAAAAGGTGCGAAAGTGATTTTGATTGGACATTTGGAAGCAAATGAAGCGAGTGACAATACTTTTAAGGTCGTTGCCGATCATATAAATAATAAACTAGGCAAGAAAGTCGGTTTTGTCGCAAATTTGAGGAATGCAAATGATTATATAGAGCATCAGTTGCAAAACGGTCAATGTGTCCTACTCGAGAATCTAAGATACGATGAAGGTGAAAAGAAAAACGATCCTAAGTTTGCTCAAGCGATTGCGTCTTTGGGCGATATTTATGTAAATGATGCATTTTCTGTTTCTCATAGGAAGCATGCTTCGGTCGTAGGTGTGCCGGCTCTAATGCCTAGTTATGCGGGTTTCCAATTAGAAAAGGAAGTGTCAAATTTATCAAAAGCTTTCGATCCTTCTCATCCTTTTATATTTGTCTTGGGTGGAGCGAAGTTTGAGACCAAACTGCCACTTCTGGACAAGTTTTTGAATATTGCAGATCAAGTTTTTGTAGGAGGTGCTTTGGCTACAGATCTATTCAAACAAAAAGGCTTTGAAGTGGGCAAATCTTTGGTTTCCGAAGGTGGTTTTGGTCTGGACAAATACGTTTCGAATCCAAAACTTATTTTGCCTTTAGATCTTATCAATCAGAAAAATGAGATCGTCAAGCCCGAAAACTTCAATAAGGATGATAGTTCTATGGATAGTGGTCCGGAGACTGTCGATATGCTAAAGACAAAGATTTCTGAAGCAAAAATGGTACTTTGGAATGGACCTCTTGGTGTCTACGAGAAAGGTTTCAAAAGTGGCACACTAGGTCTTGCAAAGGCTATAGCAAACAACCATGAACGAGGCATTTTGTCTCTCGTTGGTGGTGGAGATACGGTTGCTGCAATAGCAGAAAATAATGACGATGACAAATTTACCTTTGTCTCTACGGCCGGAGGGGCAATGTTAGATTTTCTTGCAAATGGCACTTTGCCTGGAATCGAGGCTTTGGGTTAATTTTAATTTACACAAATCAGAGTTGTGTAATAGATGCAAATGGTGTTTTGTATTTTATTTGTAACCGAGGACTTTTTTGCGAAATAATCTCTGTTGTATTTTCCAAAGACTGACTGAATCCTTGGAAGGCAGGCTTTGTGAAAATGCTAGAGAGATTATGAGCAAATCCGCAGGTTACAAATAAAATACAAAACACCATTTGCATCTATTTGCCTGTATAGAAAAAATCAACTTAAATCAGGGCGTTTTTAATCTTAGTTGAATTTCCTATAAAATCTTTTTTGTCGCCTACAGTTGTATTGCTAGGAAATACCCATATATGAGCATGTTCGACTTCTTCTCCCACGATCTTACTTAGAATCATTTCTTGATCAAAAGCCTTTCGCAGTGCCTTAGCTATTTTGCCCGCCACTTCGAAATATTTGGCAATTGTAGGTTCGGTATCGCTATTGATCGGTAAATCCCAAACCCATCGATAATGCTTCTTTGGGATTATAAGTGTATGACCTGGCGATAGGGGATTGATATCAAGAAATGCCATAAAATCGTTATCCTCGTACACAACATTTGCGGGTATTTCTTTATTTACAATTTTGCAGAATATGCAGGACATAGAAATATACAATTATTATATGTGAAGTGTTCCATAGCGACAATACTTGATATACTTCAGCCATGTCGAATTCTTATAATATTTCCAGAATATTGAATGAAAAAGAGAGGAGAAATCTTGATAAATTTGACGATATTTTGTCTCACCTACTTTTCCATCGTGGCATTAAGACAAATGAACATGCTCAAGCTTTTTTGGAGCCGAGTTATGAAAATCACATTCATGATCCATTACTGCTGAAGGATGCTGATAGGGCATCTCTAAGATTCATTCAAGCTATCAAGAATAATGAAAAGATAGCGATTTATGCAGATTACGATGCTGACGGTATACCTGGAGCAAGCCTTTGGCACTCATTTTTTTCAAAGATTGGTTACAAAAATTTTATTATATATATTCCACATCGACATGATGAGGGTTTTGGGCTCAATATTGAAGCGGTCGAACAATTGGCTGGTGAAGGAGTGGACCTAATTATTACGGTGGATTGTGGTATTACTGATATACAACCAAGTAGACGAGCAAAAGAATTGGGGATCGATCTTATTATTACCGATCATCATGAGCCAAAAGAGATTTTGCCAGATGCGTACGGCATAATCGATCACAAACAAAAAGATTGCAATTATCCGGATAAAAACATTTGTGGTTCGGGTGTAGCTTACAAATTGATCCAGGCAATATTACAAAAAGACAGACTTGGCTTGCCGGACGGTCATGAAAAATGGTTTTTGGATCTAGTTGGCATTGCTACTCTTTCAGATATGGTACCTCTAGTCGGAGAAAATAGACTGTTTGCATATTATGGACTTATGGTGATGCGCAAAAGTCCGAGAAAGGGTTTGGTACAACTTTTGAAAAAATTAAAAATAAATCAGAAATATATAAATGAAGATGATATTGGTTATATGATTACTCCCAGGATCAATGCTGCTTCAAGAATGGGACTACCGATGGATGCGTTTTATTTGCTTACGGCAGAGACCGAGGTAGATGCAGAAAGATTTACCGATCATCTGGACAAAATCAATGATGAAAGAAAAGGTGTGGTCGCTGCATTGGTAAAAGAGGCAAAAAAACATTTGCATGAAAGGTACGGTGATAATATTCCAAATGTAATTGTGCTTGGTAATCCAGATTGGAGACCATCGCTTCTTGGATTGGTTGCAAATACTTGTGCAGAAGAATTTGATCGACCAGCATTTTTTTGGGGAAGGGATGGGGGCAATGTGATCAAAGGTTCATGCCGATCAGAAGGCAAGACAAATGTAGTTGATTTGATGCAAGCAAGTTTGCCAAATACTTTTATTCAATTTGGAGGTCACAAATATTCCGGGGGGTTCGCGGTAGCAAATGACGAGATTCATTTTTTGGAAAAGAGATTAAACGATGCATTCGGACTTATTTCGAAATCCGAATCAAGTTCAAAAAATGAAGTGATTGATTTGGAAATAGAAATAAATGATGTTGGCGATAAATTATTTGATACGGTAAATAAGTTGGCACCTTTTGGAATCGGCAATCCAAAACCAATTTTCTTATTTAGAAAATTGAATCCTATTTCAATAAATAAATTTGGTAAGACTGGTGATCATGTCGAATTGATTTTCAAAAAGAGTAATGGTCAAAAAGTCTCGGCTATTTCATTTTTTGGTGCAAATGAAAAGTGGGCAGATAAGATTGATCATGGTACAAATATCGATCTCATTGCTTCCATAGAAAGATCAATGTTTCGGGGTAGACCAGAGATTCGCTTGCGAGTGGAGGAAATACATATTTGAGAAATGTGTAGAGGAGGGGGTGGTGTATGACAGGAGTCTGACATATGCAAAAACACATGTCTGACTTCTGCACTATGTCGAGTTTTGTTATACTTGCATTTATGGAAAATATAATTTTTACCGACGGTTCTTCACGGGGAAATCCGGGACCTGGTGGCTGGGGAGCAATTGTTATAAATAAAGAATTGGACTTATGCACAGAGTCAGGGTGTGGACAACCCAATACTACAAACAACAGAATGGAACTATCTGCAGTGATAAATGCTTTGAGAACTGTCAGTGATGGGAGCAAAAATATTGTATATACAGATTCGTCTTATGTTATAAATGGAATTACAAAATGGGTACACGGCTGGCAAAAGAATGGCTGGAAAACAAAAACAAAAGAAGATGTTTTGAATAAAGATTTATGGCAAGATTTGCTCAATGCTTGTGAAAACAAAGATGTTGATTTCAAATACGTCGGAGGTCATATCGGTATAGCAGGCAATGAAAGATGTGATATTATCGCAACCTCATTTGCAGATAATGTAAAGATAGAGCTTTACAAAGGTTCTCTTTCGGGTTATCCAATATCAAATGTTACGAATGTTTCACACGATCTTGTAAAGGCCAATGATAGACAAAGTTCCAAAAATAACTCAAAAAATCCAGCTTTCTCCTACGTTAGCTTGGTAAATGGTAAGATTGAGATTCATTCAAATTGGACTGACTGTGAAAAGAGGGTGAAAGGGGTCAAAGGAGCGCGTTTCAAAAAAACTTTTAGCAAGGAAGATGAGGACGAATTGATCAAGCAATTTTTGCGAGGTTTAACCTCGCAAAAATAATTTATTCTTTCTTTAGAATAAATTCATATTTTTTTCATACCGCTTTATTAAAATAGTCAGATGAATAAAAAAACTTATGTTTTTTGGATTCTGATTTTTGCAGTTGCGATTTATCGTTTGATATTTTTTGGTATTGATCTAGCTCCAAATGAGTTCGATTGTATCGGCCAAAAAATCTCTGGCCAAGGATTTGTCGTAGATGAACCTATCCAAAAGTCAACGGGTCAAAGCCTTACAGTTTTCGCTGACAAGATTTGGGTTGCAAGTACAAGCCGAGATTGTACTTATTCCACCAAGATCAGGATCAAGACTACATTGTATCCTCGTTTTCAATTCAACGATTACATTTCATTTGAAGGTAAAGTGACAAGACCGCTTAACTTCGGTGATCGAAATGTTTTCGATTATATCGGATATCTTGCCAAAGATGACATATATCTCGAGATGAAGAGTGGTATCGCTCGCGCATCCCAATCTACACACTCGACCAGTTCTTCGCTTTCTCAGAACGAACTTTTTGGGAGAGATTATTTAATAGATAAATACAACAGACTAATTTCAAGAATTTATTTATTCAAAAATAATTTTGAAAATATTTTGAAAAGAAATTTGGGAGAACCATATGCCGCTCTTGCTAGCGGACTCGTGGTGGGGGAGAAGGCATCGCTCGGCAAAGATCTTTTGGACGATTTCCGTAAGGTCGGTCTCATACACATCATAG
This sequence comes from uncultured Candidatus Saccharibacteria bacterium, assembly GCA_964587205.1. Taxonomy (GTDB): domain Bacteria; phylum Patescibacteriota; class Minisyncoccia; order Phycocordibacterales; family PALSA-1337; genus C7867-002. Next base: position 5,766 of record CAZPKQ010000005.1, on the reverse strand, counting down.
TCTTGTCTGGATACAATATCACAATAGTCGGAGATAGTCTGCGCAAGGTTTTGATTTTCCTTCCTCGCATCTGGGGTATATCGCTCGGTGCTTTCGGTATTGTCATTTTTGGGACAATGGTCGGCGGTGGCGCTACGGTTGTCCGTACATGTATCATGGCCTGCATCGCTATGCTCGCCCAATTGATCCGAAGAGATTATTCAGTTCTTCGTGCGCTTGTATTCGCTGGACTAATGATGCTTATTTTGAATCCAAAGATTTTGTTTTATGATCCATCATTTCAATTATCTTTCTTGGCGACATTCGGACTCATAATCTTCGGCAATAAATTCGACAAGATTTTCTCTTTTGTGACTGAGAGATTTGGTCTGAGAAGCATTTTTGCTTCTACATTTGCTACGCAAGTTTTTGTCACTCCATTTTTACTCTTCAAGATGGGACAGATTTCGATTATTGGTCTAGTCGTCAATATTTTGGTTTTGCCGATAATTCCCTTGACGATGTTGTTTATTTTCCTTACTGGTACAAGTGGTCTTATATATGCTCCGCTTGCCAAACCGTTATCTTTTATTACTTACATATTTTTGAAATATGAGATTTCGATTGTCAGATATTTTGCTCGCATACCTTTTGCTATATTTAGGTACGACAATTTGAGCATATATTTTGTATACGGATATTATCTGATTATCGCAATATATTTTATATACGCAAATATTCGTCCAAAACCAAATATCGACAAAGCTATTTGAGGTTGCTTTCGGCTTTTTGCCAATTTAGATTGGAAAAATAATCTTCTATGTAATTTTTCTTGCCGGATGGCATATAGTCCGCAACATACGAATGTTCCCACATATCTAGTGCTACTATCGGTGTGCAATTTTGAAGTTGGCCCAGGTGTTGTTCGTCTACCCAAGAATTGATCAGTCTCTGGTCTTGGTCGTCCCAGTAGAGCATTGCCCAACCAATACCTCGAGTCATAGCCAAGGTTTTGAATTCTTTTTGCCAATTTTCGAAGTCTCCCCAAGTTTCGATTATGAGATCTTTCAATCTGCCATCTCTGAGGGGATTTGGACCGCCTTCGAAAGAGGAGAAATAATGCTCGTGATTTTTCATGCCGTTGTATTCGAAGCTAAAACGACGATTTAATTCGCCTATAATATAGATGTTTTTGTCTGGATCACTTTTTAATTCATTGATCTTCTCGATGACAAGATTGGCATTTTTGACATAACCTTGGTAGAGCTTGAGGTGCTCCTCGATATTTTTTGTTGAAATACCTTTTAATTGAGGAATATTGAACGCTTTTGGTGTGAATTGTTTCATATATTTGTAATTATAGCTGTATTAAATTTTGCTAGCAACGACATTTCTTTGTTGCGCTTCAAAATAAATAGATTTTATTCTTTTTTCATAACTTCTTCATTAAAATTTCATTTCGGTTTGATAGACTCATTTTATGAAAATAAAAAAGTATTTGAAGCCGGTAATGGTTGTCGCAGGGGCTACCACTTTGACCGGACTTGTGGCTATGTATACATACAATGAAGATCGTCATCGAGAGGGCCTAGAGGTCTATGTCATAGATCTCAAATTTGGTCATGCACTTTTTGTTCGTACTCCTGATGATAAGCGCATACTTATCAATGGAGGATACAATACCGAAATCCTAAATAAATTGGCTTATCATTTACCATTTTATTCTAGACGCATAGATACGATCATTGCAACATCCATGGACAAAAACTCCATAGGTGGTCTTATACCAGTCTTGGAGAGATATTCGGTCGCGGAGGTTTATTTACCCAAGTATCACGATACTTACAATCAGACAACCACAGGGACAGATTCTATATATAGAAGTTTCATCGATCTTGTCTCGCATACCTTGTCGCTTCCTGTCTCTGAGCTCAAGTCTGGCGATCATATTTCATTATCTCAAGATTTGACTATCGAGGTATTATTTCCTGTAGAACGCTCCTCATTCAAATACGCCAAGTCTAGTCCTCCAGAGTTATTATTCAATATAAAATATAAAGACAAGGTTATTACTTATCTCGACAATATAAGCCAAAAAATCCAAAACTACTTGGCTTTCAATTGGATGGGGGATTATACCGATGTTCTCATATATTTCGGTGGCAATCGTCCTGGCCAAGTTACAAAATTACTAAATGAAAATTTCAAACCAAAATATCTGATATATTCCGAAAAGGATAGAGCTACCCAAACAAATAATAGCTCGAGCAATACCAAGACCAAAAAAGACAATATCTCTCAGATATCGAGTGGCGATCGCTACAATATAGAAAACAAGACCGTAAAGATAAATATCACAAACGAAAAAATCACTATCACAAAGTTGGATAGTGATTCTTTCCTCACAAATTAGATTAGATTATGCCAGCTTTTTTGAGGGTGGCAAAAGCGCCGTTTTTCTCTATTGTCCTCAATGCTCTAGCGGAAATATTTAGGATGTAAGTTTTCTTGAGTTCTGGTACGTATATCCTTTTCCTTTGGATATTTGGGTACTTTCTGATATTGCCACAAGGGTTAAATTGGGTAGCACGAGTCCTGTTGGAGTATCGTCCTCCGACTATTGAGCGCTTTTTTGTTATTTCGCAGATTTTTGCCATAAAAGTATTTAGAATGCTATGCTAACATAAGGATGTTTATTAGACAAGAGAGCTTAGGTAAATATATAAAACCAAATAAATAGCCAAAATGACAACAATAATCTCATTTCTAATTTTAATCTTTTCTATCATCCTCCATGAAATAGCTCACGGTTATATGGCCAATTATCTAGGTGATCCTACTGCCAGACTACAGGGGAGGCTAACTCTAAATCCATTGAAACATATTGATCCGATCGGCTCTATCGTTGTACCGATTATCACGTCCTTGTCTGGTTTTACTTTTGGCTGGGCAAAACCAGTTGAGTACAATCCATACAATCTCAAAAACAGAAGACTGGGAGAATTACTAATTGCTCTTGCTGGACCAGGTTCCAATCTTATAATTGCTTTAGTTTTCGGTACAATTATTAGGTACACATTTGTTAATTCTGGCCCAAGTCCTTTTATTGAGATGTCTATATATATAGTCATGATCAATTTGGTCTTGGCTATATTCAACCTGATTCCTTTACCACCTCTTGATGGATCAAAGGTTTTGTTTTATTTCCTAAAGGATCAATATGGCAAATTAAGGATCGTTTTGGAAAGTTATGCTCCCATATTTATACTTATTGTTGTTTTTGCGCTTTGGAAGATTATTTCACCACTTGTTTTGATTATGTTTGGCATTATTACAGGGATAAATATATGAGGACTTCACATACAAATAATAAATACCTAGCTATTCTGCTTTTGACATTAGTATTTGGTTTTTTCTCCTTCGCTTATTCTTCAAATAGAAATTTTGGATCTTCATATATACAAAAAGACCGATTATTGGCATATATACCGAGTATCCCACTCTTAAGCAGATTCAATTCTCCTTTTTTGACCAACTATCCTTTTAGACAAGAAGATAATATTACGATTGCTGAAGGATATTCATATTATGATGGAAATTTGAAAGATACACCTGGTGACCTGCATTGGGGTATTGATTATGTAAAAAAAGAAGGTCAAGATTACAACAAATTTAATGTTTATTCTGCTCATTCTGGCACTGCTGTTCGTGGATTTGGCAAGACTTGGGGTAAGTTTGTGGTAGTGAGATATAGAGACAATAGGGGAGATGGCTTCAATACACTATATGCTCATTTGGATGATATACCAGAAAATATCCCTTATTATTCAAAGGATTTCAATAATGATCGGGGTTTATTTATCAAAAATATGACTTTGTTGGGAGCGGCAAGTGATACTGGTAATGCAAAAGGGATAAATCAGCTACATTTCGAGCTACATATAATCGGCAAAGGCTATAGTTATAGAATGGATCCATATGGGGTTTATGACAGATTGAGCTCTGGTTTGTATCCAAATCCAGGAAGTAGTCTTTTTGGTCTAAAACACTTTTGGAATAAGAGCTTGCCTGATTTCTCTCAATAATTGCCACGGATCAATAAATATGATAGGGTACTTGAGTCCTAATTACTTATATATTAGGGCAAGAATGAGTAATCTTTTGTAATAAAACTCACATTACAAAGGGTGAAGAATTCAGGATTGCCTTCTAGTGACTGGTAGCTAGTTTTCTGGTAACTAGTAGCTAGTAACTATTGGAGTTGCTCGTATTTATTAATATTATAAAACCAGATAAAAATGCCTACACTTAATCAACTAACAAAGTCGTCAAGAAAGCGTTTTAAGCGCAAGTCAAAATCTATTGCTTTGACTCGTACTTTTAATTCAATAAAAAACAAACCAAAGTTTTTCCCATCTCCATTCAAGAGAGGTGTTTGCGTCAAGGTTACAACCAAGACGCCAAAGAAGCCAAACTCAGCTATTCGTAAGATTGCTCGTGTCAGACTTACAAATGGTATGGAAGTCACTGCTTATGTCCCAGGCATGGGTCACAATTTACAAGAACACTCAGTGGTCTTGCTAAGAGGTGGTCGTGTAAAGGATGTAGGACTAAGATATTCTGTTGTTCGTGGAGTTTTGGACTGTCAGGGAGTAGAAGCTCGTCGCAAAGGTCGAAGCCAATATGGTAATAAGCGCCCAAAGGCCGCTAAAGCTTAAAAATTAAATTAAGTCTCAAATTTAAATAAAGTCTATATCTCAGCTCAGATTTTAGATTTAAAATTTAAGATTGAAAAACATGCGAAGAAAACTAAACATAAAGAGAGAATTGAAGCCTGATATAAATTACGCTTCTTTGAAATTGTCAAAATTTACAAATTACATAATGGAATCAGGTAAAAAGAATGTCGCTCGCAAGATCGTCTCTGATTGTATGAATTCAATAAAAGAAAAGGCTAAAGTCGAAAATCCTATTGAGGTATTCGAATCAGCCCTAAAGAACACCGCTCCTCAGATGGAGGTTCGTTCTCGAAGAGTTGGTGGTGCAAATTACCAAGTCCCTCGTGAAGTCCGTCCAGAAAGGAAGCAGGCTTTGTCCATGAAATGGATAATCGAAGCTGCTCGCAATAAGAAAGGTGCTCCAATTCACGAAAAGCTAGCTGACGAGATCATCTCCGCTTCAAAAAATGAGGGTGAAGCAGTCAAAAAGCGTGAAAATGTCCACAAGATGGCCGAGTCAAACAAGGCCTTTGCCCATTTTGCTTGGTAGTGAATTATTCAGTAAGACATACTCTATTTGACCTGTTGATTGTATAATTACAGTCAATGCTAAAACATTATTAGTAAAAATATTTAAGATTTTAGATTTAAGTTTTAAAATTAAAAACATGAATCGCGATTATTCACTAGATAGGGTGCGAAATTTCGGAGTCATTGCACACATTGATGCCGGAAAGACAACCACATCCGAGAGAATTCTCTATTACACAGGGATGACTCATAAGATTGGTGAAGTGCATGAGGGAGATACGGTCACTGACTGGATGGAACAAGAAAGGGAAAGGGGTATTACTATTACCGCAGCCGCCATTACTTGTTTTTGGAATCCGACATATATGCCGAAGACCGATACTTCGAAGAAAGTTAGATTCAATATTATCGATACTCCTGGACACATCGACTTCACAGTAGAGGTCAAGCGTTCTTTGCGCGTTCTAGACGGAGCTGTAGTGGTCTTCGATGGAGTGGCTGGAGTAGAACCACAATCTGAGACAAACTGGCGCTATGC
>CAZPKQ010000004.1:0-19816 GCA_964587205.1 uncultured Candidatus Saccharibacteria bacterium | reverse complement strand
GACTATAGGCACGGTCAATTCCTCCGCCTTCAATTCAAAAAACTCAACATTTGAAATAAATAATATCGTAGTTAGTCTCAAAAATGGTTACGAGGAGAAACGCTCACCGGACGATAAGTATACTATTTCTACAAGATATTTTGGCAATGAAGTCCGCGGCGATCTCAACCGTGATGGACTTATCGATTATGGTTATATCGTAGTCCAAAACAGCGGTGGTTCAGGATCTTTTTATTACGAAATCATAGCACTTTCAAACAAGGACAAGACTTATACTACAAATGCATTTCTATTGGGTGATAGGATAGCTCCACAGAGTTCAAATCTAGCTTTGGGCAAATTAGTCGTAAATTTTGTCGATAGGAAACCAAATCAATCTTTTTCTGTACAGCCTAGTGTCGGTAAAACTGTTACATTCGAAGTCAATAGTGTCGGCAAAGTAATTCAAAAATAATGAATAATCGATCTCTTATCATCTTTGGAATTATCCTTTTGCTATTTTTGGCACTTTTTGCTTTTGGTCCAAGGAGGAATATTACAAATTATCCTTCAAATGGAACCGACATCATCGCTTATGGTGATAGTCTAGTGCAGGGGGTCGGATCAAGCAGTGGCAATGATTTCATTTCTCTTCTATCGAAGAAGATTCAAAGACCGATTATCAACCTTGGTCACAAAGGTGATACCACTTATGATGGTTTGGAAAGGTTAAATGTCGTCAATAATTACAATCCAAAAGTAGTCTTGCTACTTCTTGGTGGCAATGATTATCTAAAGAAAATTTCAAAAGATGAAACTGAGATCAATCTGGCCAAATTGATAAAATCATTTCAATCAAAGGGAGCTATCGTGATTTTATTGGGGGTTAGAGGTGGTCTTATCCAAGACAATTTCAAATCTATGTATAAGAGGCTAAGCAAGCAATATGGCACAGCTTATGTGGATGATGTTTTGAGTGGCTTGATCTGGAATACAAATTATATGTCCGATGCTGTACATCCCAACGATGCCGGTTACGCCCTTATTGCCCAGAAAGTCTATCCTATTTTGGATAAGGTGATTAGGTAATTGGGTGCTTTGCATATGTCACACATGTGCAGGGATATTGACAGAGATAAATATATGACATATTATTTAAGCATGACCGCAAAAAGATATATCGCGAATACAAATATGTGCCACCAAATTAGTCTTTGGGGCTATTTTTCAGTGGATTCAAAAATTCACTATCATATTGTGACCAGTCGCGATATTTCTTCTAATTAAATCTAATTTAATTCTAATCGTTTAAGAAAAATCCCGACTGGACATAAGTTGGGATTTTTCAATTTAGTCCAGTAAACAGAACCTCAAAACAAAGGAATACAGATGGATACGAAATACTCGCGGATAATCAATCAGTACTACATATTGTCATTTATGTTTAGTGCTGGTGGTATGTCAATCATAAGTGCGATCCATGCTTCGTACTTGATCAATCACGGTTTGAATCTATTTCAGGTAAATTTAGTTAACGCAATTTTTTACGTTACCTTGTTTACTTGTGAGATTCCGACAGGCGCATTTGCGGATGTTTTTGGTCGCAAAGCTTCATTTGTTGTGGCTTGCGCACTGCTGAGTCTAAGTATGGTTGTCTATGGATCCTCATCGACGTTCGTGGGATTTGTCCTAGCAGAGATGGTTGGAGCTGTTGGACATACATTCCGTAGCGGGGCTTTTCAAGCATGGCTTGTTGATAGCTTGAAATATCATGGATATGAAGGTCAATTCAATCATATCTTCGGACGGGAATCTGTTGTAAATAAAGTAGGTGGTGGACTAGGAGCATTACTAGGTGCCTATCTCATGCATTACAATTCCACATTTCCATGGTTTTTTGCAGGTATGGTAATGGCTGTAACTGCTATTGCTGCCTCTACAATCATGAAAGAAGTATACTTTGTACGAGCAAAGTTATCTTGGAAAGGTGGTCTTGTCTCTATGCAAGAGATTGCAAAATCGAGCATTAAGTATGGCGTAAATGACAAATCAGTCCGCTTTATTCTCCTAATAACCGGTTTTCAGATTTTTGCTGTTCAAGCCCTGAATATGTACTGGCAACCATATTTCAGGAATAATGGCATGTCTGACGTTCATCTCGGGTACTTGTACAACGGGATGATGGTTATGCTGGCTATTGGATCATACCTCGCCTCTAAGTTCATGATTAGAGATCGAGAAGGTACTGTTATTGTTCTTTTGCATGCAAGCGTGGGCTTGCTAATCGTTTGTTCAGTTATTGCAACGGGAAATTGGATGATGGTAATCCTATTCCTGCTTCATGAGGTTCCAAGAGGTTGTCTTGGTCCATACATGGATAATTATATTCACAAGAGAGTTCCTTCAAGTGAGAGAGCGACAATTGTTTCATTTTGTTCGATTGCCCACCATGTGGGTGGTACGATCGGACTTTTGGTAAGTGGTGTCGTCGCACAACTGTATGGAATATCTACATCGTGGATTGTATCGGGCTTATGCCTGATCATCGGATCACTCGTTGTACTCAAGAGGAGGAAATGAGTTTACTATTCCGACATACAAAAGACCCTCGTTCGCGGGGGTCTTTCTTATTTGCATATGTCGCTCATATGCAGGGATATTGACAAAAGTTGACTGATATATTAATATTAGCCAAATAATGCATAATAAGTTTAGCTCGTCAAAGGGTGCAAGGGCACATGGTGCGAAAAGATCATTTGGATATAGAGGTAATCAACCTAATTTTTCTAAAAGCGGTTTTTCGAAAAATTCCAATCAAAATGGAGGTTTTCGTCATGGTCGGACGGGTGGTAGGCCAAATGGCAATTTTCAGAGAAGAGGCCCTGTAGGAGAGTATCTCAATCCTTCAAGATTTGTGAATAAAGTAACCGTCGAAGAGAGAGCTCAGGTCTATAAGCCGGAACATTCATTTGCAGATTTTGCTATTGATGAAAGATTGAAAAAGGCAATCATCATTAAGGGATATACAATGCCGTCGCCGATTCAAGATAGATCAATTCCACTGATCTTGAAGGGTCATGATCTTGTAGGTATAGCAAATACTGGTACGGGTAAGACAGCGGCTTTTCTTATTCCTCTCATAAATAAAGTACTTGCCCAGCCAAATGAAAAAGTGCTTATCATTGTCCCAACTCGCGAATTGGCCTTACAGATTGAACAGGAATTCAAAAGCCTATCATTCGGTATGAATTTGTACTCCGTCTCATGTGTAGGTGGTATGTCCATCGGTAAGCAGATTTCTAGTCTTAGATATAAGACAAACTTTATTATCGGTACCCCAGGAAGATTGAAGGATCTTATCGATCGTAAGAAGATCCTACCTATAGAATTCAAGAATCTCGTTCTTGATGAAGCAGATAGGATGCTTGATATGGGATTTGTAAATGATATGAAGATGATCATGAATGCTATGCCGAAGGAAAGACAAACTTTACTCTTTTCTGCTACGGTCGATTCGACAATAGACAATATAATCAATCAATTCCTAAAGGAACCAATACGCATTTCGGTCAAGACTGGTGATACATCTAGAAATGTCGAACAAGACGTAGTCCGTACTCAGGGCAAGGATAAGTTACAAATTTTGCATGATTTGCTTTTGCAAAAAGATTTTAGCAAAGTGCTTGTCTTCGGTCGTACAAAACATGGTGTCGAAAGACTATCAAAAATGCTTATAGAGAAAGGCCTCAAAGCAGAGTCTATTCATGGCAACAAAAATCACTCAAAGAGACAACAGGCCTTGAAGCTATTCAAAGATGGAAATATTCAAGTACTTGTAGCGACCGACGTTGCCGCTCGAGGTCTCGATATAGCTGATGTTAGTCATGTCATCAATTACGAATTGCCAGCTACTTATGCTGACTATGTCCATCGTATCGGTAGGACAGGAAGAGGTGATAAAAAAGGTAAGGCTCTAACATTTATATACTAGATTTTCTAGTTATCCACAGAATTCTTTGACTGGTGAACGAGCGTTCACTTATAATATTTGCATAGAAGCTAATACAAAACTATGAGCAAATATCAAACATTAAGAGCAATTAGATCTGAGCTTAAGAGACTAAATAGATTGATTGATATGAGGATTATACAAGGTCTTTCATACAAGGATTTGAGTCGCAGACACAAGTTCCTTATGAGAGAGCTCGATAGTCTCGAAAGTAGGCGTTCGTGGTTCTCATCACTAGGTTTCGCCAGCTTTCTTTATCGATAATTCACATGTTTGATAAGTACAAAAAGCAAATATTGAACTTCTATGAGAGGACAAAGCGTATGCCAAGCTATTCTGAGATTATGACGCTGGTGGGCTTCCGTTCCAAAAACGCCGTATACAAACTCGTAAATAAGATGATAGATGAGGGTCTCCTTGATAAGGACAGTCAGGAAGACTTGTACCTCTTCGTCTGACAAATGAGATTCCATTACTTGGACTTGTCGAAGCGGGTATACCGACTACAGTAGATGAGCAAGGTACCGATACAGTAAGTCTCGATAGCTTACTTATTCGGGACAAGCTCAATACCTATTTACTTGAAGTAAAGGGTGATTCGATGATAGATGCAGGTATCCAAGAGGGAGATTTGGTCATAGCAGAACGCAAGGGCGATCCGAAGCCGGGTGATATCGTCATAGCTGAGGTTGATGGTGGTTGGACTATGAAATATTATCGCAAGAAGGGGAGCTCAGTATATTTGGAGCCTGCAAACAATGCATACAAACCTATTTATCCATCATATTCACTTCGGATCGCTGCTATCGTTCGTGGTGTGATCCGCAAGTATTAGATTGTATCGTTTTATTAGCTTGATTCGAATTTTTCATATAGCTCTGAATTTTTGTAGCGAATTGTATCGCGAATCTCTTCCTTCATATCTCCAAGATTGTCGCTAATATCTTGCCTAGTAGCATCGAGCTTGTCGTCTAGCTCTGATAGGCGATTGTGCAGTCGACCTTCACTATCCATGACATGTTTCTCTAGTCTCTCGAAACTTCGTGCTATCGATATGGCGATATCATCGCTATTTTTGTATATGAGATGTTCTATGATCTCTATGTCTTTTTGTTCTAATGTCATATTTCAATATTAAATAATAAATGCAGGCAGGAAAATAATATCAACCTTATCTGAAGATAAATTGAATTTTGTCTAAAAAATTGATAAAAAAGTTATGAAAAAAGTCTAAAATTTTTCTTGCAAGGTTAAACCTAGCAAGAAACTATAAAGCGATGATTTCCTGACCGTCTTTCTTATCTATCACATCGTAGCCTCTATCCTGAATCTCTTTTCGTATAGCGTCAGATTTTGCCCAATCCTTGTCCGCTCGTGCTTTTTGGCGCAATTCTGCAAGGACCATAATCTCCGGAGGAATTTCGGTTTTTTCTTCTGCAGGTATTGTGCCGAGCCCTAGACCAAATACCCGATCAAAATCGATGAGGGTAGCTTTTTTGTCTTCGTCGCTAACCTTATCGTCAGCTATGAGCTTCCAAGCTAGAGCGATTGCTTCTGGCATATTGAAATCATCATTGATGAAACTATTGAACTTATTTTTGTAATCAGGATTTATAATACCTACGCCTTGTATTTTCATGACAAATTTGAGCATCTTGATCAAAGCGTTTTGAGCACCCAAGACTGCTTCCTCTGTAAAATTGATCGGAGATCGATAGTGAGCGGTTAATAACCAATATCGAAAGCCGAGCGGGGAAATCATTTTGGATTTTAGATCGTCGATTCGATAGAAGTTTCCTGCTGACTTGGCCATTTTTTCGTTTGACATATTGACGAAACCGCCATGGATCCAATATCTGACGAAGGTTTTGCCAGTCGTGCACTCAGATTGAGCGATTTCATTTGTATGGTGGGGAAATATAAGATCTATTCCACCGGTATGAATATCGATGGTATCACCTAGCACCGCCTTTGACATTGCCGAACACTCTATATGCCAACCTGGTCTGCCTTCACCAAAAGGCGCTTTCCAATAGACTGGTCCATCATCGTCCGTTCGAAATTTCCATAAAGCAAAATCTCGAGCATTATCTTTGTCATATTCGTCATTGGTTATGCGTTCTTTTGAAATTTTGGATAGGTCCAGATCTGCAAGCTTGCCGTAGTTCTGCACCTTGGCCACGCTTAGATATATGCCGTCATTTGCTACATAAGCAATATCCTTATTGAGCAGAATTTCTATCATGCCGATCATTTGAGAAATATATTCGGTGGCTCTGGTGATGTGAGTAGGAATTAGGAAATTCAAAGATCGTATTTCCTCCAAAAATAGATTTTCGTACTTCCTGGTGAATGTCTCCAATGGAATACCAGCCTCTTTACTACCACGAATTGTCTTATCATCGACGTCGGTAACATTCATGACCTGATTGACCTTATAATCATTGTATTCGAAGACTCTGCGGATGATATCGTTCATCACAAATGTGCGATAGTTGCCGATATGTGGAGTATTGTAGACTGTCGGTCCGCAATGATACATAGAAACCACACCTTCTACTTGCGGTTCAAATTTCTCTTTCTTATGACTTAGAGTATTGTGTAAAAATATGTCCATGTCGGCATTATATCCAATCTTTCTTTTTTAGGAAGTACCAAACGAACAGTGTACCGATAATCGAAATACCCATAAGCGTATACCAACCCATGGTTGTCTCGATGATTGGGATATCGCGTGCCGGAATAGTAAATATAGCGGCGATCAACATTACAGGGTAAAAAATGACCGTAACAGTCGTGAGCATCTTGATCGTCTCACTCTGCTTTGCATCGAGGAGCGAATCATTTGTACTTCGCAGATCGGCCAAAAGTTCATTTGCATTGACTATATGTTCGTGGATTACATTGAATTCATCTCGTATATCATGGATATAGGAATTGAAATCCTTGCCGAAAAAGTTGTTTGATTCATATAAGATCATCTTCTCCCAGACATCGCGATGCATACGGGCGGTTCTCTTGATATCGATAAGTTCATGGCTAAGGTTTGAGAGGACTTGGACCATGCGCTTTTCGTGACCTTTGTATATGCCAGCTTCAGCTGAAGAAAGTGAATCCTGGATGTTTTTGAGGTCGCTCACCATACCCGCATATATACGCTTGACCATATAATAGAATAGGTATCCAGCATGTTCGATCTTCTCACCTTTATTCAAAATTGAATTTGTATCGAAGATTTTACCGAAGTATTCTAGCTGTTCGATCGTATCGGTCCTAGATGTAATGAGGAAGTTTTTGCCTATGACGAAGTCTATCTCTCTGTCCTCGATCTCGATATTGCCGTTTTTGGTCCTGCGTCTCACCGGTAGAGTAAGAACAAGTAAAACACAATTGTCGAAGAAGTCTATCTTAGCAAGAGAAGATGTTCTCTTGAGCTCTTCACCGATAAGTGGGTGCAATTCGTAGCGCTTGATAATATTTGACACTTCATCATCTGATGGAGTCTCCATGTCCAACCAGACGATTCCGCGATAAGAATGGGTATAAATCATTGCTACATTATATACTATAAATGCAAAAATGGACTAGGAAATCGTTTGACATTGGACGCACTCGGCATATACTAAGTTTATGAATATATTACGCATATGTCACACTTCTGCTTTGGTACTTGCACTAGGTTTTGTCTGTGTATTTTTTGATATAAATACAGTTCAAGCGCAGTATTGGTCGTATGATACATATTATAGCGGTTATGGTAGCTATGGTGATTATTATGATAGCTATGATGCTTACTTCGCTACGCCATATTCACCTGGCTATTCGATCCCTTCATTCGGATATTATGGAGGTTATGGTTTCGGATACTATGGGGGTTATTATGGCAACTATTACAGTCCAAGCTATTACAATAATTCATATGGATATAGTCGTGGATACAATAATATCGACCATCATAATTACAATGACTACATGAGCTATGGTAATCGGTATGGGTATAGTAATGGCAGGTAATAGGGAAGAGGTTACCCTCCTTCGCCAAGGCTACGGAGGGCGGGAGGGCAAAAGGCAAAGGGTAAAAGGTAAAAGTTAAGGTTGAATGTTTAAAGTATTATATAGCAGGTGTCGTCAGTATTTTTGTGCTAAAACTTTATACTTTAAACCTAATCTTATACCCTTTAACTTTTGAGCTTTGACTTTTCTTTTACCTACCTCTCTTTCAAAACCCCCACTTTTTTGTTAATATCAAACAATGGACGGAAAATTTTTGAAACCCTACAATCCAAAGGAAACCGAGCCGAAAATTAGTGAAATTTGGGAGAAAAGCGGTTTTTATAATCCAGACAATTGTATAAAAGCGGGTCATACAGCGAGCGACGCTGAGCCTTTTACCATTATCATGCCTCCGACAAATGCCAACGGTTCTCTTCATGCTGGACATGGTTTGGTTATGACTATTGAAGATATCATTACTCGCTACAAGCGAATGAGAGGCTACAAGACTTTATGGCTTCCAGGACTTGACCATGCCGGCTTCGAAACTCAAGTTGTATACGAAAAAAAGCTTGAGAAAGAAGGCAAAAGCCGTTTCGATTTCGAAAGAGAGCAATTGTACAACGATATTTTGAAATTTACTCTCGACAATTCTACCAATATCAAATCTCAGATAAGGACTATTGGAGCTTCATGCGATTGGTCAAGAGAAAAGTTTACGCTCGATAAAGATATTATTGATATAGTTTACAAGACATTCAAAAAACTTTCAGATGATGGACTTTTGTATCGAGGAAAGAGGATAATCAGTTGGTGTCCAAAGCATCAGACCTCTTTTGCTGATATAGAGATCAAAGACGAAGAGAAAGTTGAGCCTTTCTATTATCTCAAATACGGTCCATTCACTATTGCCACCTCGAGACCAGAGACCAAGTTTGGCGACAAATATGTAGTCATGCATCCTGACGATAAGCGCTATGCCAATTATAAGCATGGCGATAAGATCGACCTTGAGTGGATCAATGGGCCTATTACAGCCACCATCATAAAGGACGAAGCTATAGATATGGAATTTGGTACTGGTGTCATGACTATCACTCCATGGCATGATGTCACAGATTTCGAAATTGCAAATCGACACAATCTAGACAAAGAACAGATTATTGATGAAAAGGGCAAATTATTGCCAATTGCTGGTGAATTTGCTGGTATTCATATCAATAAAGCGCGACCAATGATCATCGAAAAGTTACGATCAAAAGGTCTTGTCGAAAAAGTCGATGAAAATTACAAACATATAGTCCATACTTGTTACAAATGTGGTACTACTATCGAACCACAAATTCAAAATCAGTGGTTTGTCAAAACGCGTACTTTGGCAGATCGAGCATTGTCGGCTATTCGATCCGATGTCAAATATTATCCAGAACATTTCAAGAAGATCACCGAACACTGGCTGGAAAATATTATAGATTGGAATATCTCAAGACAAATTGTCTGGGGTATCCCTATTCCTGCCAAAATTTGTGATGCGTGTGAAGAGGGTTATGTCGATCTAGACAATAAAATTTCAAAGTGCAACAAATGTGGTGGTGAAGTAAGACAAGATAAAGATACTTTTGATACTTGGTTTTCATCTAGCCAATGGCCTTTCGCTACTTTGGCATATCCAGATGGCAAGGATTTCCGAAATTTTTATCCCACTCAGGTTATGGAGACAGCCGGTGATATATTCCACTGGGTTGCGCGTATGATAATGCTTGGTCTTTATGTTACTGGTGATTTGCCTTTCAAGACAGTCTATATGCATGGCATGGTCCTCGATGCAAAAGGTCAAAAGATGAGTAAGAGCAAGGGAAATGTCATCAATCCCCTCGACCTTACCGAGAAATATGGTACTGACGCCTTTCGTATCGGTATGGTGGTTGGCAATACCCCCGGTACATCGCTTGCGCTATCAGATGACAAAGTTTCGGCATACAAAAAATTTGCAAATAAGATTTGGAATGTTACTAGATTTGTCTTGTCTACAGCCGAAGGTTTGGGTCCAAAAGGTGAGGTTATCGAGGGTACAAAGGTTGTACAATTCGAGCCTGAATTTCACAATTTTAGCGAAGCAGACAAAAAACTTATAGATGAACTTGATAATATTATCAAGGATATAACATCTGATATGGACAATTTTAGATTCTATATTGCCAGCGAGAAGATCTATCACTATATTTGGCACAATTTCGCAGATCTTATCCTAGAAGAAAGCAAAAAAGTCATGTCTAGTGGCAATGAGCATGATATTTTGTCACGCAAACAGACTTTGTTGCATATTCTTACAAAATCAATGAAGGTTCTTCACCCATTCATGCCATTTGTAACAGAAGAGATTTGGTCCAGTCTTCCAATTTCAAACAAAAAACTTCTCATCGTAGAAAAGTGGCCTGTCTAATTTTTTCCGAACAGTATACTTTCGAATGATGCACGCTCCAGAAACTAGTCACTAGTGGCTAAATGCTAGTCGCTGATTCCTAATCGCTAATTTCTAGTGGCTAAATCCTAGTCACTAACCACTAACCTTATCCACAAAAAGATGTATCAATTTGCAGGATTGAGTTACAATTATACAAATGAATAAAGTCTTTTCTAGTTTTCTATTTAATAGCTTTTTTGTACTGATTTGTTTTGTTTCTCTCACAAGATCAGTAAATGCTGAGGGTACGCCAGCGGTCTCGACTATGAATGCAGTCAATAATTCACCGACCGATGCAACCTTATTTGCAAATATCTCAAATACAGGTGGTGCCGGTCTGGTAATAAAGAAAAGAGGTTTCAATTTTGGTCCAAAAACAAATGACAATACATATACCAGCAAGGTATGTGAAAGCGGTTCCTTTTTGACTGGTAATTATAGCCTCATTACAGGAGGTAGTTGTGATGGTGTACCATCAGCCACTCTCAAATGTGCTACAGATTATCAATTTCAAGCTTTTGTGCAAAATAAAGATAGCAGTGCTACGGGTATAAAACATACCTTCACGACACCAGAGTGCCCAACTCCGACACCTACTCCTACTATCACACCCACGCCTACTCCAGTGCCTGATACTTTGGGGACTTGGGGTTGGTCATCTACTATTGGTTGGATAGATTTTCGAGATATAAAAATAAATAAGAACGGTGGATATTTGGAGGGGTACGGTTGGTCAAACAATATCGGCTGGGTTAAATTTGGCGGATTATCAAATTTCCCCACAAATGGCGCCAAGCCGACACAGGCCAAGCTCAATGTAAGTACGGGTGTTATCACAGGCTGGGCAAGGGCTTGTGCTGGCACAGTTGGATCTTAGACACCTACGACTGGAGCAGACTGTAGGTCTATGGATTCTAGGACGGATGGCTGGGATGGTTGGATTGAGCTAAATGATGACAAAAATAGCGCTGATAGATCACATATGGATATGAAAACCGGTGAAGTTACAGGTTTTGCTTGGGGTAGTGATGTCGTCGGTTGGATCAAGTTTGGTTCCAGGCCAGATAGCAATAGACCATTTTCTGGTACTTGTACTGGAGGAGCCGACGGATCTGGTAATGTTATATTTTCTGCAAATACTGTAGGTGGTAGTGGGCAATTTTCATACAAATGGGGAAACAATGACTATTCATCAAATAGCACTTATACGATTCCAAAATCCAATAAATCATTTGAAACAATTTCCCTAATTATCAAGGACAACAATACCGCTGAGACATTCACTCCTATCTGTCCTACAATAAATCGCAAGTCAGATACGATTACCGGCAATTGCACGATAAATGGAGTACCATATGATAAGGATAAGACCGCTACTTTCTATGTTGGTGATGTTGTAACTATAGCTCTTAGCGGTGTATGGGGAGGCAATGGCGGTCCATATACATACAAACTCAATGCTGGAAATGGCTTTGAGGATTTCGTCTCGCCTCATTCCTATACTTTTGCGAAGTCTGCTAATACGACCATTTATGTCCAAGCAAGAGATGCTATCGGTGTCGTCGCTTCCGATATCAAATGTGCAAATGCAAATATCATAAATAGGGAATTGAGTCTCAAAATTGGTGCAAATGGCAATCTTGCAAGTCAAAATCAATACAGGACCAAGTTGGGCAATAATTTTGGTCTAAAATGGATTAACACATTACCAAAATACAATAGCGTCTATGTCGACAATTCAAACAATCCTGCCGGATATACCTGTTCAAATTCACTAGAGTCACCTGCAAAATCAAATTGGACAGCTACTTGGACCACATACGATGGTGTCGGTGATGTCAGTGGCATGAATACACCTACTACAGGCAAATTTGAATTCCAAATCACTTGTACAAGCAATGGTGGAGGTACAAAGAAGGCTTCGGTTCTTCTCAATGTCTTTGATCCTGAAGAAAAAGAAATTTAATTATCCACATTATAAGTCGCTCTCTATACATGCATGAGTTAAAATGTATATAAGCACTCATTTTGTCATTTTAATTTCTACTACATGAAAATAAAAAATAAGCTAATTGTATCTTTTGTAATCGCGGTTATCGCACTAGTTTCAGGTAGTGGTATAGCGAAGGCAGAGACATATCCTACTGTGATTACAGTCAGCTCCACATCAACTACAGAGTACTCATCAGTACTAACAGGTAATGTTACTTTAGTTGGTACCGGGTCAATAGTTAAGCGTGGTTTTCAAATAAAACCTATAACTTCATCTGTTTTTTTAGATTCAACTTGTGAAACGGGTTCTTTTTTAACCGGAAGTTATACATTAAGCACAAATGGATCTTGTGCAGGTGTTCCAGCGCCAGTGTTGTCATGTAACACTACATACAATTACAGAGCTATTGCTTATAATGCTGTTGGATCCAGTACTGGAAGCACTCAATCATTTAGAACTTCGTTATGTCCAACTGTTCCAGTAATTGCGGCAAATACTACAGCCGTTGCTTCTACAACTTCAGTTGTGCTTAGTGCTTCAATTACATCTACTGGTGGAGTTTCATATCCAGTTACGACTAGAGGATTTGAATATGGCACAACCACTATGTATGGCCAGACTGTCTCAGAAAATGGTTCGTTCGGTGCTGGATTTTATACACTTACTGCAACTGGGCTTACATGTGGTACCTTGTACCACTATCATCCTTATGCGGTCAATGGTATCGGTCCAAATACCACTGCTCCTGATAAAACATTTACAACATCGGCTTGTCCTTCGCCTTCACCTTCACCCACTCCAGTTTCGGTGCCTAGTTTAGCTGGACCAACAGCATCATCAATAACGGTCAATTCCGCAACTCTAAATGGTAATATTACATCTACAAATAATGGTACAGTTACAGTTAGAGGTTTCGAATATGGAACTACAATTTCTTATGGTAATTACATAACAGAAAGTGGATCATTTTCTACAGGCGCATATACTGGATCTGCTTCGAGTTTGACTTGCGGTACTGTTTACCATTTCAGATCATATGCTAAAAACTCAGCAGGTACTGCTTCATCGTCCGATCAGACGCTTACAACATCGGCCTGTCCTACTCCAATAACATCTCCAACCATCGATAGTTTAGGATCTTCATCTATAACGGCGACAACTTCTACAATTTCTGCAAATGTAGCCTCGACTAATGGTGAAAATCTATCGGCTAGAGGATTCAATTGGGGCCTCACAAATACTTATGGCCAAAATGTAAATCAGACTGTTGGAAATTACGGCACTGGTTCATTTAGTGCAACATTAACAGGTTTGACCTGCGACACCGCGTATCATTACCGTGCATACGGTACAAATTCAGCCGGAACATCATATACGACGGATGGTACTTTTGCTACAGCTGTTTGTCCATCGCCGAGCGTGTCCCCGACACCTACACCAACACCTGTTGTTTCCACAGATAGTACGACGAACATCACAGCTACAAGTGCAAAATTTAACGCAAATATTTCGAGCATAGGAGGCGCACCGGTTACAAGGAGAGGATTTCAGTATGGTATAGGACAATATACAAGTGTCATTTGTGAAGATGGATCATTTGGCACAGGTGCCTACAATCTGACAACGGGTGGTGTTTGTGGCTCAAACACAGCAGCCACATTGACTTGCGGTAATACTTATCAATATCAGGCATTTGCTACAAATGAAGGTGATACTGCCTTCGGATCATTGCAGACATTCTCCACTCCTGCATGTACTACGTCACCTACGATTACAAATACATCTGCAACCTCGATCGGTTCATCAACAGCAATTCTCAATGCAGAGATAACATCAAATGGTGGAGATCCGGTGACGAGTAGAGGATTCAATTACGGACTCACATCTAATTATGGTACAAATATTACACAATCATCAGGTCCATATAATGTCGGAACATTTGCTATAGCATTACCAAACTCATCATTATCATGTGAAACCACATATCACTTCCGCGGATTCGCCGAAAATTCCGTAGGAAGGAAAAATACTGCCGATGCGACATTTACTACCGATGCTTGTCCGGTAGCAACACCTACACCATCTCCTACTCCTCCGGTCGCATCTACTACAGCTACTTCGACAAATGTGACAAGATCTGGAGCTACACTCAAGGGCTGGTTGCAGTCAGGTACTGCGACGGAAAGAGGCTTTGAATATGGATTGACTCAAAACTACGGCACGATCACAAAACAAAATGGTACATACAATGCTCCTAGTTCATTTAGTATCAATGTAAGCGGTCTTGCTCCGAGCCTTACTTATCATTTCAGAGCATATGTAAAGAACGATGGTGGTTCGAGCTCATCGACTGATCAGGTATTTATCACAAAAGCTAGCCCAGGCAATCTCAATGGCTGGGCATGGTCAAGTACTATTGGTTGGATCAATCTAAATGATGTTGCGGTAAATCAGACTACTGGTGATCTTACTGGCTATGGATGGTCATCAAATATTGGTTGGGTCAAATTTGGTGGATTGTCTGGATTTCCAACGACCGGATCGGCTGGTACTCAAGCAAATCTTAATCTCGATACTGGAGAAGTTACTGGATGGGCGCGAGCTTGTGCTGGTACAGTCGGCGGAGAGACCGCTACTACAGGTGCAGATTGTAGTACTATGAATTCTAGAACGGATGGTTGGGATGGTTGGATAGAATTGTCTGGAACAAACCATACCTCTCTAGCCAAAAATGATGGCGGAATGTTCAAATCATGGATTGCAAAAGCTCAAAGCGCTATAAGATACGATGGTCCAAGAATGGATCTTGATACGGGAGTTATAAGTGGTATGGCATGGGGTTCTGATGTCGTCGGTTGGTTAAATATAAACGCTTCGACAAGCACGACTTCATTTAGCGCTTCATGTACCGGAGCCGATCTCCAAAACGGTAAAGTTAGATTTTCTGCCGCTGCAGTGGGTGGTTCTGGCGATTATGAGTATCAATGGGACAATAGTGGTACCTGGGCAAGTGCACCATATTTCGATAAGGATTATGTTTTGAATGGTGGAACACTTACGGCCAATCTACAAGTCAGACAACTTGGTAAGGCAGAGATTTTGGTTCCTCAATGTTCTTATACTCCAAACAATGTAAATATCACATGGGATAATGGAAATCCATGTACCACTGCTCCTACAACAGTTATTACAGGTGATAAAGCTACTGTTACTGTAGTCGGCAATCTCTCACCTGCAAGTACATATAAGTTTATTTGGAATTGGGGAGATGGTACAGCATCAGAAGAGACTGATTCTTCTGTTCGATCAAAGGATCATGCCTTCAATACTGCCGGTCAGTATACGGTCACGCTCACAGCTATTGATATTGGTGTAAATTCTGCAACAAAGGGTAAATCAAATATACAGTCCTGCGGTGGCAATAATGGCATAACTGTAGAAGATCCAAATGTCACTATGTACATCGGATCATCTGGTGCTGATGCTGCTACAAAAAAGAGAGCAAGTTTGACTATCAAGAAGGGTGGCTCAGTAGGTTTGAGTTGGAAGAATACGTTGAAGCAATGGGCTGGAGCTGCCGATACTGTAGGATATAAGTGTACCAAGACTGTATCGCCAGCCGATAATTCGATAAATTCGTGGACATCAGAAGGTGTTTCTGGTACAAAAGATTTCAATTCGGCTATCCCTACTGGAGAATATAAGTTTACTATTATGTGTACTAGTGTAGATTTGGGAGTTAAAACTGCCGAAACAACTCTCAAGGTTTATGAATCAGATGCTAAGGAAATTTAAAATCTAAATCTAAAGAATAGAAAAAGAACAACCCCCGGTCTTGCGACAGGGGGTTTCTCGAAATGATGGGCAGATCAGTTACTATCCGCCCGAAAGAACGATGCCTTTCTCGACAAATCGAGAGGCAAGGAAAGGGTTGTACTTCCATCTGACCCGATATTCTGAACTGTTCGGAAGCGAGTCCAGTTTACCAAGTCAGAGGATTGATCAATGATAACGTTGGATCCCCTAGGTGCCAGAACCATGAGGTTGCTACCATTGATTGAAAGTGATGGCGTCACTACACGCTGTCCAAACTGGGTGTAGACGACAGTCGTGCCATCCTTCTTCGTAAGCGCAACTCGTGCGCTATACGAGCCCTCCATAACCCAGCTTCGGAGGTATAGAAGACCAGGAATATTCCATTCCCGTCTGTTGACCCAGTTTTGAAGGACTGAAACCTTCGGGTTGGCAAGCGACCAACTCAAGGTCGCCATACCACCAGGAAGCTGAACAGCCATATTGATGGCTGACAGGTTGGGGACACCTACGATCATCAGGGACTCGATCGGAGGTTCTTCAACCTGACAGGAATCGACCGCCAGCTTCAGAAACCTGTTAGGGTCAGCGATCAGTTCACCAAAGGTACCGAGGTACTTATAGATGAACAGTACGCGAGAGTAGAGTACTCCTGGGACAGGATCCTCATTTGCGAAGTACAGGTAGCTCACAACCGCGTTGAGCTCGTTGGTCGGGTTGACAACCCCGACCCCTCGCGTAATGAACGTCTGAATGGACGATGCAAAACCATCCCGGGCATCATCCAGGAACGCGCTATACGAAGAGTACCCGTGAGTGCTCTTGATGGCGGTTGCTTGGTAGGTCTCCATGGGGGTTTCAATCCCCACGTTGATTCCATGCACGCCAGCCCAAGCATGGGGTGCGACAATGTAGTCGCGCACAGCCTGGGGGCTCCCGCCGGGGAGCACGAGTGGGAGTCCGTCGGGACCCACGGCGTCCATAGCCGGTGAACCGGTGGACGCGAGGGTCTTGATCTTGGCAACCTTCGGCAGGTCGCCAAAACCGAGCGGGTTGGTCAGTGAATCACTGATCACCCACCCGCCTTCGCCGAAGATATTCGCCACGAAAGCGAACATCGACAGGAAGGTAAAAAACAACATCTTCTTCACAGCTAATTCCTTTCGTTGCCAATTAAGGCGTTTGCGTTCGTATATTTCAACGAACAATGTTTCCGATGTCAATGGTAGCACAAATTAGCGCTATAGTCAATAGTTAAATAAATACTTGTGGATAAAATTCTAAATATATGGCTAATAAAATAGGTTTTGATAAAGTCCAGTATTGTAAAAAATCTTGCTAAAGAAATTTGTTATCCAAATTTGGAAGGTGCAATGCTCTGTGATAATATTATTACGAATAAATATGTCAAACACTGCAGGTCATGCAATAGACGCAATCGATGTGAATGGAGATGTGCGTACAGTATCTAGCGAAAGGATTATCAATTTCTTCGCAAAAATAAATCAGTTTTTGACATGGCCTATAGTATTTTTCATTTACAACTCTATATATAGAATTGAGATAAGGGGTCGAGAAAATCTGACAAAAGCAAAATCACCTCTGATCATCATCGCAAATCATATTTCATATTATGACAGTTTTATTTTTCGATTGATTCTGGGTCACAATTCAAATTTACTTCCATTGCGCTTTATGGCAGTCAAGAAATTTGATAATTCCTGGATGAATGTCTTGTCTGCAATAGGAATAATTGATTTTATTTATTCATTATTTGGAGTTTTCACTGTTATTCCAGGTCTTGGTATAAATAAAAATCTCGAGCGAGCTCAAAAAATTATAAAAAGTGGAGGTAATGTCGTTATTTATCCAGAGGGTAAAGTCAATCACAATGGAGACATCGGTCAATTCAAGGATGGGGCAGCGGTTCTTTGTAAAAGGACTCAGGTATCTGTCATTCCTGTTGTATTTCGCAAAATAAAATCAGCTGGACTAAGGCAAAATATGATTATAAATGTAGGTAGTGAAATAGATATTTTTGATTTTGACGATCAAAAAAGGCTGACGAATAAATTTAGAAATGTAGTCGTAGAATTGTTCGACGCTAGCCGATTGTAATAGATACTATTCCAAATACTTCAAGTAATTTGAGTATAACAGTTCCAACAATTAGAAATAGCATACCGCCAATACCAATGCATTCTGTGAAGAAAGCGACCATTTCCTTGTGTGGAGATTCCATGTTGGTAAATTATATCAAAATAATTAAATATTCAAGCTCAAATAATTCACAGGTAAATATATTTTGACTGTACTACCTTGATTTTGACCCATAGAATATATTTCAATTTTGCCACGATGAGCCTCGATGATTGCTTTTGCAACAGAAAATCCTATGCCCATGCCGAAAGGATTGATCTCTTTGGCTTCAGTACTTCTGTAGAAATGATTTGAATTAACTTTAGTCAATTCTTCGCGACTGATGCCTATACCAGTATCAATAATCTCGATTTTCTGCTGATTGTTTTCAATTTTTGAATCAATGATAATTTTGCCTGCTCTAATATTGTATTTTATTGAATTTTCAATGATGATCAGTAGCGCGTTATAAATCTTGTTCTTATCGATATTGCACCTGATCCAATCTTTTTCATTGCGGTTTATTGTTACCTCGATCTTCTTCTTTTTTATTGCAATTGCCATTTCATCAACGATTGATTCGATAATGTTCAAAATGTCAGTTTCCTCCAAATTCAAAATTTTGTCATTTGTATTTGAGTCTGCGACATTGACGAAGTCATCATTTATTTTTTCCAATCGTTGCAGACTGGTTTTTAGTCCATCAATCTCCAATTTGAGAAGATTTTGTTTTGTCTTGGGCAATGTAGAGATAATCGATTTTGTCGATTCCGAAATGTTTTGAATCGGGCCTCGAATACCGTGTTGAGTTATCAGGACAAATTGATTTTTTGTCGTATTCAATTTTTCTAATTCTTGTCTCGCCTCAGTCTCATTTTCTAAGGCCGATCTGATCTCTGCTGTCTGCTCTCGGACCTTTTGCTCAAGCGTATCATTTAATGCCTTGAGCATCTGCTTACCTTTGACCTCCGATATCACCGTCCTTATCAATGTAACAGATAGGGTAACGAACGTAATAAATAGTATAATATTCTCGACTCGACCTATCTCTGCCTGAATGAAGATGTTTATAAACAGCATCGCACTCATCGCAATTGCAATTATCTCTATTATCACAAGTCGCACATTCATTTGTTGATACGACATTATCGAATATCCGATCACAAAGATCCAGATTGAGGAGAAGATTGGTCCGGTCCAACTTATGTAATAGATATTGAAATATGGTAATAAAATATTTAGCAAAAATGGCGGTATTATACCGAGAGTTAGTCCCCAGAACATGAATTTATGGTTAATTTTGTCGTTACCTGAGATTTTATTGTAATTATTATATATTTTGGAAAGTGTAATAATCCAGCAGGTTAAAAAAAGCATTATATATAAAATATAAAAATTACCTGTAACCCACCCCCACTTATTGGGT
>CAZPKQ010000003.1:17325-23028 GCA_964587205.1 uncultured Candidatus Saccharibacteria bacterium | reverse complement strand
ACTGCCTCCTCTGCTTCTGCGACTTGGAGTCCGAGTCCTTGGGTGCTTAGGCACTCAAAATGTTCTTCGGGTCTTAGACCCTTTGAGCCTTCGCTTCACCGCGGGGGCTCAATTTTTTTATACAAATCAGGTACAATTGCGTTTGGAATAAGATAGAGCATGCGGCTACCGGCTTCATGCCATCAAATTCTCGTACTAGGAATCAGCGAGTAATCTGCCGGGCACGCCTTGTGGATGAGAGCTACCTTTATGAAAAAATCAAACAAGTCGGTGCGATGTGTTAACGAGTTTTAGACTCGGAATAAAATTCAAAGGGGAGCTGGTGCTCCTTTTGGTGGTCCAGACAGCACATCGTACATTGCTGATGAGGTACGCCGACGGCAACCACAGGGTGCCGAACGTGAACCGCAACTCGGACGGTGACTTCAACTTCAACCTCGGCAACTTCGAGAACGATTGGGATGACGACAACTGCCTCCTCTGCTTCTGCAACTCAAATGATTTCTCCCGCTACTTGTTGGCGGGAGTTTTGTCTGACAAGTTTTTCTTCCAGCCGCCAAGCATGCGCCCCACTTCATCTAATAGTAAAATAAGTGCACCGTAACTTTTGTGGTCAATGACTTTTTGTTCCCATCCGAGCTGTAGAAAGAATTTGAGCAGATCAGATTTTGCGATGGCTTGAGAGACAATCGATATTTTCTCGAATTTGTCATAGGCAAAACAGCCTCTGAATATGAGTTCGAGAAGTGAGAGAAAAATATCGTCTATTTTTGCACCGAGTGTGTAGCGATCGACGCGATTTAGATTTGCGATTGAGCTATGCCACAATGCATACGCTTCTTTCGCACGAACAAGGACAAGTGGAATCGGGGGGGGGTTACTTAATGGTTTTTTCTGATCGTCATGTTCACTCATGCCTATAATTCTATCATCTCGATTGAAAATTTACTCCTGACGTGGGAGAAGTTTTTGCGAGGCAAACGACGTAAAAAAGATGTCATTGAATTTCAAGCTGAGCTCGCTGCGAATATTACGAGCCTCTACATGGACCTCAAAAATAAGACGTATGTGCATGGTCCGTATTCGGCATTCAACATCTCTGATCCCAAACCACGTAATATTCATAAGGCCACAGTCCGCGACAGAGTGTTGCACCATCTTATTTATAAAGAATTGTACTGGCATTTTCATCAACGGTTTATTTTTGATTCTTACTCATGTCGAAAAAATAAAGGGACGCATAAAGCACTCGATCGATTTAGAGATTTTGCTCGCAAAGTATCCAAGAATCATACACGGACGTGTTATGTGCTTAAGTGCGATATAAAGAAATTTTTCGCAAGCGTCGATCACGCTGTGCTTATGAAGGTACTCGAACGTCATATTGCTGATTCAGATATCCGTAAACTTATCCATAAGGTTATTTCAAGTTTTTATACCATCGCTCCTGGTATTGGACTACCACTTGGTAATCTCACATCTCAGCTTTTTGCAAATATCTACATGCATGAGTTTGATATGTATCTCAAACAAGAGCTTCGAGTAAAATATTACCTCCGATATGCTGATGACTTTGCGATTTTATCCGACAACAGAGAATATTTAGAAAAACTTTTACCACTACTGCATAAATTTTTGAATGAAGAATTATATCTCACACTTCATCCGGATAAGGTATACATAAAAACCTATGATTCCGGAGTAGATTTTCTGGGTTGGGTCCATTTTCCACATCACCGACAAATTAGAACAATAACAAAACAGAAAATGATCAGAATGTTGAAAGGGTACCCAAAGCACGAAACAGTGAGTTCCTATCGAGGGCATCTGGGGCATGGAAATACCTATCAGCTTCAAAAAAGACTCAAAATAATTACTGAAAATACTCGGGGTGATTTTTGAGATCATTAGTGATAACTTTTTGTAGCTTGCTTATATACATTTTCTATCATAAACTTGGCACATGAATATACAAAGATATTTCTTTTGGAGCAGTTTCGTCGTTATTATTGTCCTTATTATCTGGGGTCTAGCAGTTTCCGTGAGTCGTGATTCGGCTTTGGGTTCGCATAGAGCGCCAGCTGAGATAAGTAGCACCGATCACGTGCAAGGTCCAGAGAATGCCCTTATTACGATTGTTGAATATAGTGATTTCCAGTGTCCTGCATGTCAGATGTACTATTTTGTAGTAGAAAAGCTTTTGGCCAGCTCAACTGTACCTATTAGATTTGTCTACAGACAGTTTCCTTTGGCTCAACATCCAAATGCTATTCCCGCAGCTTTGGCTTCTGAAGCGGCTGCGGTCCAAGGTAAGTTTTGGGAGATGCACAAGCTTCTATTCGAAAGACATATCGAATGGGAGACTTTGTCAGATCCGAAGCCAGTCTTCAATAGCTTGGCAACCAAGATCGGTCTTGATTTAGACAAATTCAAAAAGGATATGAATGATGAAAATCTAAAAAAGAAGATTGATGATAGTTCAAAAGAAGGTTACAAGATCGGTATCGATGCCACACCAAGCTTCTTTATCAACGGTAAGTTTATAGAAAATCCAAAAGGATATGAGGAATTTAAATCAATTGTTGAAAAAACAGCTCTCGACAGTACCAAATAAAGTTGCAATTTTTGTTTTGGTCGTTGCTTTATTGGGCTTTATCGATGCTACATATCTTTCGATAGAACATTTCCAAAATGTCATTCCACCATGTTCGGTCACTGGAGGTTGTGAAGTGGTTCTGACTAGTATTTATTCTACTATATTTGGTATGCCTGTTTCATTGTTGGGCGCTATTTATTATTTGATAATAATGATCGGAACGCTTATCTTCCTCGAAAGCAAGAATCCTATCGCATTCAAATGGGTCCTTCTACTTACGATACCAGGTTTTTTGTTTTCATTGTGGTCTGTCTATATTCAGATATTTGAATTGCATTCTTATTGTATATATTGTTTGGGTTCTTTTCTGACTACGAC
Organism: uncultured Candidatus Saccharibacteria bacterium; assembly: GCA_964587205.1. GTDB lineage: Bacteria > Patescibacteriota > Minisyncoccia > Phycocordibacterales > PALSA-1337 > C7867-002. The sequence goes on along the minus strand of CAZPKQ010000003.1, from coordinate 20,054 downwards.
AATTTTGTTTGTCTCGACTATGGAGATAATCTCTCGCTATCATGAACAATAAAACCACAAAAATACTAATAGTCCAAAAAAGCCAAGATTACGAATTGATTGATAGTGGTAATGGCGAAAAGCTCGAACGCTTCGGTAAGTTCGTCCTGTCTCGTCCAGATCCTCAAGCGCTTTGGGAAAAAGGCTTGGGCAAGGAAGCTTGGTCAAAAGCAGATGCGGTCTATGCAAAGGACGACGAAAAAGCAGGTTGGAAGTATAGGGGTAAGATAGACGATAAGTGGTCTATAGATTTTGCGGGTATAAAATTTTTTATAAAGCCGACTCCATTTAAGCATGTTGGTATTTTCCCGGAGCAAGCATCAAACTGGCAATGGTTGGAGCAAATTATAAAAAATATCAATGGCGAACAGCCTGAAGTACTCAATCTTTTTGGGTATACAGGTGGTGCTAGTCTTATTTCTGCAAAATCAGGAGCAAAAGTAGTCCACATAGACAGTTCGAAATCAGCTATCGCTTGGGGCAGGGAAAATGCCGAGGCTTCAGGGTTGGCAGATAAGCCAATAAGATGGATTTTGGAAGATGCTAGGACATTTGTTGAAAGAGAGATCAAAAGAGAAAGGAAATATGATGGAATAATAATGGATCCTCCTGCATTTGGTCATGGCCCAGACAATGAGGTTTGGAAGATTGAGCAAGATTTCATTGAGTTAGTAAATAATTGTTTCAAAATTTTGAAGGAAAAACCAAGTTTCTTTTTGATCAATGGGTATTCGGCTGGTTACTCTGCTTTGGCTTATGAAAATTTACTCAAACCGCTTTTGGATAAATTTGGAGGCGAAATCGAAATAGGTGAATTAGCAATTAAAGAAAATAAAGATGAAAAAACCGCAAGACTTTTGCCTTGCGGAATTTTCTCTCGTTGGAAAGGGATTAATTCTTAAGGTTGCCAATATAAAATCCGTCTAGGACTTTCTCTGGCTTCTCTTGGCCACCATGGGCTTTGTTGTAAGCTGATGTGCCGTCTATGCCACAGATAGCAAAGATCGCTTTGTCACCACCTGGATGTTTGGCTGGCCATGTCGTGAGATCGTAGACTTTACCGCTGATTGTGGTCCAGCAATTGCCGTCTTTGTTGTGCTTTTTGACTTCATCCAAAGTGTAAGACTTGGCTGTCGTAGTCGCTACTACGTCTGTAGAACTTGCGACTGTATTTAGTGTATTGTCCGTACTTGATAATTTTGCATTCTCCTCGCTTTGTGAGGACTTGTTCTTATTTATGTAAGCTGCTCCAGCTATAACCAAAACAAGAACGATGATTGATATTAATATTTTTTTCATTGGGCCATTGTATCATTTTATTGAGTAACGACAAATTATTATCATTAGACCATCATTTTTGGCTTATTGCTAGTTGTCTTGTAATAATGTAATCTAAAACCATGTCAGCAAAAATCTTATCTGGAATAGTTATAAGAGATGAACATCTGCCTATTCTCAAGGAGAAGTTTTCTGCTATGAGTACCAAGCCAATTTTGACTATTATTGAGGTTGGTAATAGACCTGATACCGCTTCATTTATCAGAGCCAAAAGAAGTTTTGCAGAGAAAGTCGGCATTGAGGTCCGTGTCATTTCTCTAAAACAGGATACAAAAAACGCGGAAATTATTTCATTGATCAAGAAACAAAATGATGATGTCAAGGTTGGCGGTATAATTGTCCAATTGCCATTGCCTGAACATTTGGATAAGTTTGCAATCATTGAATCGATCGATCCTGGCAAAGATGTCGATGCTCTAACATCTATAAATGTCAAAAAGTGGCTAGAAAATATTCACGACAGTATTTTGCCTGCTACAGCAAGAGGGGTAAGAACGATGTTACATTTTTATAAAATAAATTTGGAAGGCAAAAAGGTTGCGGTTATCGGACGTTCAAACTTGGTAGGAAAGCCTGTAGCTCAAATGTGCCAAAATGAAAATGCGACTGTTACAGTTTGCCACAGTAAGACAGTAAATCTGAATCAAGAAATATTAAATGCCGATATTGTTATCTCTGCTACTGGTAAGATCGGTCTCTTGAATAGAGACAATGTTCGAGCGGGTCAAATAATAATTGATGTGGGAATAAATACTATGAGTGACCAGAAATTAGAATTGGAAGGCAAAAGAAAAATTGTTGGTGATGCCAAATTTGATGAAGTTTCAGAAATAGTAAATGCTATAAGCCCTGTTCCTGGCGGGGTAGGACCGCTTACTGTACTTTCACTTTTCGAAAATCTCTACGACCTAAACAGGGTGAAATAATTATTGACTCTATAGGTTTGGGTAGTTATTATTAGGCTATTACAAGTAAAATAATATTATGAATAATATACCAAATAAATTTTGGAGTTCTGTTATCGGCGTCGTTGGCATTCTTACTATTTTCTTGGCCATTGTTTCGATCAAGGAGATAAAGTCGATTTTCTATGTCGGTAAGAATCCAAATATGACAAACATGATCACAGTCACGGGTGAAGGAAGTGCTGTGGCTATGCCAGATATTGCAAGTTTTAGTTTCTCAGTAACAGAAACAGCCAAGACCGTAGATGAAGCACAATCTATGGCCACAAAGAAAATAAACGAAGCTCTCAAGGTTGTCCGCGAAGCTGGTGTGGCTGACAAGGATATCGAGACTCAGTCTTACAATATCAATCCTCATTATGAATATCAGACTGGAGCATGTACAGC
>CAZPKQ010000003.1:0-17225 GCA_964587205.1 uncultured Candidatus Saccharibacteria bacterium | reverse complement strand
TATGAAATATTAAGCCCAATAGGAAATTTGACAAAGAATAAATCTGATTGACTTATTATATTATTTGAATATACTAAAGAAAGTTTAGGACTTTAATAATGGAATTGAATTATGGTATTGCGGGTATTTCGCCATAGTGTTTAGTAGTTATTATTTGATGAAAAATAGGACTATTGAATGCTGTGGCGAAGACTAGATTCCTAGCCAATACAGCAAGTACAAATCCTAAATGTCCAATCCGGAGCACACTTAAATAGTGGTGCAATGGGGAGGCAAAGGAGAGTATGAAAAACAGCAAGTTGGATTGGAAGGGTGTCGGACAGTTCATGGCGGTGCTGGTGAAGGTTTGGACGATCATCAGGCAGGTCGTTGTACGGGAGAAAGTTGGACTCGAGATCCTGGACTGGATGGTCGGAGATGGTGAGCAGGACGTCCGAAATCTCATGTACGGTCTCTCGGACAAGTACAAGGAGTACTTGTCGCTCCAGAGACAACTTGCCGAAAGTGTCATCGACTTCGATTTGGCACCATTCTGCCCACTAGGTCTTACGGTCGCACCAGACAGCGACCAGATATCAAGTCGGGTGCGAGGTAAGAAGAAATTTAACGAAATCAGGATTCGCCTCTATGCCGATAGTTCCCAGAGTCAAAGAGATGAGACTTCTGGGAAGGACCTCAAGGCTAAACTTGAGGGTCAGGAAGTTTTCGGAGCTCAGCTTTTGCGCTTTTACCTCGAGAATCCCGACTTTATTCCGGAAGATTGGAAGAACAAGGGGTTGATTTTCTTTTGGGGAACTATCTACCACAACATTCTCGGTAATACCTGTGTTCTATACCTCTGTTGGACCGAAACAAGGTGGAGCTTGGGTTGCCGTGATCTCAGTGGAGACTGGCCTGAAGATCTTTTAGCTGCGGCTTCCGAAAAGCCTTCCGAGAGCCAGACATAAACCCTAGGGAACAATTTTCCGGTTTTGTTCCAAACTTTTCCTGGTTTTTGATAAAACCTTGTAGCAAAGAATGATCTGCTACCAACATTCAGGTTCCGCGTTCAGGCGCGGGACTTTTTCTTTTTTATGAGATTTATTTTTTGCTAGGTTAAACCTAACAATGGTATTTGACTCCCCATATTACATCATGATAGTATATGCAAGTAGTCCCCGCAGGGGTTTTTTAATACAAATATGAAAATTACAGACTATATAAAGGATACACAAGCCGAGCTCAATCATGTCAATTGGCCTTCAAGAGCCCAGACTATTCGCTTTACAAGCATGGTTATTTTTGTCTCCGTTGCCACATCACTGATCTTGGGTATTTCAGATTTTATTTTTGGTAGACTTATTACTCTATTATTTTAAAATTCATGTCAAAACAACATTCAACAGGCGAGAGAAGTTGGTATGCCGTACACACATACGCCGGCTATGAGAATGCTGTTGCTCGCAATTTGAAACAAAGAATCGAGTCTCTTGGCATGGAGGATAAGATTTTCAATGTCATTGTCCCTACCGAAAAAAAGATCAAAGTCAAAGGGGGTAAGAGGGTAGAAGAGGAAGAGAAGATCTATCCAGGTTATGTCCTTGTAGACATGATTGTTACCGATGATTCATGGTATGTTGTCCGCAACACTCCTAGAGTTACTGGTTTCGTCGGTGCAGGAGTCTCTCCGGTGCCACTAGATCAAAAGGAAGTCGATATGCTTTTCTCTCGAATGAACAAAAATACCACCGAACACTCTATCGATCTTACAAATGGCGACTTGGTCAAGATAGCAGACGGACCTTTCAAGGACTTCGAAGGCAAAGTAGCTGAAGTAGACACTCAAAGAGGCAAGGTCAAGGTCTTGGTTTCAATGTTTGGAAGAGAGACACCGGTCGAATTGGATTTCTTGCAAGTTAAGAAAGTATAAGGTAGGATAGCAAAACTATGGCAAAGAAGATAATCAAGAAAGTAAAGGTAATCGCACCAGCAGGCAAAGCAACTCCTGCGCCTCCTTTGGGTCCTACATTGGGTCAGGCTGGAGTCAATATCGGTGATTTTACAAAGAAATTTAACGATGCGACCAAGGATATGATGGGTGATATGATCCCAGTCGTCATCTCTGTTTATGAAGACAGGACTTATTCTTTTGTACTCAAGACACCTCCAGCTTCAAGTCTTATCTTGAAAGCAATCAAGAAAGACAAGGGTTCTGGTAAGCCAAATTTGAGCAAGGTTGGTTCTATTACAAAAGCTCAGATCAAGGAGATAGCCGAAAAGAAGATGCGTGATCTCAATGCAAATACTGTAGAGCAAGCTGCAAAGATTATTGCAGGTACGGCAAGATCGATGGGAGTCGATGTAAAATAAGTGCAAAGTTAAAAATGCAAAATGCAAAGTTTAGTCGCATAGATTGAACTTTGCATTTTGTATTTTTAATACTTCATTATTGTTCATACCCATGCGAATTAGTGTGAATAAACTTTTTGTCCCAGCGTCATTCCCGCGCAGGCGGGAATCTATACTTACTTATTTATGACTTCGTATTCCAAAAAGATTACATCATCAGAAAGCTTTTCTACTGAGATGAGTTTTGTATCTTTGTCTATCGGCTTATTGAATATTGTAAGACCTTGACCAAATAGCTTTGGCTCTACCGTAATATAAATTTTGTTTACCAAACCACTTTGCATAAACATTGTATAAATCGTACTTCCTCCGCAGATCGCCACTTCTTTGTAGCCTTTTGAAGCAAGTTCCTTTATCAATGCTTCTGGTGCAAGTTCGGTCATCATGACACCTTCTATAGGTGGCGTGTCTTTTGGGGCATAGACGACATTGAGTCTTCCTGGTAATGGCCTACCGATCGTCTTGTATGTCGTAAGACCCATGACTATAACTCCCGCTTTCTTTGTGAGCTCAACGAATTTCTTTTTGTCTGCACCACTAGTCCAGACCGTCGACGGCTTGGCTTGTCCTCCAATATCGATAGGAGCGATGAATCCGTCTGCTGTATGGGCTACGATTATGAATGTGTTCATTGGAAATTAAAATTATCGCTTTGTCATCTACTCAAGATTGACTATAAGGATTATACTTCAAGAGTAATAAAATAAAAACTATGTCATATTCATATGAAGTCGAAATAAAAAGTCTATTGGGTTCAAAGGAAAATGCTGAATCATTAAAGAATAACCTCAAAAATATCTTTCCAAATATCAAGGTTGTCGGTGGGTCGAAACAATTAAATCATTATTTCAATTCACCTCAAGATTTTTCAAAACTCATTTCAAATCTCAAACCATATATTCCAAGTGACAAACAGCATTTGTTTGAAGAGACCTTGAAAATTGGCAAAAAAGTCTCGATCAGGACACGGGACGCTGACGGCAAGGTTTTATTGGTGATCAAGGCTTCTGTGGGCGACGATACAAGTTCAAATGGAGTCAAAAGAATTGAATTTGAGAGTAAGGTCGATATGAAACTTTCCAATTTAGACAATTTACTTTTGGATTCCGGTTGTACATACCAAGCAAAATGGTCTCGTGAGAGAGAAGAGTTGGGGGATGGAGATTTGCATGTATGTATAGACAAAAACGCCGGTTACGGTTATTTGGCCGAATTTGAAAAAGTGACTACAGATGAGAGTTCTCTTGATGATATCAAGTCCCAATTGTTGGGTATTATGCAAAAATTGGGAGTAGACGAATTAAAACAGGACCGTTTAGAAAGAATGTTCGATTATTACAATAAGAATTGGCAAAATTATTACGGTACAGAAAAGACATTTATTATAGAATAAGACTATGTATTTATCAGATCAAGATATATTGAAGGCTCTCAAATCTGGCGAAATAGTGATCAAAGATTTCGATGATGAAAGATTGCAACCGGCAAGCTATGATATTTTGCTTGGCAACAAATTTATTGTCCACAATACCGAAAAGACGACAGCCATTGATCCTGTGATGAAGATTTATCCAGAGACAAAAGAGATTGTTATTCCAGATGATGGTTTGTTCGTACTTCATCCTGGTATAAGTATTTTGGGTACTTCAGTCGATTATTTCGGTTCCGAAAGATACCTGATTCATCTTTCTGGCAAGAGTAGTTTGGCAAGACTTGGACTGATTATTCACAATACCGCAGGTATCATCAATCCAGGACATTTTCTCAATATTACATTCGAATTGTGCAATCTAAATCATCTACCTATTATATTGAGACCAAATATGCGTATAGGCCAGATTTTATTTTCAGTTTTGTCTTCAGCTCCAAAGAAGGATTACAAATCCACCGGTCGATATTTCAATCGTGACTGGCAACATTTCGCTGATCCTAGGGAGGAAGAGAAAAAATTATTAAAAAAGAAGAAAACAAAAAAATAACATGGCAAAAAATAACGACAGGCATCCAGAACATCAGTATCTAGATTTGCTAAGAGATATCTTAGAAAACGGTACGGTCAAGCATGATCACAATACTGGTATCGGACTTACTAGTGTCTTCGGCAGGCAAATGCGGTTCGATTTGTCCAAAGGTTTTCCTTTACTTACCACAAAAAAGGTTCCTTGGAATAGTATTATGCATGAGTTGTATTGGTTCATGTCTGGTCAGACAAATATCAAATATCTTGTCGACAACAAAGTCCCAATCTGGAACGATTACCCATACAAAATTTACAAGAAGAAAGCAGATAAAGGTGAATTACCACAATTATCACAGGAAGAATTTGTACAGAAGATCGCTACTGACAGTGAGTTTGCCAAACTTCATGGAGATCTACCAAAGATTTATGGTGAGCAATGGAGAGCTTGGCCTGCAAATGATGGCAGGAAGATAGATCAGCTGGCTTGGGTTATCGATACAGTCAAAAATTTCCCAGAAAGGAAGCATGCTATCTTATCTGCATGGAATCCTCAGTATCTGTACGCAATGGCAAAGCCGGGTGAGGCTTTATCATTTCCTTTGTGTCATATCCTTTTCCATTTCAATGTCTCTGGCGATAAACTCTCATGTCTATTATATCAGCGTAGTTGCGATACTTTTCTTGGAGTACCATTCAATATTGCAAGTTATGCAGCTCTTACAATGATCATTGCAAAGATTGCTGGTTATAAACCAGGTGAATTTATCTGGACTGGTGGAGATGTGCATATATATCATGATCATATAGAGCAGGTCAAAGAACAATTGAAAAGGGAACCAAAGGATATGCCAAGACTTGTCTTGAGTGATGAGATCAAGGATTTGGAGTCCTTCAGACCAAATATGGTCACGCTCGAAAATTACAATCCACACGAAAGAATTTTGGCAAAGATGACCGTTGCCGGGGGATTTGATGAAAAGGATCGAAGGGAGTTCAAGAAGGATACCAAGGTGAAATCTTCTTCAAAAACAAAATCCAAGCCGAAAGCAAAGAGTTCAAAGAAAAAATCGTCTTCCAAATCTCAAAAGAGAAAAGTTGCAAGTAAAAGAAGATAACAAAAATAAAGCAAATCCAAAATAGGATTTGCTTTATTTTTAATTATGCTATAATACTACCGGAAGACATTGCGCCTCATGTGATCCATACTCCAGGTTGGTGTTGGTTGTGTCATAGAGGATGGTGGTGGCATTACGCGTCAGAGGCGCATTGTGGGGCCGATCGAGTGATCGGCCCCCTTTTATTTATTTTCGGTAGTGGTAGGATTGAAGTATGAAAGACATACAAATAAAAAAACTAATAGAGGCGGAGAGGAAGAGGCAGAAAAAAGTTATAAATCTAATTGCGTCGGAGAATTATGCTTCAAAGGATGTTCTAGAGGCACTCGGTTCGGAACTCAATAATAAATATTCAGAAGGTTATCCAGGAAGGCGATACTATGGAGGCAATGAAATAACAGACAAGGTGGAGACACTTTGTATGGAGAGAGCCCTTAGTCTTTTTGTTCTAAATAAATCTGGATCGAAGGTCAAATGGTCGGTCAATGTTCAGCCATTGTCAGGATCGCCAGCAAACTTAGCCGTCTACACTGCTCTTGTCCCACAAGGTGCAAAAATCATGGGCATGTCTCTTGCTCATGGAGGACATCTTACTCATGGTCACAAAGTCTCAGCAACTGGCAAGTTTTGGTTGCAGGTTCCTTATGGTCTAGATCAAAAAACCGAAGTTTTGGATTATGTACAACTAAAAGAACTTGCTACAAAAGAGAAGCCAGTTATTTTGGTAAGCGGCTATACGGCATACCCAAGGATCATTGATTGGAAAAAGATTCGCGAGGCTTGTGATTCTGCTGGTGCTTTGATGATGGTTGATATGTCTCATATTGCAGGGCTTGTCGCAGGTGGAGTCTATCCAAGTCCTTTTGAATATGCAGATATCGTCACAACTACAACTCATAAGACTTTGCGTGGACCAAGATCTGCTCTGATATTCTCAAGAAGCGATGAAAGGGAATTAGATAAGAAAATCGACAAAGCTGTATTTCCTGGATTGCAGGGAGGGCCTCATCAAAATCAGATTGCCGGAGTAGCAGTAGCACTCAAGGAAGCCAATACTTCAAATTTCAAAAAGTACGCAAAACAAGTTACAAAAAATGCCCATGTTCTTGCTACAGAATTGGCCAATTTGGGTTGGAGAGTGGTATCAGGGGGTACTGATACTCACCTTATCCTCATCGATACTTGGAACAATGGCAATCGCAACGAAAAAGGTCGTGGAGCAGTGTCGGGAAAGGAGGCAAGTACGCGTCTTGAGAAGCGTGATATCATCGTCAATATGAATGCTATACCTTTTGATACAAGACCACCAGCAGATCCATCAGGTATTCGTCTCGGTACCGCTGCCGAGACTACTCGTGGTCGCAAAGAGAAGGATTTTAAGAAAATTGCCCAGACTATTGACAAGATTTTGATGGGGGTGTAAATTATTGCTTAGTTGGTCCGTCCACTTTGTCTTCTGTAGGTGTTATGAGCACCGAAGTTGACGATGAAGGACATCAGAAAAGGGGATAAAACCTCTCAAAGGGGTTCCTATCAGGAATCCCGAGGATCGCTTCGATCCTAGAAACCGGCCGAGAGGCTTTGTGAGATTCTATGTGGCACATTAAACACTTTCCGCCACCGACTCACCAAGCCTCCGGCTTTTCTTTTGTCCAAAATTAAATCATAAAGCAAAATATCACTCATTAAGGCGAAATATTACACTTTCTGCTACAATACTTTTGTGAATATTCAAGAAAAGATAATAAAAAGTCTAGAGAATGTCGTAAAGCAGTACGATGGTGATTTTGTTATTTCTCTAGAGCATCCCAAAGAAAGATTGCATGGTGATTATTCTTGCAATATTGCTCTTATTCTTTCCAAAGAACTCAAGAGAAAGCCAGTTGACTTGGCAAATGAGATCGTCTCAAAACTCAATGAATCTGGTATAGAAAATATCTCGAAAATCGAGACTGCTGGTCCGGGTTTTATAAATTTTTATTTGAGCAATGACTTTGTCCAAAAGCAGATAATAGAAATTGCAAAAAACGGCCTACAAAATTTCAAAAAAAATGGTAAACAGGTCCTGATCGAGTACACCGATCCAAATGCATTCAAGGCTTTCCATATAGGTCATATGATGTCCAATGCAATAGGTGAATCTTTGTCGAGGATTATAGAAAATTCTGGTTCTGAGATAAAAAGAATTTGCTATCCTGCAGATGTCGGTTTACATATTGCAAAAGCAATTTGGGCTATAAAGGCAAATCTTGCCGATCTTCCAAATGAAAGTGCACCGATCGAAAAGAGAACAGAATTTTTGGGTAAGATGTATGTTTTGGGTACAAAATCCTATGATGAAGATCCACAAGCAAAAATAGAGATAGACAGTCTCAACAAAGTCATTTATGAAAAATCTGATGCAGAGATAAATGCAATATATGAGAAGGGTAGGAAGTGGAGCTTGGATCATTTCGAACAATTGTACAAAGTCCTGGGCACTCATTTTGATGAATATATATATGAGAGCCAAGTGGCAAGTATCGGTTTGGAAGCTGTCAAAGCAAATTTAGACAATGGCATTTTCGAAAATAGCAATGGTGCTTTGGTGTTTAAGGGCGAAGAATTCGGACTTCATACCAGAGTTTTTGTTAATTCTGCCGGGATCCCAACTTATGAAGCAAAAGATTTGGGTCTAAATATTACGAAGTTCAAACATTATCCAAATGCCGATCAATCCATAATCATTACTGCAAATGAACAAAATGACTATTTTAAAGTCATTGGTCAAGTCTTGAAATTGATCGATAAGAAAAACGGAGATAAGACCAAGCATATCGGTCACGGCATGATGCGATTTGCTTCAGGCAAGATGTCTTCTCGAACAGGCAATGTTATTACAGCAGAGGCGTTATTATCGGAGATCAAGAATATGGTCGAGGAGAAGATAAAGGATCGTGGATATTCGAGTGAAGAAATGGTCAAGATCAGTGAGGTTGTAGCGGTAGGGGCGATCAAATATACAATTTTACGATCTGCTATTGGTGGCAATATAGTATTTGATTCTAAAGCCTCGATTTCATTCGAGGGTGATTCTGGTCCGTATCTGCAGTATTCAGCAGTTAGAGCAAAATCGATTCTAGCTAAAGCAAAAGAAGAACAAATTTCCAACAATATTATATTCCCAAACGATTTGAGCGAGCTTGAGCAACATCTCATGAAGTTTGATGATATTTTGAAAAGGGCAGAGGCCAATCTCTCCCCACATTTTATCGCAGGCTATCTCACCGAACTCGCCGGTTTATTCAATAGCTTTTATAGTAATCAGGTTATCGTCGACAAAAGCAATCAATACTCGCCATATTATGTATTTCTAACAAAAGCCTTCTTGGAAGTCATGACAATAGGTTTGGATCTTTTGGGTATACGAGTACCGGAGAGGATGTAGTTGTAAATAATACTATTTCTAGTATAATAGTATTATGGATACAACAATAACAATTAAAACAAATAAAAGTTTACTAAGGCAATCCAAAAAGCTCGCATCAGAACTCGGTATTACTCTTACTAGTGTTGTAAATTCATTTCTAAAACAATTCGTTCGTGAACGGAAGTTTTCTGTTAGCGCCGAACCAATGCCTACGAAGGAGAAGATGGCTTTATTAGAGGAGATCAGCCGGCAAGCAGATTTGGGTCAGCAATCCGAACCTTTTGCGGATATTCAGGATTTATTCAAACATCTAAAGATTTAGAATGTTATTAATTTCCTCCAGAAATTTCGATAAAGAAGTAGAGAAGCTGACACAAAAATTGAAGATAATTCTCAAAGATAAGTTGGCTCTTTTTAAAGTTGAACCTTACAACAAAATATTCAACAATCACAAACTAAAGGGTTCATTAAAAACATATAGAAGTATCAATATCACAGGTGATTATCGTGTAATTTACGAACAATTGAATCATGAGACTGTTAGACTTATAAGAATAGGCAGTCATAGCGAATTGTATGGCAAATAAAATTTAACAAGCAATTTTCCTGAAAAATGCTAATATAATCTCATAATGAATGAGAATAAAGTAGAAAAATCAAAGAATGCAGAGCGCGAAGAGCGTATTTTGGCATACTGGCAGGAAAATGATATTTTCGCCAAGACACTCAAGAAAAATGAAGGTAAGGGCAAGAATTTTGTATTCTACGAGGGACCGCCTACAGCAAATGGGCATCCCGGCATACATCACCTCGAAGCGAGAGCATTCAAAGACGCAATACCGCGCTATAAGACTATGCGCGGATACTATGTCCGTCGCAAGGGGGGTTGGGATACTCACGGCTTGCCTGTAGAGTTGCAAGTCGAAAAGGAGCTTGGCCTCAAGTCAAAAAAAGAGGTCGAGGCTTATGGTATCGCAGAATTCAATCAAAAATGTAAAGAAAGTGTTTGGCAATATGTTCGCGAATGGGAACAATTTACAGAGAGGATGGGTTACTGGGCAGATCTCAAAGATCCCTATATCACTTACAAACCAAATTACATCGAATCTATTTGGAGCATATTGGCCAAGGTGGAGAAAGATGGATTATTGTACAAGGATTACAAAGTCGTCCCTTGGTGTCCTCGTTGCGGTACCGGATTGTCTTCACATGAATTGGCTCAAGGCTATCAAGATGACAAAGATATTTCTCTTTATGTAAAATTCAAAGTCAAAAATCCAGAAAAGCTAGGAATTTCTGGAAATGTATATCTTGTTGCTTGGACTACTACACCATGGACGCTACCGGGAAATGTGGCGTTGGCTGTAGGGAATGAGATTGAGTATGTAGGGGTTAGGTTAAAGGTTAAAGGGCAAAGGTTAAAAGTTGAGGTTCAAGGTGGGGAAGTTGAAAATAATGACACTCATAATCCCAAAGATAATAATGAAGAAACTCTAATAGTTGCAAAAGAGAGGGTAGAAAATTTGGCAAAGGTTTCAAAAGTTGAATTTGAAATAAATGAAAGGATTTTCAAAGGTTCAGATTTGGTAGGTCTTGAATATACACCAGTGTTTGATCACTTATCTTCTATTGCATCAGATTCCAGTTCTGGCACTTCAAATAGAAATGAAGCACAGCTTCAGTCATTCCAAAATGCTTTCAAAGTCTATCCAGCAGATTTTGTTACGACTGCAGATGGTACAGGTATAGTCCATATCGCTCCTATGTATGGTCAAGACGACTTTGATTTGGGCACCACGGTTGGTTTGCCCAAGTATCACTTGGTCAACGATGATGGAACATTCAAAGCCGAGACAGGTGAATTGTCTCTACTATTCGTCAAGGATCCAAATACTGATGTAGTTATAATCAAGCATTTGGCAAGTAAAGGCACATTATTTGCAAAGGAAAAGTTTGAACATAGCTATCCTCATTGTTGGAGATGTAAGACTCCACTCATATATTTTGCAAGAGATTCTTGGTATATAAAGATGTCCAGTCTCAGAGACAAATTAGTCAAAGAAAATGAAGAGATAAATTGGGAACCAGGTTATATCAAAGAGGGTAGATTTGGTGAATGGCTAAAGGAGATCAAAGACTGGGCAATATCAAGGGAGAGATATTGGGGTACACCTTTGCCTATTTGGATTTGTACAGATCCGAAATGTGGCAAACGCAAAGTTGTAGGTAAGGTCTCTGATTTGTCCAAGAAAAAGAATAATCATTATTTTCTAGTACGGCACGGTGAGGCAGAGAATAATGCTCTTCGTGTTCAAAGTTCCGATCCAGATTATCCACATCATTTGACGAACAAAGGCAAAGAGCAAGTCCAAAAATTGGCCAAAGACTTAAAGGGCAAGAAATTTGACCTGGCATTTATTTCTCCATTTGTGAGGACAAAAGAGACTTTTGAAATATTGAATGAAACTTTGGGTATAAAGCCAGAAAATGTCCATATTGAAACAAGACTTGGTGAATACAATGCTGGTGTTTGGAATGGCAAAAGCGTCGATGAGTTCATGAAGCATTACAGACATCGTGATCGCTTTGTTTTGAAGCCGGAGTGTGGTGAGAATTATACTGAGATGAAAAGACGAGTTAGTGAATTTTTATTTGAATTGGAAAATAAATATAAAGGCAAAAAGATCCTTATAGTCTCACATGAATCGCCTATTTTCATGCTAGTAGCTGGAGCAAAAGGTCTCGATCAGAAGCAGGCTTTGGATCTTCGTGGAGACAAAGAATTTATAGACAATGCCACTTTGCTTGAATTGGATTTTCACATATCTCCTAGAAATTCCGACTATGAATTGGATTTGCATCGCCCACTTATCGACGACGTGGAGATCGAATGTGAATGTGGAGGTAAGATGCGAAGGGTCAAAGAAGTCATGGATGTATGGTTTGATTCTGGAGCTATGCCTTTTGCTCAAGATCATTATCCATTTGAAAATAAATCTTATATAGATAAAGAGGGAGGTTATCCTGCAGACTTTATCTCCGAAGCGATCGATCAGACTAGAGGTTGGTTCTATACTCTTCATGCTATCGGTGTCTTGGCTGGCAAAGGTAAAGCTTTCAAAAATGTAATCTGTCTCGGTCATATCTTGGACAAAAATGGTAAAAAAATGTCCAAGTCCATAGGCAATATAGTCAATCCATTTGAGATGATGGATAAATATGGTGCTGATACTGCGCGGTTTTGGATGTATACAGTCAATCAGCCTGGAGAATCAAAGAACTTCGATGAAAAGACTGTAGATGAAATAGTCAAAAAGGTATTCAATCTTACATCAAATGTTCTTACATTTTTCAAAATGTATAGGACCAATGATATAGAATTTTCTGATACCTTGCCTAGAAGTGCAAATATTCTAGACAATTGGATAGTAGAAAAGCTCTCAAATCTAAATGAACTTGTTTCGTCAAATCTAGATCAGTACAAGTTTTTTGAGGCGGGGAGATCGATAAAAGATTTTATCGCCGATCTTTCTCAATGGTATGTCCGCAGATCAAGAGATAGATTCAAGTCGGATGGTGTCGAAAGGGAAGAATCATTAAAGACAACATATTTTGTTCTCCTAAATTTGGCAAAAATAATG
Source organism: uncultured Candidatus Saccharibacteria bacterium (assembly GCA_964587205.1). Taxonomy (GTDB): domain Bacteria; phylum Patescibacteriota; class Minisyncoccia; order Phycocordibacterales; family PALSA-1337; genus C7867-002. The sequence goes on along the minus strand of CAZPKQ010000003.1, from coordinate 4,712 downwards.
GCGCCTCTTACACCATTTTTCGCTGAGGAATTGTATCAAGAATTGGGTGGCAAATTAGAAAGCGTCCATTTGGAAGATTGGCCGGATCTAGTTTCGAAGGATAAAAAACTTTTGGAAATGATGGAGACCGTTCGTTTTGTTTCATCAAAAGGCTTGGAAGCTAGAAATATTGCTAAGGTCAATGTTCGCCAACCGCTTCAATCGTTGACAATAAAAGAAGAATTCAAAAAAGATTTGGATGATAGAGCACTTGCGGTAATAAGAGATGAAGTAAATGTCAAAGAAGTCTTGTATTCAAATGCTATGGCTGGCGAAGTAGAACTCGATACTCAAATATCCGAATCTCTAAAAGAAGAGGGTATGCTCCGTGAACTCGTCAGAATAATTCAGGATTTGAGAAAGACAAATGGTTTGACGATCAAAGATCAGGCAAGGCTTAGTCTCGAACTGCCAGAAAATCTCAAATTATTCGTCTCAAAAAATGAAGCGCAGATAGCCAGGATCACTCTATTGAAAGAAATAAAATACGAAAAAGTCGAATCTGGAGAAGTGGAGCTTGTGGGTAATAAAATTAAATTAAATCTAAGTTTGTGAGGTTAAACCTTGCAAAACTCTAGAAATAAAAAAATGACGGCGACCCTCCCCCGAGGGTCGCCGGGTGCAAACGAGGCAGCCGACTTGCCAGCAGAGTCGACAAGGAAGCTCGTAAGCACCTAAAGTCAAAAAATGCGCTCAATAATGAATTCGAAGTTCAAATGCATTATTGAGCGCATAAGCGCTCGATCAAAGTGCACCTAAGTAGAAAATAGCACGGATATAATCTTTGTCAATAGTATGATCGGTTAATAAATGTTAAATTATTTGGTGTATCATATCCATACAAGTCCAGGTTTTTTAATATCAAGTAAACCTTATCGTGAAGCTGATAGGGTTTATCAGATATTTACCAAAGAATTTGGTCTCATATCAGCTATAGCTCAAGGTATTAGACTTGAGAAATCCAAACTTCGATATAGTATTTCAGATCTTTCTATTACAAATCTCTCACTTGTCCATGGTAAGGAGTTTTGGAGGATTGTCGGAGCAGACAATGTCGATAGTATAAAAAATTCAGATAAGGTCATTATAATTTTGGCGAAACTTGCAAACTTGATCAAAAGGCTTGTGCATGGCGAAGAAAAAAATGAAAAAATATTCGATCTTCTTTCGCGACTTACAATTATCGATATCAAAGATCGAGATATCGCCGAAAATATCGAATCATTATCAGTTTTGCGGGTATTGCATGAGCTTGGTTATATTGCAATGACAAGGGAGATACAAACCTGTATTGAAGATGATATAGCGCTTATAGGAGAAGCTCTTGATCAGGATAAGAGAAAATTTATAAATCAGTTGGTCAACAATGCACTTAAGCAGACTCAACTATAGCAATATGAGCATTTTTGTTTTATAATTCTTGCATGTCGAACGAAGATAAAAGCTACATTGATGATCTAAAGAAATCGCTATATTCTCGTACGGTTCCAGATATTCAGACAAGAAGAAAGCTAAAGATAGAAGACGAAGATCTATCGGTACCAAAGGATTGGCCACAATCTCCCAAAAGAGAAGAACAACCAGTGGTACTCAATAGCGAATACAAAACAAATAAAATGTCTTTCTTTACAAAATTTTTTATCGGATCGGCAATTTTTTGTTTTGTCGTGGTCTCTATTGGCGCCTACCTATTTTTCAAAGGATCAAATCTTATTTCGGCTGACAATATCAGTATTGAGATAAACGGCCCGGTCTCTATTCCTGGAGGAGAGCCTGTATCATTTGACATTATTGCAAAAAATAATAATAAGATTGATCTAGAAGATGTAAGTTTGATGGTCGATTTCCCTGATGGTGCTACAGAACCAAATAATCCTAGCAATCCGCTCAAAAGATATACAAAGGATATAGGCAGTATGCCAGTAGGGGGAGCTTTCAAAGACACAGTTAGTGCTATTATATTTGGAGAAGAGAATCTACAAAAATCTCTAAACGTTATTTTGACTTACAATGTAAAGGGGTCGACTTCGATTTTCACTAAGACCAAGACTTATGATGTTTTGGTCAATTCATCACCGATCAAAGTCAATATTACTACTCTAAAGGAAGTGACTTCAGGTCAAGAATTCGATACAAGAGTAGAGATAAGTTCAAATGCAAAAGAAAATCTAAAAGGCATATTATTTGAAGCAAGTTATCCTTTTGGTTTCAATTTCATTTCATCGACTATCAATCCTGTTTCTGGCAACAATGTTTGGAATATTGGAGATTTGCCAGCAGGTGCAAAAAGAGTCTTCTCGATCAAGGGTTCGCTTTCTGGTGAAGATACCGATCTTCGTTCATTCCATTTCAATATTGGTACGAAGGGTAGCAATCCAGTCAAAATTGGTACGCAATATCTATCTCTTGATAGAGAAATAACCATTCAAAAACCTTTTGTCAGCCTGTCTTTGGATATCAATGGTTCATCGGGAATCGCCGATTCTGTTGGACAATTTGATAGAAATTCTGCTGTAAGTATTCATTGGTTCAATAACCTATCCACTATCGTTTCAAATATGAAGATTGTGGCAAAGATAGAGGGAAGTGCCTACGAAAAATCTACAGTCAGTCCCCAGAGTGGCTATTTCAATTCTTCAGACAATACGATTACTTGGAGCGCTCAGACAAACAAAGAATTTTCTTCTGTCGGGGCCGGTGATAGTGGTACTGTAAGTTTTGCTTTGGTACCAAAGGACTTTAGTCAGGTGGGCAAAATAATCAATAATCCCAAGATTACAATAACTGCTAGTGTTTCTGGTGAGAGGACTCAGGAGACAAACGTACCTCTTGCTGTATCGGCTAGTACAAAGAGAAATATAATAGTACCCTCAGCCGTCGATCTATCGGCAAGGATAGTCAGAAATGTCGGGCCATTTTCAAATAGCGGTTTCATTCCTCCAAAGGTAGACAATGTATCTACATATACAGTCATCTTGAGTGTAAGCAATACTACGAATCCGGTCAGGGATGTGGAAGTCACAGCTATCTTGCCACCTTATGTCAAATGGCTAAATCAATTTGCTCCGAATACAGAAAATGTCAGTTATGATTCAAATAGTGGTTTGATCACATGGAGCGTTGGTAATATAGAAGCCAATAGAGATTCATTGTCACGAAAAGAAGTGGCATTCCAAGTTGCATTTACTCCAAGTGTTATTCAAGTCGGTAGTGTCCCTTCTATCATAAACCAGATCAAACTTACTGGTACCGATAATTTCACCAATACAGCAGTAAACAGTTCAAAGGATTCGCTTACTACAAGATTTAGTACTGATCCATCATACAAAGCGGGAGACGAAGTCGTCAGCAAATAGTACTTTGTGAAAAAGGGTGTTTTGATATAGAATGGCTTTATGACAAATAAAAAGGAGGTCAATGTAATGGAAAATATAATCTCACTTGCCAAGAGGCGTGGCTTCATCTTCCAAGGCTCAGAAGTCTATGGTGGTTTGGCTGGTACTTGGGATTATGGTCCACTTGGAGTTTCTCTCAAAAACAACATCAGACAGATCTGGTGGAAGCGCTTTGTCCTAGACCGTGAAGATATGTATGGAGTCGATGCTGCAATCTTGATGAATCAAAATGTCTGGAAGGCTACAGGTCATGCCGATGGTTTCTCTGATCCTCTAGTCGAGTGTGCAAAATGCAAACATCGTTTCCGCGCCGATCAACTCGAAGACAAAAAGAAATGTCCAGATTGTGGTGGGGCACTGGGCCAGGAAAAGCAATTCAATATGATGTTTGAGACTCATGTAGGTGCCACTCAGGATGACAATTCTCTTTCATACTTGCGTCCAGAGACTGCTCAGGGCATGTTCGTCAATTTCAAAAATATCTTGGATTCTCAACATCCAAAACTTCCTTTCGGTATGGCACAAGTCGGTAAGGCATTTAGAAATGAGATTGCACCGAGAGATTTCCTCTTTCGTGCCAGAGAGTTCGAGCAGATGGAGATAGAATATTTCGTTCATCCAGACAATTGGCAAGATACTTTCAATAGTTTTGTAAAAGAAGTCCATTCTTTCATCAAAGATATTGGACTTACAAAAGATAAAGTTTATGAAAATGAAATTAGCGAGGTAGATCGAGCATTTTATTCAAAAAGAACAATAGATTTTGAATTTGATTTTCCATTTGGGCGCAAGGAATTGTATGGTCTTGCATATCGTACAGACTATGACCTCAAGCGTCATTCAGAATGGAGCAAGGTTGACCTTTCTTATTTTGATGAAGAAAAGAAAGAAAGATTCATACCACATTGCATCGAACCATCATTTGGTCTAGATCGTACAGTTTTGGCGGTTTTGTGTGATGCGTATAGAGAGGAAGGTGAGGGTGAGGACAAGAGAGTCTATCTTAAGCTCGATCCCAAGGTTGCTCCATACAAGGTCGCAGTTTTCCCTCTATTGCGCAACAAACCAGAATTGGTAGCAAAAGCTGAAGAGATTTATAAAATGATAAAGAAGGTCATTCCGGAAGTCATTTTTGACGACAATGGCAATATCGGCAAGCGCTATCGCAGGCAAGATGAGATTGGTACACCATATTGTGTCACTGTCGACTTTGAGACTATCGAAAAGGGTACAGGCGTCACTATTCGAGATAGGGATAGTGGTAAGCAGGAGAGGGTG
>CAZPKQ010000002.1:19890-25394 GCA_964587205.1 uncultured Candidatus Saccharibacteria bacterium | reverse complement strand
GTGCGGGTAGGGAGAATCGAACTCCCATCTTATCGTTGGCAACGATACGTTCTACCACTAAACTATACCCGCATTAAATTTGTAGTAATTCCATCTATCACCCACAAACTATAATGACCTAGTATAACCTAATATTATTTTTTTACAATGTGCGCTCGGCAGGATTTGAACCCACAACCCCTTGGTTCGAAGCCAAGTGCTCTATCCAATTGAGCTACGAGCGCATATTACCATAATACTGTATTAATAGTTTTTGCCAAGTTCTTACAAAACGGAATAAACGGACATCCGAAATACTCAAACGTACACATCCTTTGTAATCAGGATTTCTCTTAAATGTTAAGTTAGTTGGTTTAAATATTGTCTTTTGAAATGAATTTACATTAATACCCAATAAATTTGCCCAAAAACTCTCGATATTTTCATAACCAGGTACAGGATGTACAAAAATTCTGCATTTTATCCTTATAAAATCAACTTTTAGATATTTTTGAATCCAATTAAACATAAATAAAATCATATCCGGATCTGAATTTACAAACTGAAAAGCATCATGTTTCTTTGCACCTTCTGCCCAATACAAAGAAATACCTATAAGAAACCCAACCTCATTTCTATATTTTTCAAAAATATTGGAGGCCATTTCATAATCAACCTTTTCCCTTTCCTTTCGTTTGTTGCGATTGGTTATAGAAGACTTGTTAATACCAATTTCTCTATTACTAGTGATTTTTGATCTAATAAGCGCCAACTCGCTCTCTGATAATTTTAAATTTTTGAACCAATAAGAAAGAAGACTTCTTGAAACATTTATCTTTTTTTGAATATCAGCATAAGAAAAACCAGATTTTCTTAGTTTTATAGCTTCATTTTTTTCAATTAATCTTGCACTCATGTTATATAACAATTATCTACAGTTCATTAATTATAGCAAATTTGCCCAAACTATTGTAAAATCACAAAATGAATAGAAGCGACCAAGCCATACCAAATGAGATAGTAAATTGTGTGAAAACGCTTGAAAACGCAGGTTTTGAGGCATATTTGGTCGGTGGTTGTGTAAGAGATATATTCCTAGGCAAAAAACCAAAAGATTGGGATATCACGACAAATGCTAAGCCTGAAAACATTCAGGCCATATTCCCCAAAACAGTCTACGAGAACACATTCGGAACTGTAGCTGTAGTAAATGAGGAAGTCACTGACGAAACCCTAAAAATCGTCGAAATCACTCCATACAGGACAGAGACCACATATTCAGATCGAAGACATCCAGATCAAGTCAAATTTAGCGACTCGATTAACGACGATCTGAAGCGCAGAGATTTCACAGTCAATGCAATTGCTATAAGTTTGTCCAATGGAGCAATAAAAGACGTTATAGACCTTTATGGGGGCATATCAGACATAAACGCAAAAATTTTAAGGACAGTAGGTGATCCTGTTGAAAGATTCACCGAAGACGCCCTAAGAATGATGAGAGCAGTTAGACTGTCGGTGGAACTTGATTTCACGTGTAACAAAGATACAGTTTTGGCTATACAGAGCCATAATTCATTGATAAAAGATGTTTCAATGGAAAGAGTTAGAGATGAATTTTCACGTATAATAATGTCTGAACAACCAAAGTTAGGACTCGAAATGCTCAGTGCCTTTGGTCTTCTTCAGCACATAATACCAGAAATTGAACTTGGTAAAGGTGTTGCACAACCACAAGCTCATGCATACGATGTGTGGGAACATCTTCTTAGGACTCTTCAACATTCAGCAGATAAGAGTTATAGCCTAGACATGCGCCTTTCTGCCCTATTTCACGACATAGGAAAGCCAAAAACTAAGGGTTTTTCACGTGTAACAAATCAACCGACGTTTTATAGCCATGAAATAGTCGGTTCACGTGAAACACGTAAAATACTTGAAAGAATGAAGTTTTCACGTGGAACAATAGACAAAGTAGTCAAAATGGTGCGTTGGCACATGTTTTTTGCCGATACCGAGCATATTACATTATCAGCAGTAAGGAGAATGATAGTAAATGTAGGACCAGAGAATATCTGGGACCTGATGAATCTTAGAATATGCGACAGAATAGGCACCGGCAGACCAAAGGAAGACCCATATAGACTTAGGAAGTACCATGCAATGATAGAAGAGGCCTTAAGAGACCCGATTTCGGTCAAAATGCTACAAATCGATGGCAAAATGATCATGGACAAGCTCAATATACAAGCAGGACCAAAAATTGGATACATACTTAATGCCCTAATGGAAGAAGTATTGGAGGACCCAAAACTCAATACAGAAAAATATCTTTCTGACAAAGCAATGGAACTAAATAAATTGGAAATTAATGAATTGATCAAGCTATCAGAGCAAGGAAAAAATAAAAAAGATGAATTAGAAGAAAAAGAGCTAGATGAAATAAGACAAAAGCATCGAGTAAAATAGGCCTATAAATAAGGTTATTTTCTGATCTATATATAAAGGTCAGATACAAATTTATATAAAGGACAATATGTCTTGAGTTATCCACAGTATGTCCTTTACACTTTTTTATTAAGGACATAAAATATACATCAGACAAGTTCATCGACCGAGGAGATTGTGGAATTTTGAAAATAAAATTAGAAATAAAATTTTAAGAATTTGTTTTTAAAGTTCCACAATCAGATGAAAATGTTCTTTGGAAAATGTGTGTGGTAGGCTTCATACTCCGTTCGAAGTCTTTCCGAAACTTTTTTCCGACGTTCGATTGCTCGGGGTCAAAGGTCAAACATTCTCTCTCAATAAAAAAATTGCCTCCAATCTGGAGAGCACAGCACGTAGAGTAGCAATGCGTTTGATCTCCCAATAGGAATCGTCTTGTCAGGAAATGGCCTATTCATTTATGGCCACAGGGTTTTCGTACCCCTTGTTCTTTGGTCCCTTTGTCTTCTTTCGGGAAGACTATAAACCGCGTGACCAGTCTTTCCTAGACTGCGCTCCACGCGGTTTTTTACTTATAATTCCTTACTACTAATTCAGTTAGTAATCGGCATTGCAAAGGTTGGTTTTGAAGACCGTTTGCACGAAATTTCTAGCAAGAAATTTCCGAAACAGAGCAAAGTCTTGCAAGACTTTGCGTGTCTGAAAAACCAACATTTGCAATGCCTACTATTTACTTAATTTCGAGATCAATAGGGCAGTGATCAGAGCCCAAAACACTATCCAATATACTGGTACTCTTAATCTTTGGTAATAACGTATCTGAAACCAAAAAATAGTCTATTCTCCAGCCCACATTTCGATCTCTGGCAAAGGTTTTCATATCCCAATACGTATATTTACCAATATCTTTTGGGTAAAAATGGCGAAAAACGTCTACATATCCTGAGTCAACAACCCTATCCAACCAAGCGCGTTCGATAGGGAGGAAGCCGGTATTTTCTACATTTTCCTTTGATCTAGCCAAATCTATCTCTGTATGAGCAGTATTTACATCTCCACAAAAGATTATTTCATAACCTGATTTGCGTATTTTATTTATATAATCAATAAAATGATCGTAATATTCTAGTTTAAACTTGAGTCTATCTGGACCTCCACCACCATTGGGGAAGTAAATATTGAGCAAAACAAACTTATCCATATCATTTCCAAAAGCATTTTTTTCGAAAAATAAGGCCAAAAATCGTCCTTCTTGATCATAATCTTGCTTGCCCATACCATATTCGACTTTTTTTGGTTCGACTTTGCTATATACAGCCACTCCGCTATATCCTTTGCGACCCTTGGAATGGTCGAAATAGGCAAAATATCCTGCAGGTTTAACAATATTTTGTTCCAATTGCTGAGCTTCTGCTTTGACTTCCTGAAGACAATATATATCAGGACTTTCATTCAAAAACCAATCAAAACCACCCTTTTTTATATTTGCCCGAAGGCCGTTTACATTCCAAGATATTATGCGCATGGAAAGATTATAGCATCATTACTTATATTTATAGCAAAATTGACTACATACAGCCTCAAAAAATAGCTAACTGAGTATATAGTAAAACAATACAAACTATTTTGTTTAAGCTATTGCCTTTTCCCAGAGATTTTTGAACATAGAAAGATAACTTTCTACAAAAGCTTTGTTTTTTATTTTGATAGCTGTTACTGGAGTATTATTTGTTGAGTAGATAATATTTAGCACAACACCAAGTTCTGGGTAGATGTGGACCCCCGCTGGATTTTCTTGGTCTGATGGAAGGTATCGAATATCATATATCCTTTCGGAATCTGTATATGATTGAATTATCTTTCTTTGCAAGTCGTATCCGATCATTTTTATGGATATACCGCGAGAATGGGCGACTTTGTGGTATTTTTTCCAAATAGGGATCATCGTAGCATCCATAAACTCTTGGCCACCTGTACCTAGTACGTACTTGGTTGAATATTTTGGCATTGAACTAATCAAATTGGTCAATAATGAAAGATATTCATCGTTACCCTCATGTATTGTAATTTCTTGTTTATTGCTACCAATTCTCTGACTCAAAGTCTGAACTATATTGTCAGCAATCCGTTTCTTCTCGTCAAATTCTGTCAACAATACTGATGGTTCGACCGCAGAAAATGTCTTTACACCTCTAATTTCCTTGACTTCGACAAGTTTACGACTAATCAGATGGTCTAAAGACGTATATACGACATTCCTATGAAGGGCAGTACCGGTAATAATAGGCCCAGCACTGGATGTTCCAATCTCTATAAGTTTCAAGTAAACGACCGCATCATTTGCCAAAAAACCTATCTTTTGTAACTCTATAATATCCTTATTTATAGCCATATTCTATATATTAGCACATTTTGTCACCCTGTCTAGTTGACAAATAAGATACACTATGCTATACTTATAGCAGAAAGTCAACAAAGGAAAAACATGACAACGACCCTTGAGATCATTGAGAATCTGTCTGCTATCGGAATCTTCTCGCTTTCAGCACTTATATGCATCTTAGCCGATCTAGGAGAGTCTCTCCTCAATAAAATCACTGGCCATATAGAGGAATGTGATGATCCAAATGAACTGGTTTTCGTAATTCATACGTTGCTAATCTTTATCGGTTTCGCTTCGTGGCTAGCAGCTTTCGTGTCTGGCATAGGGATAGTCTTCGAATTTTTGAAGTATATTCTAGGGTAGCCCGAGGGCTGGTCGTTTGACCAGCCCTTTTTTCTAGTTAAGATTACCCCCGTTTTTTATTATGAAACTGCTTATGAACCCTTTTGAGTTCCGAATCTGTTATATGAGTATATATCTGCGTCGTACTTATATTTGAATGACCCAAAAGCATCTGTACAGAGCGTAGATCGGCTCCATTTGATAGTAGGTCAGTGGCAAAACAATGGCGAATTACGTGAGGAGTAACTTTTTTTGAAATACCGGCCTTAATGGCGCATTGCTTGATAATCCTCTGTACCGAACGGGTATCTAGAGCCATATCACCACCTTTTGCTTCTTCACGATTCATCCT
>CAZPKQ010000002.1:0-19790 GCA_964587205.1 uncultured Candidatus Saccharibacteria bacterium | reverse complement strand
TGATCATAATTGCGAACCGTATTCAAAGATCGGCCTTTTTCTATCTCGACATATTCCAAAAATTGCTGTTTTGCTTCTTCGATATTGTGCGACATGTCCATATTATACGATATTTTAATTTTTTTATATTGCCAACTATATAAATTTAACTATACTACTGTTTAGATGAATGAAATCAAACAAGGACAGGTTTGGCGATATACCGGACCAAGTATCGGAAGGAATCTTAAACACACGATTGTTGGCTTAGAAAGAGGTTGGTCCGAAGGACTTCAGTGGACTATCATCATCACCTGGAGTCAACCAATCGAACACCAAGAACACGGCGGTTATATCTGGATGGGTTCAGTTAACGCCTTTCTGAGAGAATTTTCACAAATAACCTAGTACGATCCAACAATGCTTGAACTCGGCATCAAAATGGGATGCCGAGTTTGTTTTTGCATGAACAAAACAAAGCCTTGCGTCTATTTTTTATTCATGCTATGATGTTGCACATGTTAACCCCAAGACAAAAGAGCAAAATTATAAAAGAAACAGCCATTCACGACAAAGACAATGGCTCTCCTGAAGTGCAGATTGCTCTTCTCACAAAGCGAATTGACGAATTGACCGATCATCTACGCAAACATCGCAAGGACAATCACTCAAGAAGGGGATTGCTAGGTATGGTTGCAGATCGTCAAAACCACCTCAACTATCTCAAGAAGAATCATCCTCGAAGATACTCATCTTTGATCAAGAAGTTAGATCTCAAGAAGTAGTCTCTCATTGCGTTAATGTACATTTTTAAAAAACCGGAATAAATCCTTGCTAGGATTTTTCCTTTTGCTCGGCACCTGCGTGCCTGCGCAAGATTTTTTAAAAATATACATTACCGCAACTTCGATCTGTCTAATGGAGACAGAATCCGAGGCACAGGTGTATTTTATTTTTATGAGACCGAGTATGTCTGAGCGAAGCGAGTTACGCAGGGCGAATAAAAATAAAATACACCTGTACCTCGGATTCTGCTATAATTCACTTAGAATCATTTTAATAAGTTATTAATAATTTTTTATATGTCAATAATTAAACATAAAGAACAGCGTGTCGGCATTTTCATAGACACGCAAAATTTATATCATAGTGGCAAAAATATTTACCATTCAAAGGTCAATTTCGGCCAAATTTTGAAGGATGCTTTGGACGGAAGAAAGCTTGTGCGTGCTGTCGCTTACGTCATTTCTACAGAATCTGGTGACGAAAATGCTTTTTTCGACGCTCTAACCAAAGTCGGCATAGAGACAAAGGTCAAAGACCTTCAAATATTCAGTTCTGGAGCAAAGAAGGCAGACTGGGATGTCGGTCTTGCAATCGATGCAGTAAAAATGGCCCCAAAACTAGATTCCGTCGTACTTGTCACTGGAGACGGAGACTTTGTACCGCTTGTAGAATTCCTTCAGATGAATCAAGGTTGCCAAGTCGAGGTAGCATGCTTCGGCAAATCTACTTCGGCCAAACTTATCGAGGTAGCAGATCATTTTATGGATTTGGATCATCACCCAGAGAAATATTTGATGAAGATTAGAGGGAAAGAGAAGTCATAGCATTGGCAATGGTTTTGTGCTAAATTAAATTAACCAAATTAAGATTTGGATTATAAGTTTGCCTCCGGATACACAGGTTAGTTCGCAATTTTGCATAGGCAAATTGCAATCTGTAATCTGGAGACAATTAAGTTAGAAAAATATGATAAAAAAAGAATATTCAATTGAAATCGGAGGTAAGACACTTACAGCCGAATTTAATGACTTGGCAGATCAAAGTCACGGATCTGTAAGTTTGAAATATGGCAATACCGTGATTTTGGCAACAGCCGTTATGGGTAAAAATCCAAAAGATGGTGATTTCTTCCCATTAACAGTCGATTACGAAGAGAGATTTTATGCTACCGGCAAGATTCTAGGTTCCAGATTTATGAGAAGAGAGGGAAGACCTTCTACAGAAGCGATTCTTTCTGGAAGAATTGTCGATCGCACAATCCGTCCACTATTCGACCAAAAAATCCGCAATGAAGTGCAGGTAGTCGTTACAACCATTTCAATTGGAGAAGAAGACCCTGATCCAATTTCAGTTATCGCTGCCTCTCTTGCCCTTGGAACATCTGATATACCATGGAATGGACCAGCTTCAGCTGTCAGGATCGGCAAGAAGACCGAATTTGTAGTCAATCCACTTACAAAAGACCGAGAAGGAATAGAGACAAGCCTAGACCTCATCGCTTGTGGTAAAGATGGCATGATAAATATGATTGAGGTAGGTAGCAAAGAAGTAGACGAAGATACTCTAGATCAAGCGCTTAGACTTGCAAGTACCGAAATCGAAAAAATTCAAGTTTGGCAGGATAAAATAATAAAAGAGATCGGCAAAACAAAAAGAATTGTCGAGCTTCCACGGGAGACTGAGGGTACGAGGGAATTATTTGACAAAGAGATAAGAAAAGACCTTCCTCAATATGTCTTTAGTGGTCCAGGCAAAAAGAAACTAGAAGAAATAACAGATAAGTGGGAGAAAATATTTACAGAAAAATTCCCAGAGGGCAATATCGGCATGGCTATGATGGTATTTGATGAGGCGGTCAACGATCTAATACACGATGAGGCAATAGACAATAATCGTCGACCTGATGGTAGAACGATGGATGAAATCAGACCATTATTTGCAAAAGCTGGTGGTATTTCTCCTATAATCCACGGAGCGGGTACATTTTACCGTGGAGGTACTCATGTACTTTCTATACTTACTCTTGGTTCGCCAGGTGACGCTCTTCTCATAGATGGTCTTACTGTCCAAGAAAATAAGCGCTTCATGCACCATTACAACTTTCCACCATTTTCTACAGGAGAAGTGGGTAGAATGGGTGGCACAAATAGAAGAATGATCGGGCACGGTGCTTTGGCCGAAAAAGCTTTGCAAGCGGTCATTCCAGACAAAGAAAAATTTCCCTACACTATCAGATTGGTCTCAGAGGCTTTGGCTTCAAATGGTTCTACTTCAATGGGTTCAGTTTGCGGATCGACTTTGGCTCTCATGGATGGAGGTGTGCCGATCAAAGCTCCTGTAGCCGGCATCGCTTCTGGTCTCATGATGAGAAATGAAAAAGAATACAAAGTCCTTACTGACATACAAGGCCCAGAAGATCACCACGGGGATATGGACTTCAAGGTTGCAGGTACAAGAAATGGTGTAACCGCAGTCCAAATGGACGTCAAAGTTGGCGGTATTCCATTACAAATTCTAAAAGAAGCCTTCGAAAAGGCCAAAAGTGCTAGATTGAGAATACTTGATGTAATAGAAAAAGAGATAAGTGCTCCAAGAGAGAAGATTTCTCCAAATGCCCCTGAGATTATCGTTATGAAGATAAAAGTAGATCAAATTGGTCTTGTTATCGGCACAGGAGGCAAGACTATCAATGAAATTCGTGACACTACACTCGTCGAAGATATTACAATCGAAGATGATGGTACTGTATTTATCACTGGCAAAAATGAAACTGCCCAAAAAGCCAAAGATATAATATATAGCATGACTAGGGAATATCTTCCTGGCGACAGATTCGAAGGAGAAGTCACTCGTCTTATGGAATTTGGAGCATTCGTCAAAATCGGTCCAAATGCAGAAGGTTTGGTCCATGTATCAGAAATGGCTCCATTTAGAGTTGAGAGAGTAGATACCTATCTCAAAGAAGGGGACAAGGTGCCAGTAGTAGTAAAAGAGACAGACGAAAAGGGAAGACTAAATCTTTCGATCAAATCAGCCGATCCTTCTTTCCTAAAGAAAAAAGATGAAGCTCCAAGACCAAAAACTGCTCACAAGAAGTTCTAATCTATCCACAAAAATTCTTCTCAAATAAAATATCTGTTATAATTGAGAGATGAATGATGATATCTCAAAGGTTAGTGCGCAAGATATGACAAGTGCAGATGCCGAAAGTGACGAATCGAAATCCGACAATCCGGCAAGTTCGAGAGTTTTCGACATAACCCCCGATCTCAATATTTCTCCAGTCAAAGATGAAGAAAATCAAAATGCACCGACTCCAATACCAAGCAATTTGCCTCAAGAAAAGGTCAATATTCCAAATATAGTCGACATTTCTGAGAAAAATCTAGGCAAAGTCACCGTCCTCCCACCTTCAAATCAAAAAGATCAGAGCGCCCCACAACTTACCGAATTGACCATAGACAAAATTGTTGAAAATCAAAAGCCTACCGGCTTTACTGGTCAATTGCAAAATAACACCGTTGAACCAGTCCCTAGCTTCGGTCCAGCAAACCCTCCTGCAAAGACTATTGGTATGAACAAAATATCTTTCAATAAAGAATTTGTTGAGCCAAATAAGACCGAACCTTCGAACCTTCAAGATGCAGTTTCATCTATCAAACTTAGCCCAGACCAAAAAACCCCAGCCACAATCCCACCCCGTCCTTATGAAGGGAAGAAGGATAGTAAGTTACGACCTCTTAGGACATATGAGACCGATTTTGCCGAAGCTATGGCTAGAAAGCGCATTACCACAACATCAGCCATTATAGCCGAACAAAAGAAAGAAGAAGTCCATAAAGAAGTTCAAGTACAAAACAATATCGAAAAACCTCTACCAAATACCTTGAGTAGTTTTGCTATACCTAGAAGCAATTCTATTGCAGACAATATGCCTATAGCAAAGAAACCATCAAATCCACTATTTTCAAATCCAAACAATTCGGACAAGCCAGCATCATCAATAGAAAACTTTTTGCAGAGTCAAAATTCAAATCCCGCAAGAAATCTAAATCCTAATCCTATTCCACAAAATCCAGTAGCAAAAGCTCCCCTTAGTCCAAATGCCTCATTTGTAGCAAAAAATGACTATTTGAAAAATGCAAAAGCGCCAGAATCAGAGAGAAAGCAAGATTCTCATGTTTTTAGAAATATTATTTTGATCATTATTAGCCTTGCACTAATAGCTGGTGGTGCTTATGCAGGATATTATCTCTACAAAAAAAGCCCTCTTTCATTGGTTCAATTTACTTCTCCAAAGCCAACTACAGCTTCAAATCCAAATGTTATTGCCACAAATTCTATTTTTCCAGCAGATAAGCAAACTAAGATATCTATCGATGCCAAAAATAAAAATCAAATTATTACTTCGATCCGAAATCAGATAGACAAAGTCGGCCAAGAAAATACCATAGAAGAGATCATACCAACAAAAAATGAAAATAATACAATAAGAAAGGCTACGGCCAGTGAATTACAGGAAATCTTGAAAATAGACGCTCCAAGCCTTATCACCAGATCTCTTACCGAAGATTATATGCTCGGTGTCTACAATGGTATTGGTGGTCAAAAGAATTTCTTCGCTATTACAACAAACAATTTCTTCCAAAATACATTTGCCGGCATGATCGAATGGGAAAAGAACATTCCAGAAGACCTCAAAGACTTCTTATTTGACAATACCACCCAATTTACCCTAAAAGGTAGCTACAAAGACAAGATAGTACGCAATAAGGACGTTCGTGAATATATATCCGAAAATGACCATATTATCTTTCTTTACTCATTCTTGAGCAACGATAAGCTTATAATTACCAACGATGAACAAGCTCTCGAAAATATAATTTTAAGGCTTGAAAAAAATGCTTTTGTTCGATAGAATAAAGGCATGAATAAAAAAGACCTCGAATATTTCAAAAAACGACTACTAGACGAGAAGAAAGAGCTCGAAGAAGAGCTTGGTGAAGTCGCCACAAACGAACCTGGTCAGGGCTGGGAAGCTACATCCGGTGAGATTGAGGTTGATTCCGCTGACGAAAATGAAGTCGCTGACAAATTTGAAGAATACGAGACAAATAAGGGTCTAGTAGACAAACTCCAAAAACAACTCTCAGAGGTCAACGATGCATTGGACAGGATATCAAAGGGTACTTATGGTTTGGATGAAGTTACAAACAAACCAATTCCAAGAGAAAGATTGGAAGCAAATCCATCAGCTCGCCTTGCCCTAAAATAGATTTTATCTTTTCTTAATAAGTTTTTCATTATTTTTTCATACGACAATAGTATGATTGGGTAATGAGTATTGCAAAAACATATAGCGCCCAAGTTATTGGATTAGAAACTGAGATTATTACAATTGAAGTAGACATTTCAAAGGGTCTTCATTCATTTTCCATAGTCGGATTAGGCGACCGTTCGATCGAAGAGGCAAAAGACCGCATTAGTGCTAGTATCAAAAATAGTGGTTTTACTTCACCCAAACAAAAGAACGAAAAGATCATTATATCTCTTGGTCCAGCAGACATTCGCAAAGAAGGATCATCTTTTGACCTTGGTATGACCATGGCCTACCTCAAGGCCTCGGGAGACATAGGTTTTGATTCAGGCAACATTATATTTCTTGGAGAACTATCTCTTGAAGGCAAAATAAATAGAATAAGCGGTATTTTACCTATACTATCCGCTATACAAAACCTCGGTTTTACTTGTGCAATAATTCCTAAATCAAATAGTTTGGAAGCTAGCCTGATAGACAATATTGACATATACCCAGCTGAAGACATAAATGAAGTCATAAACCATCTAAAGGGTATATCGTCTATTGATAAAATAATATTCAATCCAAATATTTCTAGCGACAACAAAGATCGTTTTGATATAAGTACCGTGCGAGGCAATGAAAGCGCAAAGAGGGGATTGGAGATAGCTGGAGCCGGTGCTCACAATATAGCTTTGTACGGACCTCCAGGTACAGGCAAGACACTTCTTGCACAATGTTTCCAATCTATTCTCCCTGACCTAGACTATCACCAATCAATAGAAGTTACCGGCATTCATTCCATCACAAATCACAGCAATTCAAATCTGATCATACGACCACCATTTCGTGCACCCCATCATACCGCTTCATATCCAGCAATAGTCGGTGGTGGCAATATACCCAAACCAGGAGAACTTACTCTTGCTCATAGAGGAGTGTTATTTCTAGATGAATTTCCAGAATTTGAACAAAATGTTATCGAAGCCCTAAGACAGCCTCTCGAAAATCGTGAAATAACAATATCCCGTGCCAGGGGTAGTGTTACATTTCCAGCACAATGCATCCTTATAATATCGATGAATCCATGTCCTTGCGGAAGACCGACCAATACCGGTTGTACCTGTACAAAAGCCTCACTCGAAAGATACTCAAAGAAGATTTCGGGGCCGATCAAAGATCGCATCGATCTCTGGATCAATGTAGACAAAGTAGATTATGACAAACTTGGTGCAACAAACAATTCGAATGAAGATTCTAAGACCGTAAGACAAAGGATTGCCATAGCAAGAAATATCCAAAAAGAGAGATTCAAGCAACTAGGAATAGTCAAAAATTACAATTCTGAGATAAGCAGTAGCGAAATGGAAAAGGCAATTATTTTGGAAAATGATGCCCGAAATATTCTGATCCAATATGGACAAAAACTAAATTTATCTGGTAGAACATTTCATCGCATTATGAAAGTAGCCAGGACCATAGCCGATCTTGAAGGTGTACCCATCGTCGGTACAAATCATATTTTAGAAGCATTACAATATAGGACTAATATCTAAATTTATATACACTTTTTGCCCGCAAAAGGATTCTTTGCTCCTCTAACTTCGAAATGAAGATGCGGACCAGTCGTCATACCAGAAACACCGACATAGCCTATAATATCACCGCTTTTTACTTTATCACCGATCGATACAACTGATTTTTGCATATGAGCATAAAGAGTTTGGGTGCCGTTTTGATGAGAGATTACAACGAAATTACCGTAACCTCCATTCCAACCAGAATTTTTGCTAACCGTAACACTTCCTTCTGCGGAAGCGTGTACTGCTGTACCTATCGGTGCACCCAAATCAACCGAATTTCTACCGTGTAATCCCTGAGTCAACCTTCCTACAACTGGGCAAGAATAATAATCTTCAAGATCAGCTAGTTTTCGAACATTAACCAAAAGAGGATCATCTGGGACGATCATGCCATTCAAAGCACGGACAACTCCATTTGATCCAAAAGATAATTCAGCATCTGGGATAATAATACTCATACCGATCGATAGCTTGGTATTTTTATCCAAATCATTGAATTTATAAATTTCATCGATATCTGCATTATATTTCTTGGCAATTGACTCGATATTGTCACCCTTTTTTATTGAATACTTGATACCAGAGACTGGAAGGATAGTAATATTATCGCCAACTTTAATATCTTTTTTATTGACCAAATCATTTGCCCAAATAATAGTGTTCACAGAAACACCAAACATTTTTGCGATGCTATCAATCGTATCTCCCTCTCTTACTGTATACACGCTAATAATATTTGAATCATTTTGATTGATATTTGCACTGGCCAAATCAGAAGCAAGGGTTTTGCCACCGACCACAGGGATGATTTCGTACTTTTTCTCAGGGTTTGGATCGATATTGACTGCAACAATAGGGAGGGGGATGTTTTGGGAAGTTAATCTAGTTGTAGTAATCGATTTTGCTATAACTGGTTTGGAAATCGATAAATACTGATAGGCGAACTGTTGCTGATTTGAATTAAAACCAATTAAAGCAAAAAGTAAAAAAATAAATAGAAAAAGTGGAATCCTTATATGAGGATTTATTTTTATTTTTCTTAAGTTTTTAATAGAATATTTCATAACAAATCGCAAACTTTATCAATAGCCGAAAGCGGTTAATTCATCCAAAATGATAAATCTTTAAAATTGCGATATGGCTCTACTAAGCCGTATAGTATCAATATATCTTATTGACACCTCAATAGGTTAGCAAGGTCATAAACAAAGTCAATAACCATTATACACAGACACAATATTTGATACTTGGTCAATTTTCGTTGCTTTAATTTTATTTGAAAAATAAAAAAATAAATATGATAGACTTATACGATGCAAAATCTAAATGAAGCACAAGAAAAAGCAGTAAAAACGACCGAGGGACCGGTGCTCATTGTCGCTGGAGCGGGCACAGGCAAGACCAGAGTAATAACCGAAAGGATCGTAAATATCATCAAGTCTGGCATTGCTCCATTCAATATTTTGGCTATAACCTTTACAAATAAAGCGGCGAGTGAGATGCGAGAGAGGGTGAATCATGCTCTTTCCAGAGACAAAGAGCTAAATCGCCCTATTTCTTTTGCCGAAAGACCCTTTATTAGTACATTCCATGCACTTGGAGTACATATCATTCGTGAAAATTCCATTTTGCTAGGCCTAAACAAAAACTTCACCATATTTGATAGATCAGATTCAAAAAGAGTTATCAAAGAATCTCTCCAAAACCTTTCTCTTGACCCAAAACAGTACGATCCGGGAATAATATTAAATATGATTTCAAGAGCAAAAGGTGATGGTATCAATCTATTGACCTACAAAGATCATGCAAAAGGCTATATGGAAGAAATTGTCGCCGAAGTTTGGGAAAAATACGACAATCAATTGGCAAAAGAAAAAGCTTTGGACTTCGATGATCTATTATTGAAAACAGCAAATTTATTGGAAAGTCATCCGGAAGTAAAAAAGAAATACAGTGAGACCTGGAAATACATCCATGTCGATGAATACCAAGATACAAACCGCGTCCAATACAAGATAGTTAGGTATTTGACACAATTTCACAATAATATTTGCGTAGTCGGTGACGCCGATCAAAATATCTATAGTTGGAGAGGTGCCACAATCGAAAATATTCTAAATTTCGAAAAGGATTATCCAAATGCAAGCGTTATAACCCTAGAAAAGAACTATCGTTCAACAAAAATAATCTTGGAGGCGGCAAATGGAATAATCAAACAAAATAAACTGCGCAAAAAGAAAAATCTATACACAGACAACGACGGTGGTGAGAAGATTTCACTTTCTACTTCATATACCGAGACAGATGAGGCTAGAAATATAGCCGATGAAGCAAGAAATCTAGTAGAAAAAGGTGTAGATCCTAGAGAAATAGCAGTTTTGTACAGGACAAACTTCCAATCTAGAGCCATAGAAGAAGCCTTTATCAAAAAAAATATCAAATACCAAATGCTTGGTACAAAATTCTTTGATCGAAAAGAGATCAAGGATGTCTTATCTTATCTAAGATCTGCTCTAAATCGCGATAGTTGGAGCGATATAAATAGGATAATCAATGTCCCAGTGCGTGGTATAGGTAAAGCTACTATAGCAAAGATAGCATCAAACAATACGGCCGACTTACCTCAAAATATGCAGATCAAAATCAGTAATTTTTGGAAATTACTTGATGATATAAAAACTGAAGCTCAAAATAAAAAACCTAGTGAAGTTATAAAATTTATCATCCAAGAAACTGGAATTGAGAAATCATTGAGGGAAGGTGATAGTGAAGATGAAGAAAGACTACTAAACGTTCGCGAATTGGCCAGCGTAGCTTCACAATATGACACACTAGTCGGCGAAGAGGGTATACAAGCCCTTCTTACAAACACCGCACTTGCCACCGATCAAGATGATTTAGAAAAAAATGAAAACGCCGTGAAACTAATGACCATCCACGCTTCGAAAGGTCTAGAGTTTGAATATGTCTTCATTGCTGGCATGGAACAAGATCTATTCCCATACAAACACATGGACGAAGCAGAGATAAATGAAAATGAAGAGGAAGAAGAAAGGAGATTATTCTATGTAGCCTTGACTAGAGCCAAGAAAAAAGTTTTTTTGAGTTATGCCCTTATCAGAAGCGTTTACGGTGCCCAAAAAGTCAATAATCCATCAGAATTCATCCAAGATATAGAGAAAAATCTGATTGAAGAGGGTGTAGTAGAGAAACCATCTGGAGTCAAAGCTATTTTTATAGATTTTTAAAATATTTATAGATTGAAATAGAGTTGTGTTTGAAAATACCATTCACAAATCATAAATATAAGTTAAGATAAAACAATGAATTTGCAAGCAAAAAAATCTCTGGGGCAACATTTCCTAACATCAAAAAAAGCTCTTGATGAGATTATTTTCGCTGGAAACATTCAAAAAGACGAAATTATCCTGGAAATTGGTCCCGGAACAGGCATTTTGACTCAAGGATTACTCGATGCTGGAGCAAAAGTCATAGCCATCGAAAAAGACAATAGGGCAATAGCTTTACTTGATCAAAAATTCAGCAATTATATAAATAATGGCCAATTGAAGCTTATTGAGGATGATATTTTGATTTCAGATAGTCATATTCCAGATTCTGCGTTCAAGGTTATAGCCAATATCCCTTATTATATTACAGGAGCAATACTAGAAAAGTTCCTTGAAGGTCAAAAAAGGCCTACAAAGATGGTTCTTCTAGTCCAAAAAGAGGTGGCCGATAGAATTATTACAAAAGATAATAAAGAAAGTATACTATCTATATCAGTCAAAGCGTTTGGCCGACCAAAGATCGTCTCAAAAGTACCAAGAAATGCTTTTAGTCCAGCACCAACAGTCGATTCTGCAATTTTATCCATAGAAGATATAAATGGCGAACAATTCAAGAGATCAAATATCCAAATTTCCACCTTTTTCCAAATGATAAAGTCTGCTTTTGCTCATAAGAGGAAATTTGCCATAAAAAATCTCGAAGATTTCATTTCCAATAAAGAAAAGCTGGCCTCGATATGGCAAAAATTGAATCTTAATCCCAAAATTAGGGCAGAGGAAATAGCAGTTGAGACTTGGTTTTTGATTGCAAAAGAAATTCAATAAAACTGTCCACAGAAAAATACGATTTTACTTGGTTCTTTGCTATAATTCTTTATAGCATGGCTAAATACTACCCACGCAGCCAAACTTTTATTACATTTATTGTTTCAGGCTTCTTTGTTATTGGTACATACATAGCGATAAACGGCCTTCCTTCTTCCTCAAAACAGGTTTCATTCAAAAACGAATCTGTAAAACCAATCATAAATGTCAAAGAAGATACAAGTTTCAAAGAAGAGCCTTGGCAAAAAGAATTCTTCGATCAAAAACAACAAAAAGTCGATACAAAAAAAGCCACCGACATAAGCAAATCCAATCAAAACCAAAAACTAACCGCCACAGAAGTTTTCAGTAGAAATTTCTTTACAAAATATGCAGAACTTAGACAATCTGGACTAAACAACAATGCCAGTGCCGTAGAATCAGTAACCAATCAACTGATCAATGAAAGTTTGGACAAAATGGACGGAGCAAAAGTTTATGATCTCAAAGACATAAAAATCAATCCAAATGCAAATGATGCTCAATCAATAAAAAACTATGCCGAAACTCTTATGAGTATTTTGAGCAAATGGATGCCTGACAAAAATGAAGCAGAGATAGTCACGAGCGCTCTTGAAACCGACAATATGGAATTGTTGAAGGATATCGATCCTATAATCTCTGGCTACCAAAAAACTCTCAATAGCCTCAAATCTCTCACTGTGCCGGAGACGCTCGCACTGCCACATCTTAATCTTATAAACGGTGTCTCGATGCAGATATATAATGCAAAAGTAATCAGGAATATAGAGAAAGATCCTCTTCCCGCTCTAAATGGCATCAGACACGAATTAGATTCAATCCAAAAAGTCAGCTCGGCCGTCGATGATATGAAGACTATATTTGATCAATATGGCTTGGTTTTCATTACAAATAAAAAATAATGAATTTTTCTTCAACAAAAAAATTAATATTAAAACTGCTAGTATTGTCAATTTTTATTTCTAGCATATTTGTAAATATTGGAAGAGTTCATGCTGTTGCCGGAGTTGCAGATAGTGTAATTATAAATGCAGATACTAGTCCTACAGGTATTTCAAACTATCTCAATTCAACATGGACTTACCTAAACGATTTCGTACTAAAAAAAGCTGTCGTACTAGCAGCAAAGCAACTATTGCATCAGATTACTCTCAGTGTAATTGATTGGATAAATCATGGCTTTGAGGGAAGTCCAGCATTTTTGTCCAATCCCGGAGCATTTTTCCTAGATGCCGCAGATCAAGTGACCGGAGCATTCTTAGCTACAAATGGACCACTATCGGCTCTCTGTTCACCTTTTGCAATAGATATTAGACTTTCACTTGCTCTAAGCAAGACAAATCTCTCTACTGAGAGATATACCTGTACAGTTGGCAAAATAATAGAAGCACAAAAGAATGGTCCGGACATAATAGTAAATGGCAAAGTAGTACGATCAAGCAATAGTTCATACAATGGATTCCTAAAAGGTGATTTCAATCAAGGTGGCTGGCCAGCATTCCTCGCTCTCACTACCGAACCACAAAACAATCCTTATGGAGCATTCCTTTCTGCTCAAGCTGATTTGGATGCAAGGATAAATTCAAGACAAAATGTTATAAGAGCCGATCTCCAGCTCGGTCAAGGATTCATGTCGTGGCAAAGCTGTAAGGATGTGCCTGGTGGTACTTATGATCCTGAAGATGCAGGTCAAGTACAAGAAGTTAACGGTATTGTAGGCAATGATGCTGGCACTAGAGTCAAGAAAAATAAAAATGGTACTGAGACAGTCCAGACTTGTGAAACACAGACTCCTGGTTCGGTCATTGCAAATCAGCTTCACACAAGCCTCAATGTTCCAACTGTAGAACTTGAGCTTGCAAATGATATAAATGCAATTTTTGATGCGTTGGTATCAAGACTAACAATGGAAGTTTTGGGTGGTGGTTTGAAAAACTTTAGTACTGGAGGTAGCAACTCTGCATCCTCGATTATGGCAAAAGAAATTAGCTCTCAAGAAGCGCTAAAAAATACAGAAGGATCACTCAAAGACTCTATCAAAACTTCTATAGCACAAGTTCCAAAATTTACAGATCAGTATAAGGTAGCTGTGACAGAATTGACGGCTATAAGGAATAAATATACCTCAGTAAGATCTTGCCTCGCAGAACGACAAAATAGCACAGGATTCAATGGTGGTCTTACTGATATAGATAATACTGTATTCAATGAAATTGACCCTCTAATTCAAAAATATCAAAAGAAATATGACGATGGTATGAAAGAAAAAGCCGATCTCCAAGAAATGCTCAGCAAGATAGATAATGATCCATCAACACAAATCCAGGCCCAATCGATTAAGTTCACAAATTATCTTACAAACGGAGGTGCTAGTGTGATATCTAAGATCGATTCGGCAGATACCGAACTTGCAGAGGCAAGAGCAAAAGCAAGGGAACTCGATGGTAGATTGAGTCAATACAATTATATGTGTATAGGTTACGTTCAATAAAATGAAAAAAACATTAGCAAAAATCTTAATATTTAGTCTGATAATAACAAGTGTTTTTGCTATTGCTTCACCTGTATTTGCTCAAGACAAACCTACTGGCTCAGCTGTACAGTCAAATGTTAACAATCAAGGAAATAGCGTGCTTGCAAAAATATTTGGTTCGGAGAGTTTGCAAGATATGTTCAATTCTCTAGTGGCAATGATTGGAGTTTTCGCAATGTCTACGACCGCCACATTCCTCGGTTTTTGCGCCTATATCTTCGATGTTGCCATGAGATTAACTCTCAATATAAAAGACTTTGTCAATGCCACCCCAGCCGTATTTTCTACTTGGAGAATATTGAGAGACATTACAGGTATGGCCTTTATCTTCTACTTGCTTTATGCAGCCATACAGATGATCACTGGTTGGGGAGAGGGTAATTATGGCAAAACCATAAAAAACATAGTAATTGCCGGTGTACTTGTTAATTTTAGCTTCTTCATTACAAGTGTAGGTATCGATGCTTCAAATATTGTCTCTCAGGCAATATACAATGCAATACTACCAACACACAATGTTGTGAAAATTGATAAAGATAATAATCTAACATCTATTGTCGCAAGTGACTCAAAAGCCAATATTTCCAATATATTTATGAATAGTCTTAGAATTCAAAAAATATACGATTCAAATGGCAATAAACTTGGTACAAACCTTGGAAATCCAGTCAAAATTGCTCTCATTAGTCTAGCTGGAGTAGTCATGATGTTTACCACTGGAATTAGCTTCCTTCTAGCCTCCATAGCAGTGATGGCAAGAACCGTTGTTCTAATTTTCCTCTTAGCCTTTTCATCTATGCACTGGGCGGGCATGGTATTACCAGATGTAAAGAAGCATTTTTCATTTTTTACCACTCAACTCAAAGCACAATTGATATTTTTGCCTACATATCTACTACTTATGTATGTCGGGCTTTCTATTCTGAATGGTAGTGAATTTTTCGATACCGGTAATACACTGAATGATGCATCTATGACAGGTACAAACTGGCTTCTTCCATTTATTATAATCGGTGTAAATTTCGCTATAGTTATTGTCGTCCTAAACCTACCGCTTTTCGTTGCTTTGAGTATGGGTGGCTGGTCTACACAAATAATTAGCAAGTACAAAGGTAAGTTTGATGCTTTGTCTATTTGGAAAACTATTGGAAATAGAACTTGGAATAGTACCGGTGCCACAGCTTGGCAAAATACAGGAGGAAGAGCCGCTAGCAAGTTGGCAAATCTTGAAGGTGTCAAAAATTTTGCAGCCAAAAATGCTTTAGGCCAATTTGCCCTAAATAATTTGCGCGGTGCTGCAAAAAGTTACAATGAAAAACTTGATAAGCAGGTAAAAGAGCGAACAGACTTTGCTAATTCTCTTGGTTTTGACGAGAGGGCAATACTGAATATGAAGAGAGTTGCAAATGACAAGATTAAAAACGCACTCGATCAAGAAGCAAGAGCAAGGTCAATGGGAAATACCGCGGCAGCTGATAGGTATAAAAATTATGCAGATCAATTAAAAACAGAATTGTCGACCAACATAGCCAATAAACAAAAAGAGAGGCAGGCAGATTACGCTAAAAGACTTGAGAAAAGGTCTTCTAATCCTGAAACATTATTTACAAAAATTGCTAGAAAAAATAAAGCTGCTGCAGCCAAAATTAATATTGATGTATGGCAAAAGCAACTAGATAAAAAGAAGGAGGCTCTAGGGGAATTAAAGAAAAAGCTTGAAACAGTACAAAATGATATCAGGCGCGATAAAGCTAGAAATCCAGGTGGACTTGCGAGCCAGGTAAATCTTGACGCGGAGCTAGACATAAAAGCAAAAATTGCTGCGGCAACAAGGGGACCAGCAGGATCGACCGATATTACACAAATGGGAACAGATGATCTACAAGATATGATTGATAATGCAAAATTAATTAGATAATGGAATTCGATTATTCAACAATAGAAGATAAATTTCTTACACTTCCAGATGAAGTCAAATTCGCCATGACTTCTCCGCAAGTCGCAGAAAATATAAAAGAAATATCCAGTAAATTTGGCTTGCTTTTGGACCAAATGGATATTTTATTTGATGTTACTAGCTATGTAATGCTCGGCTTGATACCACAAAATCAATTCACTCAAACATTAGCTCGAGAACTAAATATTGGCGAAAAACAAGCCCGAATTATTACTGCCGAGATTAGCGATAAAGTATTCTCTTCAATAAGAGAGTCTATGAGATCATTCGAAAACCATACCGCTCCATCGCCAAAAATTGTGAATGAAACTTATAAGACCAATTCTGGTCAATTTGGCAGAATTGATAAAGAAGATGCGGAGGAGTCTCCTCATGCCGACCTCGAAAGCGCTGGTGATTTCAAAATTGAAACTACGGTACCGACAGAATTAGAAATGATGCAAGAGAGAAGGGAATACTTGGCAAAACAAAGAGCTATGGAAGAACAAAAAGCTTCAGAAGTTTCTAGTATTGCTCCAAAAGTAGATGTACCAATTACAAAAATAGAGGAAGCGAAAATTCCTGAACAAAAAATAAAAGCTGAAGAAATTAAACCTGTTACAGAGGAAAAGCAAGCAAGCACAGAAAATGAAGTTACATCAAACTTTGATCCTCATACTTACTACAATTTTTCTAGTGCAAATGAAGAGGGTGGGGAAGAACAAAATACAGAAACAGAATCAAAATCGGAAAATACCGATGAAAATGCAAAGATTGCAGAGGACAAAAGCGAAAAGAAGGACGAGGAAACCATAGAAGTAGCTCAAGAAAAAGTTGAAGATGGGGAAGTGAAGTCAGATATTGAAGAGGAAGAAGAAAATGAAGATGAGAAAAAGAAGTCAGATATGAAGGGGGAAAGAGAGAATGGCGTCGATAAAAATGAAAGTGATAACAAAAGTGGTGAATACACTGATATGGAAGATGATGAAAATGCAAAACCAAGTTTTGATTTATACGATGCAATAAAAGAACATCAGGCTGAAGAAGAAACGGTCAAAAATGCTGTAGAAGGAGGAACAAATGAGGTTAAACCTCAAAAAGAGGAGGTCGCTATACCAACAAATTTGCCAACAGAAGAATCCGTAGAAGTTGTAAAACCAGACACTGCAGAAGTCAGACATATGCCAGAACCTGTGCAAGCACCAGTTTCTACTCCAGATACCATACCTACTCCGACAGAAACACCAATACAAACATCAATACCAGTACAAACACCAAACCCAAAGCCAATTGATGTAGAGCTAAATAAACTAATTAGCCAGATTCCAGCCGAAGAGCCAAAAAAAGATGCCAATATAAAGGTGGCCGAAGAAACAATAAAAGCAATAGAAAGCAATCCTCCAGCAGAATCGATCAATTTACTTGATAAGCAAAATATCAAGAAAACCGAAGAGCCAAAAGTGGAAGAAAAAAAGCCAGAACCCAGTCAAGAAGAATTGAGAAATGATATCAGATCGCAAATCGCTCAAAATAGTCCTGCTATAGATATCAGTGATTCAAACAACTTCAAACAGGCCGAAAAAATGCTTGAAGACAAAGTGGAGGAGCCAGCAAAGCCACATTTCATCAGTGACAAGGTCTTCGCTGATCAATCAAAGCCAATTCCTAGTCCGATTTCAAGACCAAGCACATCAAATAAAGGCGATCCGTATCGCGAAGCAGTAGAATAAACAAGACTTTGTTTTGTGCTTGGGTTATAATATATTCGATGCGATTCCAAGTTCCTCAATTTATTGAAGTGGAAGATAAGATCTTTGGGCAATTAACCCTAAAGCAGTTTATTTATCTCGTCGGTGGGGCAGGGTTGTCGTTTATCATATATGTCATATTAGACAACTTCATCCTTTCATTATTCCCAGCAGCAATAATCATGGGAGCATCTAGCGCTTTGGCATTTCTCAAGATAAACAACAAACCTTTCGTTAGTGTACTAGAATCAGCTTTTCATTATTATACAAATAGCAAACTCTATATCTGGAAAAAGTCCGATAAACCCATCAAAAGGCAAGATAAAGCTCAAGAAAATCAAAATTACGCTTCAGTTATGGTACCAAAAATCTCCGACAGCAAACTCAAAGATCTCACCTGGTCATTGGATATCAAAGAGAGCATGTACTCTAATCAAAATCAAAAATAATGGCTACAGCTTCAAAAACAACTCAAGAATTTGTTCCCATTCAAGAGATTCGCGATGGGGTTATTATCCTCAAAAACGGAGGTATGAGATCTATTGTACTGGCCTCATCTCTAAACTTCGCTCTTAAGTCTCAAGATGAGCAAGCTTCGATACTTCTACAATTCCAAAATTTCCTAAACTCATTGGATTTCTCAGTCCAAATAGTAATCCAATCAAAAAAGCTCGATATAAGGCCTTATATTGCTTTATTGGAAGATCGATACAAAGAGCAGGTTAGCGAATTGATGAAAATTCAAGTCCGCGAGTATATAGAATTCGTAAAGGCTTTTGTAGAAAATACAAACATTATGTCAAAGAGTTTCTTTGTCGTAGTGCCTTATGATCCGATCCCTCAAAGCATATCGAACAATCCTCTTACCAGGATTCTCCCTGGTAGATCGCATGGCAAAGATCAAAAAGAGACGGCCGAAATGCAATTCAAAGAAAATAGAAGCCAGCTTGAGCAGAGAATAGCTGTCGTAGAGCAAGGACTTGTAAGATGTGGGATAAGAACAGCCGAGCTAGGTACCGAAGAAGTGGTAGAATTATATTATAAGCTTTTCAATCCTGGCGAGACCGAAAAGCCAATTCAAATTAGATAATATGGCATTTTTTTCAAAATTATTTGGTAAAAAAGAGGATCCAATAGTCTCAGTTTTGCCTGAAGAGATATATCAGGCTGGAGTTTTGGAATTGAGAGACATTATCGCTCCTTCAGCACTCAAAATTAGCCCAAAAGATATCAACTTAGGCGAAAAGATCGGTAGAACACTTTTTGTCATTTCATATCCAAGATTTGTCGATGAAGGTTGGTTTGCTCCAATAATCAATCTCGACAAGGTTTTTAATGTTTCAATTTTCATTCATCCAGTCGATACAGCCAAGATTCTCCATCATTTCAAAAAGAAAGTAGCTGAAGTCCAAAGCCAGATAGCAAGAAGAGAAGAGAAGGGTCTGGTCCGCGAACCATCGCTCGATACTGCCTATCAAGATCTCGAAAATCTTCGCGATCAATTGATGCAAGCTCAAGAGCACCTTTTTGATGTTGGTGTTTATATTACAATCTTTGCCGACAATGAAAATGAGCTAGACAAATTGGAATCAGAAATAAAATCAATACTAGAATCCAAACTTGTCTATGTAAAACCAGCTCTATTCCAACAAGAAGAGGGTTTCAAGAGTGTAATACCGATAGGTGACGATATGCTTCAAGTCAATTCAAAGCTCAATTCATCACCACTTTCTTCACTATTTCCATTTGTTTCTTTTGACCTGACTTCAGACAAAGGCATACTTTATGGC
>CAZPKQ010000001.1:0-47589 GCA_964587205.1 uncultured Candidatus Saccharibacteria bacterium | reverse complement strand
AAAGGGTCTTTGGCCTTGGAATAAATAATATGCACAATAAGTTTTTTAGTTTGGCGGAGATGAAGCAACCGGTAAACCAGTGGCTTTGCATAGCGTTCTTGGGAGTCTGGTGCTTTTGGATTGTATTGTACTATCTAGGATCACATGCTTATGACATCGGCAATGATTGGAACAATAGCAGTAGTATTGCAGCTTATTCCACTTCTTAGTCTCTATATCCTCTTAGAAAATCCTCATAATCCATCTCATTTGATCCTTCGGGTATGACTTTTTTGATTACAAATTTGTCATCAGAATAAATAGCATCAGTAATTTTGACTCTAATTTCCCGATCTTTATTTTTCCAAATAAAATAAATTTGAGGCCATTGGTGAAAAGCGCAATATTTCAACCAGTTTTGTCTTGGTGTAGCACTGAGATCTATTTTGCCATCGTCTTTTGTGAATTTTTTGGTATAACTTGCTTCGCTATGATTTTGTTCCACAAGATTTATCTCGCTCCGCATATATTTTTTAATATTTTGTGCAAATAAATTAGCGCCGATTTTTGCCATCATTTCTTCATAATCTTCATATACTGGCCACTCGTCAATATGGACTTTTTTGTATGAGACGATTGGGCCATGATCCATTTCCTCATCGATCTTCATAAGACAGACTCCGGTCTCCTTGTCATCATTTAGTATTGCAGAGCCAAGAGGTGATGGGCCACGATACTTGGGCAATAGAGAAGGGTGGATATTGAGTATGCCTTTTTGTGGTAAATTCACGAGCGCCTTTGGAATAATTTTGCTATATGAAGCTACTAGATAGACTTCGATTTGATCTTTTTGACACAATCCTTTGAAATTATTTATAAATTCATCATTCAATTTTGCTGGATCGAGGACTAGAATATTGTGATTTTTGCCCCAGACCTTAACTTCATTTGGGGTCAGTATTTGCTTTCGACCAACCGGTTTGTCTATTGTAGTTACGATCACGCTTGGTACATAACCCAAGCTATTGAGCTCGTCGAGAACGATCACAGACAATCTTGAAGATCCAAAATATGCAAATTTTGTCTTTGCACTATCCATTTATGATTTGGAATTTATTTCATTAATCTCATCCTCGGTCATTTCCCAGACTTCTTTTGCTTTGTCGATGAAGAGTACTCCATTTAGATGATCAGTTTCGTGCTGGAAAATCTGGGCCAAGACACCACTTGCACCTCGCTCTACTTTCTCACCCTTTTCATTGTAGGCTTCGATGGTCGCTCTTACCGAACGGCGGACTTTGCCATATAACCAGCGGACTGATAAGCACCCTTCTTCCACCTCCTTTTTTTCTTTAGAAAGTTTTAGAATTTTGGGATTGATGAAAACCATGTCTTCATCTCCACCTTTGAAATTTTTGTCTGCTTGTTTGAGTAGTTTGCTTTTGACCACGAAGATCCTGTAGGGAATGCCGATCTGTGGGGCGGCAATGGCAATACCGTCTTTTTGACTATCCATAGCGATTATCATATCGCTTATTATCTTGTTTATCTTATCGCTACCAATATCAGAAATAGGCACATCCTGTGCTTTGTCTCGCAATATTGGAGTGTCTCTCTGGACAATTTCTATCATTTACAAACTATAACAGAGAAGGTTTGTTTTGAACAGGTTATTGTGTGCTTTGTGAGGTTTAACCTCGCAAAAAGGATGTCAGACATATGCAAGTAGAGGTGCTAAAATGTATTCATAATAATTATCATTAATATGAATAATAAAATTCAGAGGTATGAAAAGAAGGTGATGAAAGTTCTAAGCGAGCAAGGATTTATTGTGGGCGATAAAGAAAGAGAAATTATTAACTCTAGAATAAATAATGGTAGGAGGTATTTTTTTATGGTAGCAAATAGAAAAGAAGGAGATCGTGTTGTAGAAAGATTTATCAAAATACCAGAAAATAATACAAAAAAGCTTTTACTTCCTTTTGAGCGACAGATAGAGATGGCTTTGTATTTGAAATCAAATAACATAATCAATACGCGCGGTGTTATAAATTTCAATGTAATCCCAAGACAAGGCATCCCATATGCAATTATGGAAACATTTCCTTTCAATAAAGACAAAATTGGTTTTATTGAAAATAATAATGGTGTTGAATTTTTGACAGCCGTTGAAGCCCAAAAAACAATTGATCAACTATTTCATTTCCACCAAATTAATGTCGCGTCCTTACCTGAACCCTTGAATAGTAAATTAAAAAAGAATAAAGGCGATTTTAAATCTTTTAAGAGAGAGATTATTAAATTTTTGAATAAAAAAGTTAAACCGCTAGGATATCCTGAATCTGAATATTTTCATAAAGTTTTAGAAAAAAGGCTTGGTATAACAAACATCAAATCAAAGTTAATTAAAATCATAGATAGTTTCAGATCTTATATTGAGACCGAAGAAAATAATATCGTGACACTTATACATGGTGATATGGCTCCAAATAATCTTTATATTTTCGATTCTGGTGATGTTGAATTCTTGGATTTGGAATGGGTGGGCATAGTACCAAATCGTGCTATAGCTATGATTTTTGATTTTGGTAATTTGCGAGCCCGATCGTGGAAAAATAAAAGTTTTCGTTTTGAATTGGATAAGGCTCTACTAAATAATTACATGAAAATTGGAAAAGAGGAATTGGGAAAAATCATAATTAAATTGTCCATAATAAGGTCTCATACCAGACTGTCTAGCTATTTTGAGAATTATGATTGGGCAAAACAGGAAAAGCCTGATGAAGTAGAAAGAAGAAATCAAACCGAACAAGATCTAAAAATGGTTTTAGAATAATGCAGAAATTGTAATCAACAGATGTTAGACGTATGACTTTCTGTCCTAACACAATTACAGCAAACTTTCAGGATTGATCTTGATCGTAACCTCTGGTGGCAAAGTACGAATTTTTGCAATGAGATCATGATCGGGCCAAGCATGACTTGCGATCTTGATAAGGCCATGGATGACTGATTTGCCACGGACCGTAGAGGTGAAAGCGGGGAAAATGTCGACATTGTGTGGTTCGAGGAATTTTGCTATATCAGCCATGGTATTTGCAATTTGCTCCTTTTTGCCCTCGATTGTTATTTTGATCAAAATAGAAAATGGCGGATAATCGAGTATACGCCTTTCGTCAATCGTCATTCGATAGAAATCAGAGATATTGCCCTTTGGACCAAGATCAAAAATCTTTTGATCAGCTCTTCTAGTCTGGATCAAGATCGTCCTTATCGCTTGATAACGCAAGCGGACAAGATTGTAATTAATTTTTTCCAAAATTCGGAAATCAGGCAAGCTAAATAGAGAATCGAGAGAAACTATAGCGACATGATCGACTTTGTCATTGAAATTTTGCATGGCGAGTTCGGTGCCAAGCAATATGCTTCCGGGTTTGTCTTTGAATGCTTGAATTTTTTCTTTTATTTCTTTATTAGTTTTTGTCGATTCAGAATCGATTTTGAATATATCTATCTTATCAAATAAGTTTTTGATCTCTTCTTGGACTCTATCGATACCGATACCAAGAGGGGTGAGCCTCCAGCTTTCACATTTTTTGCAATTGGTATCAGCATTGCTTCTTTCGCCACAACGATGACACATAAAATAGTTTCGACCCGATTCTGGATTTTGATGCAATACGACGGGGCTCTGACAGTTGTCGCACATCACGATAGTCCCACAATCGTCACAAGCGGTCAGAGGCGAAAGTCCTTTGCGTAAAGCAAATATGAACATGTGAGTATTCTCCTCTATATTTTGTTTTATTAGCTCTACTAGTTTATCAGACAAAACTTTGAACTTGCTTTTTCTTTGAATAATCGGAGTCTGGTCTTTTTCCTCTACCGATGCTTCAGATTTTTTGTCGGTTTTCATATCAATGACTAGGTCGCTTGCGGATGAGACCGATCGCCATTTGAATGGTGAGCCATATTCGAATTTTTCATTTTCTAGATTGTGTAATGTTTCTATTCTCAAGATTGTATCAGCAAGATAAATAGTCTGACTATTTAATGTAGCAAGTTCGATAATCGACTGTCGTAGATCGATATATGGACGCTTTTGCATAATCCAGCCTCGAGCATTTTCTCTTTCTATTATCACAGTCTTTATATCTTTTCTTGGCAATGTAGCATATGAGCCGGTGGCAATAATAACTACTGGATGCTCTGTTTCAGCTATCTTATTCCAACAACTAATAAGCTTTTTTGGGGTGAGATCACTATTGAGTACGAAAATATATTCTTCGATACCTTTTTTCAAAGCCTCAAAAAGCTGATTTGATTCTTCTATGGTCGGCAAATAAAAAACGATCGATCTTTTATTTGCAAATTCTTGTCTTACAAGACTTCTCCAGGCGCTTATCCTATCACTATCATCACCTTGCACTGCCAAGATTCTAGTCTTAGTTTTGCTTTGATTGGAATTTTCTGAAGCAAGCGGTTTTGCAATTTTGGCAGAATTTTCGATAAGCGATTTTGGTACGAGTGCATCGATGATCGCACCGCTCGAGCAGGCATAAAGATCAGAAATCGTTTTTGCTCCGTGTATAAAATATTCCGGGAAAAAGTCCAAGGCTTTGATTTTGTCAATTTTCCTAATTTCAAATGGAGCATTGCGGATTTGGGATTTTTTGTCTTCGGCAAGATCGACTTTTGTCACCAATGCTGGGATCATTTTTTTCCTGAGCGGTACGGATAGTATTGCTCCGACTTTGACTTCAGTTGTAGCGAAGTAGACTAGTTCCTCGCCAAGTTTTGATTTTGAAATAGGTAAGACGGTGATGATGAACATATCACTATCTTATCTCGATTTGCCCTTATGTAAATATAAAAATCATTTATTAATGAATTTGACTAGCTGTCAATTTGGCTATATTATCGTTTTTGGACAAACAGTCACATTGACTGCCCCAAAAACCTTGACCGAGAGGTCATGCCCGAGAGGGTTGTCCGAGAGGACAGAAAGGTGGTATGGAAAGACGTCATTTGAACAGCCACGAAGCGCTATGCCTTGGTTGGATCAGTCAGGTCTTTCAGGGATGTTTGGCCGATCATTCTTCCAACCCTAATCATGGTTTAGCTTTCGAGACCTTAATGGCCTCGGTTCAGGATTTCTTGATTGATCCGGAGATCGATCTTGGGCTGATGTTTACGGAGATTGGAAGACTTCGTGCTATTGAGGGTCGAGATTGTCAATACCAGATTGGATTTCGTCTTGGCTTTGCGTTTGTTGCCATTCCTAGACTCCTTTGTGAACTCTTTGACTCGACGACTGATGAATGTATTCTCGATCAGGGAGAGTTCCTTAAGGGTCTTGCCGTCGGTATGTGTGACGGGTATGGCAAATTTATGTGCCCGAACGATTCAATTTTGGTGGCCAGAAATCTTGGCGCTATCTTTGCCAAAGCTTGTTCTTGTCGAGTCAATCCGGATCTGAAACATGACGAGGATAATGCCGTCGGCCAATCAATTGCTGAGGCGAAGAGGTTGCTTAGGCGTCAATTTTTCGAATCCTTCCACGGTGGTATGGTGGAGGAACGAATGAAGATGAATCAAGCTCAAAAGCAATGCTTGAATTCTGGCATTGGTGGAGCGATGAACGTGCAGATTTTTCACAAGTTCCTGCGCCCCACTCCCAATCAGATCTTTGAGGCACTCAGTTAACTTGGTTTTCCACCTCTCACGGGCCCGCCTGCGCGGGCCTTTTGTATTGTTAAAAAGGTGGAAAATAGATAGAATGCAGGAACTAATATTTATGAAAAAGGATTTTGATCAATGGAATATTCATAAAAAGGATTTAGATAGTCGTATCGATCTTGCTAATTTTGCTGAAAGAGAATTGTGGTGGTGTTCAATTGGTTTGAATATAGGGTCTGAACAACATTCAATATCAAAAGATTTTAGTCGACCAGTGATTGTTCTAAGGAAGCTTACTAATGACATATTTCTCGGGGTACCACTTACAACAAAAATTAAATCAGAAAAATTTAGACATAGAATGCTGATTAATGGTCAAGAAAATGATGTTTTATTGATGCAATTGAGAGTTTTTGATAGAAGGAGATTAATAAGAAATATTTGCACCATAGATCATTATGATTTTATGGAATTAAAAAAACAAGTGAATGCCATGATAAATAAAACGAAAACCCCTTTCGGGGTAATCTCGGGGACTTCGGATTTCGAAGTCAATGTTTGTAATTATAGTATAGCAGATGAAATTTGTTTGTCAAACGAATTAAATTATTTGCTATCGAAAGGTGAAATAACTAATTTCAATATATGAATAAAAAAGAAAAGTTTTTAATTAACGGCTTGGCAGGTCAAAGGACATTGAAGGGTAGAGTATCTATAAATGGCGCAAAAAACGCTGCTTTGAAAGCAATGGCGGGTGCGGTTTTATTTCAGGGCAAAGTCGAGCTAAATAACATACCCAATACCGAAGATGTACATACACTAAATGAAATTTTGCAGGATTTGGGAGCAAAGATTGAATGGAAGGATAATAATCCATTGACTAAGACTCTATATATAGATACAAGTACGATAGGCAAAACCGATATCAATCCAGACAAAGCAAGATCGATGAGAGCGTCGGTGGTACTGACTGGCCCGATGTTGGCGAGATTTGGCAAAGTCTCATTCCCAGCACCAGGTGGTTGTGTGATAGGTGCAAGACCGATCGATCTCTTTATCGATGGTTACAAGAAAATGGGGGCAAAAGTTCGATTGGAAAATGAAATATATTATATAGAAGCAGATAGACTAACAGGGACTGAGATAACTTTTGCCAAGATAACGGTCGGCGGTACCGAGACTCTTATGATGGCATCGGTCTTGGGAAGTGGTAAGACGATATTGAAAAATTGTGCCAAAGAACCTGAGATAGAGAATGTTGGTCATTGGTTAAATCAAAATGGGGCCGATATTCAAGGCTTGGGTACGGATACCATCATCATAAATGGCAATGGTGGAAAGTTATTGAATACAAGCGTTGCTTATCGTGCAATACCAGATAGGATTGAGGCGGGTAGTTTTTTGTTTCTGGGAGCGTTGCTGGCCGAAGAACTTTATATAGACGATTGTCGCCCCGATCATCTAGATCTAGTGATTGATTTGTTGAAAAAGTCAGGTGTGGATATTGAGATTATCGGTAAAGATGGTGAGGAGGGTTCGATCAAAATTTCAAATAAAAATAACAATGCTTTTCGACCATTCAATGTAGTCACAAAAGAATATCCTGGTTTTGCAACAGACCTTCAGTCACCGCTTGTGACCTATCTTACTCAATGTGAAGGTGAAAGTACGGTAGTCGAGACTATATTCGAAGGTCGCTTCAAATACGCTCATGATCTAGTGCAAATGGGTGCGCGTATAAATATTATCGATGGCAATAAGGCCTTGATCAATGGACCTACACCACTTTCTCATTTTGAACATGTGGAGCTAACTGCTCATGATATTCGCGCGGGTTTTGCTATCGTCCTTGCTTGTCTTGTTGCAAAAGGTAAATTTACAATTTCAAATATCCATCTTATCGATCGTGGATACGAAAGTTTAGAGACTAGGTTGAGAGCGATTGGGGCTAATGTCGTAAGGGTGTCGTAGAACCTTCTGAATAGTTATTTTTTAGACAAAAATCTCTCCGCACACCTATTCCTCGAGGCCGCAAAAACTCTGCAGAGTTTTTGCGGCCTCGAAGAATGGGTGTGTGAAATGACTTTTGTTGATACTATTCACGAGAAAAAGATTTTAATAAAAAACCACCGCCGGGTGGCGGGGTCTTGGTTGATGAACATAGCCACGATGGTGGCAATGAGAAGTAAGAACGTCGCTCCGAGAAGCGCACTCATGACCGCTTTCTCGAATTCCAAACCGAAGTCATCTTTCGATGGCTTTGTGCTGACGATTTTCATTCCGAGGTACAATGCCGTCAAGATCAGGATCAAAGCACAGATGATAAGTGCTGGGTCGAAGTGAATATTCATATCTGTATCAAAAATACTCCTAAATTTTAATTTGGTCAATTTTTAATATTGCTCGGACCTGTCCATATTGCACCAAGGTAAATGTATGATAACATCACCCTATGAGCTTTTTTTCTCCAAAACTTGGAATCGATTTGGGTACGGCAAATACCCTTGTCTACGTTCCCAAGAAAGGCATAGTCCTCAATGAACCTTCTGTGGTCGCTATCTCCGAGACCGAAAAAAAAGTCTTGGCAGTGGGCAATGAGGCCAAGGAAATGATCGGAAGGACTCCCGATGATATCATCGCCTATCGTCCAATGCGCGATGGAGTGATCGCTGATTATCACATCACAGAGGCAATGCTTAGATATTTCATAGATAAGGCTTTGGGTAAGTATTCATTTTTTCGTCCTGATATTATCGTATCTGTACCAGCCGGCATAAGTTCGACCGAGAGAAGGGCGGTCATCGAAGCCACTATCAAAGCCGGAGCAAAAAACGCTTATGTAGTCAAAGAGCCAGTCCTTGCGGCGATCGGTGCCGGTATACCGATCAATGAGGCGCGGGGTCATATGGTCGTCGATATCGGTGGCGGTACGACCGATGTGGCGGTTATATCTCTTGGAGGTATAGTCTCTTCGACCTCGGTCAAATGCGCCGGAAACAAAATGGACTTAGCTATTGCAGATTACATCAAAAAGAATTTCAATTTGGCTATCGGAGATCATATGTCCGAAATCATCAAGATTGAGATAGGTTCGGCGGTACCGCTCGACCAAGAGTTGGGTATGATGGTCAAAGGACGTGATTATATCTCCGGTTTGCCAAGATCCGTAGAGATCAAGACAAATGAGATAGTCAAAGCTTTGGCAAATCCTCTTCGGGATATGATCAAGGCTATTCGTGATGTCTTACAAGATACACCGCCAGAGTTGGCGGCTGATATAATAGATCAGGGCATCACTCTCACTGGCGGATCTTCTATGCTTAGAAATTTACCAGAATTGGTTTTCCGTAGGACGGGAGTGAAAGCTAAGCTTGCAGAAGAGCCTCTATATTGCGTGGTAAGGGGTACGGGTATAGCACTTGAGCATTTGGATGTATATAAGAAGGCGATGATTTCGAAAAGGTGATTGATATGAAGGTAAAAGGCAAAAGTTAAAGGGTAAAGGTTTAGGTAAGAGGTAAAAGGTAAAAGGTAACCCTCCTTCGCCAAGGCTACGGAGGGCAGGAAGGGCAAAGGGCCTGCCCTACGAAGCTCGCGACTAGCGAGCGTAGTAGGGTAAAATAGCATATGTCACATATAAGCAAATATGCAAAAGATAAAATTAGAACTGAATAGTTTAGAATTAAATTCATACGGACTTATTGGGGATGAGTCTAGTGTAGATTTGCTCTGCCAGGTTTTGGACAGTGATTTTGAAATTAAAAAAGAAGGAAATCCTGATTTTATTTCAAATTTATACGAAAATTTCACCATCGATGACGCTAGACATATCAAAAATCTTCATGAAACTAAGCCTATCGGAGTAAATTCAAAAAAGATTTTTATTTTATTTTTTCAAAATATTACAGTGGAAGCGCAAAATGCTTTACTCAAACTATTGGAAGAACCTGCGGGCTATGCTCACTTTTTTATAGTTGTACCGAGTGCTGGATTGCTTTTGCCTACAGTGCGATCGAGGTTATATTTTTTGGAATATGATCGGGATGTGGAAAGTAATGAAGTCGAATTGACTGATTTGGTTACAAAATTTATTAAGCAAAATAAGGCAAAAAGATTGGAGATGGTAAAAAAGATTTGTGATGATATTTCGAAGGACAAAATATCCAAGCATTATGCAATTCTATTTGTCCAAAGATTGGAAGAGATCTTGCATAATGAAAATAAATTGGTGGCAAATGCTAAGAAGTTGGAAAATATTAGTATAGTCAATCGTTATATAAATGACCGAGCACCATCACTAAAAATGCTTTTGGAATATTTAGCTTTGAGCATTTAACTTACATTTTGCAATACTATTGATTGACCCAAGAGGAGGTGTGTTTTTTATTTTTTTGTGCAACTGCGTATTACTCATCCGAGTTGTTGGTATGCTAGCAATCTTCTGCCTGAATGTTTAGTAGACTGACGCACCAATCGCATAACTCGTTGTCACAAAAAAATAAAAAACACACCTCCTCTCGGGTCCATGTTTGGTACAGTAAAATAACCTATTTATCTTAGTTTCAAATAAAAACTTGATAATTCATTCTTGTGATATACTATAGTTACATTATCATTAAATAAAATATATGGCATACGATTTCAACCCATTCAAAAAACAGCTAGCAGGTGCCGAAGATTGGCTCAAAAAGGAGTTTTCTCAGATAAGGACTGGACAGGCTTCACCTCAGATACTTGATGGGGTCAAAGTCGAAGTCTATGGTGCACCGATGTCACTCAAAGAGCTCGCAAGCGTCACTATCGAAGGTGCCAGGACATTGAGGATTGTTCCTTGGGACAAAAGTCAATCAAAGGACATCGAAAAGGCCATTACAGTAGCAAATCTTGGTCTATCTGTCGTCGTCGATGATCAGGGATTGAGGATCAATTTCCCGGAGCTTACCGCAGATAGACGCAAAGACATTGCCAAGACTGCAAAAGATAGACTTGAAGAAGCAAAGAAACAAGTCAGGGGTCATCGCGATTCGATTATCAAAGATCTACAGAACAAGGAGAAGGATGGTGGTTATGGCAAGGATGAGATCTTCCGTCTCAAAAACGAGACCCAAAAGCTCGTCGATGATACAAATAAGAAGCTCGACGACCATTATTCCAAAAAAGAAAAAGAAATCCTAGGTTAAAATGACAGTTCTAATATTTATTATAGTTCTTGCGGTATTAATCTTTGTTCACGAATTGGGACACTTTCTTTTTGCCTTGTGGAACAAAATTAGAGTAGATGAATTCAAGATTGGCTTCGGTCCACGATTGTTTTCTTGGCAGAGAGGTGAGACAAAGTATGGTGTAAATCTCATACCATTTGGTGGCTATGTCAAAATTCATGGAGAAAATCCAGATGATGAATCAATTAGCGGTAGAGATCACGGTAGAAGTTTCGTAAACAAGAAGCCATGGCAACAAGTTTCCGTTTTGGTCGCTGGTGTACTATTCAATTTTCTCTTTGCTTGGTTGCTATATGCACTTGTGTTTAGTATCGGAGTCACAGCGACAAAAGATGGCTTCGAACAATACAAAGAAAATTTCAAAAACGAGCGAGTGATGATCACTATTGTCACGCCAGATTCTCCTGCCCAAAAAGCCGGACTTAGGATTGGTGACACAATAAGATATATAGAAGATCCCAAAAATTCCAAAATAGAAGATATACAATCAGTGATAAATAATGGCACTGCCAAACCTCTGAAGATTGCTTACACTCGCCAAGGTCAAGATCTTGAGACTAGTGCTATACCAGAAAAAGGCATTGTCGGTGACAAATATGCTATCGGTATAGCGATGAGCGATACTGTCGATATACGATTACCGATATATTCTGCGATTTATGAGGGTGGATATTATACTTATTTTATGATGAAAGAGACGGTATTTGGTCTGTATGATTTTTTTGGCAATATATTTCGAGGCAAAGCAAATTTCTCCGATGTCTCGGGTCCAGTAGGTATTGCGGGTATTGTAGGAGATGCGGCCGGTCTCGGCATTGCATATTTGCTTATGATCACCGCTCTTATCTCGATCAATCTTGGTGTTATCAATCTTATACCATTTCCAGCTCTTGATGGAGGTAGAGTTTTGTTTGTAATTATAGAGAGCGTCATCAGACGCAAAATCAAGCCAATTTATGCAAATTCTATCAATACTGTCGGTTTTGTTTTACTTATGTTATTAATGATAATTGTAACTTACAAAGATATTGTTAAAATACTCAAATAAGTTATTATTCAAATGAAACAAAGTCAATTATTTACCAAGACGAGACGCGAAGGGCCAAAAGACGAGGTGGCGAAGAATGCTCAATTACTTATTCGAGCTGGTTTTATTCACAAAGAAATGGCAGGAGTCTATTCTATGCTTCCTCTAGGTCTTCGCACCCTAAA
This sequence comes from uncultured Candidatus Saccharibacteria bacterium, assembly GCA_964587205.1. Lineage (GTDB taxonomy): Bacteria > Patescibacteriota > Minisyncoccia > Phycocordibacterales > PALSA-1337 > C7867-002. Next base: position 35,497 of record CAZPKQ010000001.1, on the reverse strand, counting down.
CAAAATCATTGCCATTATAAGAGAAGAGATGAATGCTATCGGCGGTGTCGAAGTCTTCCTTACTGCATTACAAGAAAAGACAAATTGGGAGAAGAGTGGTAGATGGAGTGAAGAGGTGGTAGACAATTGGTTTCGCACAAAACTCAAAAATGGCACTGAGCTCGGTCTCGCCTTCACTCACGAAGAGCCATTGACCGCACTGATGCAAGAACACATCAGATCATTTAGAGATTTACCTAGATCTGTCTATCAATTTCAAACAAAGTTTCGTAATGAAGAACGAGCCAAGTCGGGGATTATGCGTTCAAGAGAGTTCATCATGAAAGACTTGTATTCTTTCAATGTTGACGAAGCCTCTCATCAAGATTTTTATGAAAAGGCTAAGAAGGCCTACATTAGGATTTTTGATCGTTGTGGTTTGGGAGCTGAGACTTATGTGACATTTGCTGCTGGAGGTTCATTTTCCAAATATTCTCATGAATTTCAAGCGGTGACTGATGCTGGAGAAGATACTATATATGTACATGAAGGCAAGAAGATTGCCGTAAATAAAGAGGTTTTGAAAGATGAAGTATTGCAAGATTTGGGTATAAAGAGGGAAGATCTTGTCGAACGCAAAGCCGTTGAAGTAGGAAATATCTTTAGTCTCGGGACAAAATTTTCAGATGCGATCGGTCTAAATTTCAAAGATCAAGACGGCAAAAATAAACCGGTAATAATGGGAAGTTATGGTATCGGTCCTGCACGCCTCATGGGTACAGTGGCAGAGATTTGGTCTGACGAAAAGGGCTTGGTCTGGCCTGACAATATCGCTCCATTTGCTGTACATCTTGTAGCTTTATTCAATGAAAATGGCGAAGTCAAAAAAGCAGCCGATGAAATGTATGCCAGATTATCGTCGCAAAATATCGAGGTTTTGTATGATGATAGGGATTGCAGTGCTGGTGAGAAATTTGGCGATTCAGACCTTATTGGTATTCCAGTGCGCTATGTCATAAGCGACAAAACTCTAAAGGAGGATTCATATGAAGTCAAAGATCGTAGGACTGGGAAGGTTGAGATGAAGAAAATTTCTTTTAGCTAAGTTTGCGAGGTTTAACCTCGCAATAGAACACCTGAGGTGAAACCTCGGGGTAGATTGACTATGGCTATATTTCTGTATTAGTATGTTGTTATGCCTCCATTAAATAAATTGACTACAAAAGCCAAAGAAGCGCTTAGGAGAGCCCATGAATTGGCCATAGAAAGGGGACAAAACCATGTAAATCCTATTCATTTGCTTTGTGCTTTGGTATTGCAGGAGGAAAGCATGGTTGCTTCTATTTTGGACAAGTTGGAGATAGATACTCCGATGCTTATCGATGTTGTCTTGGAAAATATCGAATCACCCGAAGGTTCCAATGTCTTATCACCTTCATACCAGATCTATCTCACTCCAGATCTAGCTCAGATTTTGGACAATTCGGTCAAGATCGCTTCAAGTTTCAAAGATGAATTTATATCTACCGAACACATTTTCTTGTCGATATTCGATGTTCCTTGTAGTGCAAAAGACATTCTTGCCCGTTTCAAGATCGAGAGACAAGCGGTTTCGAAGGTTATCGATGAGATCAAAGCCAATCCAAATGCAAAAGGTGCCGAACCAAAAAAATTCCGAACATTATTTAAATATGCTCGATCGCTTACTAAGCTCGCTCACGAAAATAAACTCGATCCAGTGATCGGTCGTGATTCTGAAATCATGCGCATTATTCAGATACTATCAAGACGCACAAAGAACAATCCGATCCTTATCGGTGAAGCTGGTGTTGGTAAGACTGCTATTGTCGAAGGTTTGGCGATCCGTATGGCTCAAGGTGATGTGCCAGAATCATTGAAGGATAAAGAGCTTGTTTCGCTTGATCTCGGTTCACTTATTGCGGGGACAAAATATCGCGGAGAGTTCGAAGAGAGACTCAAAAACATTTTGAAAGAAGTAGAAAAATCAGAAGGCAAGATTATTTTATTTATAGATGAGATCCATACTCTTGTCGGTGCTGGTGCATCGGAAGGTTCTATGGATGCCTCAAATATGCTAAAACCAGCTTTGGCTCGAGGTGAGTTGCGAGCAATCGGAGCGACTACACTCAAAGAATATCAAAAGCATATTGAGAAGGACCCAGCGCTTACAAGAAGATTCCAACCAGTCCATGTCAATGAACCAAGCGTCGAGGATGCTATAGCTATCTTGCGTGGTCTCAAAGAAAAATACGAGCTTTATCATGGTGTCAGGATTACAGACGATGCGATTGTTTCGGCTGTCAATCTTGCAAGTCGTTATATTGCCGACAGATTCTTGCCTGACAAGGTAGTCGATCTTATCGATGAAGCCTCTTCTTCATTGCGTATATCTCTAGAAAATATGCCACCACAGCTTGAAGAGACCAGACGCAAGATTATGCGTTTGGAGATTGAGCGTGAAGCATTGAAGAAAGAAAGTGACAAAGTCGCTAAGGCAAGAATGCAAGCGATCGAAAAAGAGATCGCAGACCTAAAGGAAGGTACTAGCGAACTCGAATTGAAATGGAAAAATGAAAAGGAAACCATAGCAAGTATCAAGAAACTCAAAAAAGAGTTGGAAGCGATAAGGATAGAAGGAGAAGCTGCAGAAGCGAGGTCAGACCTAGCAAAAGCAGCTGAGATTCGCTATGGCAAAATACCTAGTTTAGAAAAAGAGTTAGAGACCAAAAACAAGCGCTTGAGGAAACTACAAGCGTCGAGGAGAATTCTAAAAGAAGAGATAACATCAGAAGACATAGCGGATGTGGTCTCGCGTTGGACAGGTATACCTGTCACAAGGATGCTTGAGTCAGAAGCGATCAAGCTTACAAGGATGGAAGCCGAATTGGAAAAGAGGGTAGTCGGTCAAAATGAAGCTGTCCAGAAGATCGCAGATACAATCAGACGTTCGAGAGCTGGTATCGCAGATCCAAATCGCCCTATTGGTTCATTCATTTTCCTTGGTCCTACAGGAGTCGGTAAGACCGAACTTACAAAAGCTTTGGCAGAATTTCTATTCAATGATGAAAAAGCTTTGATCAGAGTCGATATGTCCGAATTTATGGAAAAGCATTCCGTATCAAAATTGATCGGTGCTCCTCCAGGCTATGTCGGATTTGACGAATCAGGTGGTTTGACCGAAATGGTTCGTCATCGACCTTATTCTGTCATTCTTTTTGATGAAATAGAAAAAGCTCATCCTGAAGTTTTCAATATTCTCCTTCAGGTTCTTGATAATGGAAAACTTACAGATTCCAAAGGCAGAACAGTCAATTTCCGAAATACGGTTATTATCATGACTTCCAATATCGGCGCTCAGCATATCCAAAGAATGGAAAAATTGGGTTTTGCTGCAAATACTGACAATCGTGATCGAGACAATTATGATGAAGCAAAGAGCAAGATTAATTCTGCTCTCAAGGATTATTTCCGTCCAGAATTTCTAAATCGTATAGATGACATAATTATCTTTGATATTTTGAATGTTGAATCAATCAAGAAAATTGTTGAGATACAGGTTGGTGAAATCATCCGAAGATTGGCTGACAAACAAATCGATCTTGTAGTCACTCCTTCCGTATACGAATATTTGGCAAAAGAAGGTTACAATCCTCAATACGGAGCAAGACCTTTGCGTAGATTGATACAGACCAAGATCCTGACACCAGTGGCAAATCATCTGATCGCCCAAGATGTCTCGAAGGGAGGTAGGATTACCGTTGATTATCGAAATGACAAGTTTACATTTGACATCAAAAAACGCTCAAAAGGTGAAAGTCCTGTTGTTGTACCAGATTTCTCTCGAGGTCTAGTCTAAGGGTTTTATTTTATATATTTTTTGCGAGGTTTAACCTCGCAAAGTTAGGTGCGGATTTATGATACCCAACTTATTTTATGGCTATAAATATAGGTAATTTATCTTAATAATCATTTTGTATTTTCTATTAAGTTTGATCAATTACATTGGGTCTATTCAAACACTTGACAAAAAATATGAAAGGTGTCTAGTACTACCAGACACGTTGACCGATGAGGAATGCCGACCTGCCCAGTGGGCAAGGAAAAGCGATAACTCGTGGCCAATGTGCAACGAACCCGGTCCCGCCACGACGGTGGGGCCAAACAACACCGAGACGACACCCGAATGGGGTCGTCTCATACAAAGGGGGTTTAAGGACCCCCAAGGAGCCAACATGAATGGACCGCCGATGAATCGCCAGATGATCATCACTGGTAAAGCGAAATTCTCGACGACGACCCCGACCTCCGGCGGCACCCTCGCCTCGACGACCCCGGCGAGCGGCTGACCAGCCCGGCTCGGCGGGAGTGACACGCACAACTTGGTAAATGAGCTAGGGCTGCCCGCCCTCGTTTACCATCGCTTGTCACTCCAGCCACCTGCCACCCCTTACTTCGAACAGTACAGTATTGGGGTGGCAACGTACCACATTCGCAATCGGCCTAACGGCAACGCGAACTGGCACCGAAAGGGTAGGACGGCTACGGACTCTGTCCCTCGGCTCCTCCCTTTACCCCTCTTGCGAAAGCTTGGGGGGTTTTCTTTTATTTATTTTTTGTGAGGTTAAACCTCACAAACTTATAAATACCCTGAGGTGAAGCTTCGGGAAGCAACTCGCCAAGTGCGCTTTTTTGTGCTATTATCCGCCAGTTATGTCACCAAGCAAAAAATTAGTTAATCAAAATTCGAATTCCGATACACGCGAACATTCTACTGTGCGCAGTTCTGCCTCTACCAATATTTCTCGAGAAGACAAGATTGTGGTCAAGGGCGCGCGCACTCACAATCTCAAAAATATCACGGTTGAAATGCCTCGCAACAAAATGATTGCTATTACCGGCCTTTCTGGTTCCGGCAAGTCTTCTCTTGCTTTTGATACTATTTTTGCCGAGGGGCAACGACGATATGTCGAATCTCTTTCGGCCTACGCGCGTCAGTTCCTCCACAAAATGCAGAAGCCTGATGTCGATGAGATTACAGGTCTGTCGCCAGCCATTTCTATCGATCAGAAATCCAGATCAAATAATCCTCGCTCAACAGTGGCTACTATTACCGAGATATATGATTATCTCCGCGTCCTCTATGCTCGCATCGGTAAACCACATTGTCTCATATGTAATAGACCTATAAACCGTATTTCAAAAGAAGAGATCATGAAGACTGTTCTTCAGACTATAAATGAAAGGACGACCAAGGCAAAAAAAGTTTTTGGTGTCGATATTAGCAATGCCAAAATCAAGATTTATGCTCCAGTCGTCCTTGGTCGCAAAGGAGAATATTACCAAATGCTTTATGACTTTTTGGGTAAGGGTTATGAAAGAGTCAGGATTGACGGTCAAGAATTTAGACTTAGAGATCGGATTGTTTTGGACAAAAATAAAAAGCACGATATAGAAGTTTTGGTCGATGAGATTTTCATTAGTGAATTTAGAAGCGGTGATGGTAAGAGTAAGATAACCGAAGAAGAAGCAAAGATAGCCGAAAATGCTAGAGAAAGACTTTCTGAATCTTTGGAAAGAGCTATTCACGAAGCTGATGGTTTGATCCGTATCGAATATCCAAGTGAAAATAAAGACTATATGGGCGAATTGATGTCGGTCAAGTTCATGTGTCCTTACGATGGTTTTTCATATCCAGAAGTTGAGCCTAGACTCTTTTCATTCAATTCACCCTATGGTGCTTGCGAAGCTTGTAATGGTTTGGGTACCGAGACTATTTTCTCAGATGATCCATGTAAGACTTGTAATGGTGCAAGATTAAGAAAAGAAGCTTTGAGTGTTTTGATTGACGGTAAAAATATTGTAGAGTTGACTTCATTGTCAATAGAAAAAGCCGAAGAATATTTCCAAAATATCAATTTGACTCCAGTAGAAAAAGAGATTGCCAAAGTTGTTCTCAAGGAAATTAGCGAAAGATTACATTTCATGGTCAATGTCGGTATCGAATATCTAACTCTTGATAGACGAGCGCATACTCTTTCTGGTGGTGAGGCACAAAGAATCCGTCTCGCTTCACAACTTGGTTCAGGGTTAGTTGGCGCTCTCTATGTCCTAGATGAACCGACTATCGGTCTACATCAAAGAGACAATGATCGTCTTATCAGCACTCTTATAAGGCTTCGTGATTTGGGCAATACTATCGTAGTCGTCGAACACGATGAAGATACTATGTATGCTTCTGATTATATTGTTGATATCGGTCTAGGAGCGGGCGTCCATGGTGGGCGCGTGGTTGCTTCTGGTTATTTGCAAGAATTATTGGAAGCAAAGAAAAATCATACCGGATCTTTGACCTTGGCATATCTTCGAGGTGAAGAGAAAATCCCTGTTCCAGAAAAGAGAAGAGAACCGAAGGGCAAGATTTCTATTAGAGGTGGCAAAGTTTTTAATATAAAAAACATGGATGTCGAAATTCCTCTCGGCAGTCTAAATGTCATCACTGGTGTGTCGGGATCCGGTAAATCGTCTCTTATGTATGAAATTTTATATAGAAATTTACAAAAAAGACTGGAGGCTAGAGTAAGAAGTAATGAAACAGTTAATTGCAAAACTTTTACCGGTTCAGAATATTTGGGTCGAGTAATCCTCATAGATCAATCTCCCATCGGACGCACTCCAAGATCAAATCCTGCTACATATACTGGCGCTTGGACTCATATTCGTGATCTTTTTGCTAGTGAACCGGAAGCTCGAGCGCGTGGTTGGGGGGCAGGAAGATTTTCTTTCAATCGTCCTGGTGGTCGCTGTGAAGCCTGCGAGGGTAATGGGGAAATAGCCGTTGAGATGCACTTCTTGCCGACTGTCTATGTCACTTGTGATGTTTGTAATGGAAAACGCTTCATGAAGGAGACTTTGGATATCAAGTATCGCAAAAAGAATATTCATGAAGTATTGGAATTGACGATCGAAGAAGGTTTGGAATTTTTCAAGGATATACCAGCGGTCGAAGATCGTCTACAAACTCTCATGGATGTTGGTTTGGGTTATATCAAGCTAGGTCAATCTGCAACGACTCTCTCCGGTGGTGAAGCGCAAAGAGTCAAGATTTCTTCTGAGCTATATCGAGCACATTTGCAAAAGACTATCTATCTACTCGATGAGCCGACCGTTGGTTTGCATTATGAAGATGTGAAGAAGTTGATAGAAATTTTGACTAAGCTCGTAGACAAAGGTAATACCGTAGTAGTTATCGAACACAATTTGGATTTAATTAAAAACGCAGACTATATCGTCGATATTGGTCCAGAAGGTGGTGAAAGAGGAGGTAATATTGTCGCAAGAGGTACACCGGAGGATGTGGCGAAAAATGCCAATAGTTATACTGGTAAATATCTCAAAAAGTATTTGAGGGGTTAGGATCAAAATGTTGCTAAAGATTTTATGATTTCGGAAATTATGAGTTATAATAAACCCATGAACAAAATGTCGATTTCACGAATATTATCAATACTGTCGGCTATATCAATTCCATGTAATGCAATTCTTATATTTGGAATCATTATAGGTGGAGGGTTTAGTAGTATCGATTCTCGAGGATTTATGTTTTGGGGAGTAGTACTAATCTTTTTGATCAGTGTGATCTTGACTATTATTTCTTGGAGAAAAATTAAGCAAGCGAGCTCGAGTAGTTTGATGTTTTCATTGTTTGCTTTGATATTCTGTCTTATTCCTCTGATTGTTACTATGAGTTTGACTATCTATAATACAAAGGTCTGGGAACAACAGAAGGTTGAGATGTTTCAGAAATAGTATTGAGAAGATAGTGGTATCATAGAGTTTAAGGTTAGTCGAGTTTCCAGTATAATAATCTCATGCTAATTGTTAAAACTAAGATCGGACAAAGTCACATTGAAGGTATCGGATTATTCGCAGATCAGTTTATTCCGAAAGGAACTGTGACTTGGAAATTTGATCCACGATTCGATTTATATTTTGATTCTAGTGAGGTACAAAAAATGCCGGACTTGCAAAAGGATTTGATAGTCCATTTTGCTTATCTTTCGAAAAAGAGTGGCAAATATGTCTATTCTATCGACAACACCAGATTCACGAATCATTCTACAAATCCAAACATCGCTGAAGATGAAAAATTATCTGAAGGTGACGCTGAAATTTGCACGGTTGCTACAAGAGATATTGAAATTGGAGAAGAAATGACTATTGATTATCAAGCAATTGATGCGGTAGATGAGGAAAGTAATGATGAGTATTTGAAGGCGGTAGTGTCATAGAGTTTAAAATAAAGCAAAACCAACTGCAGTGCCAATTCGTCTAAAATCTGGTATAAAATACTTGTCCCTTGCGGTGACGCAGTGCGACAAAATTAATGAATTTTACATATATAAAAAACAAAAAAATACCCGATAGTCCGGGGGTGTACATCTTTCGCGATTATCGGAAGCGTCCTATTTACATTGGCCGAGCAACGTCACTCAAAGATCGCACTAAGAGCTATTTTGCCAATGATTTGATTGAAACAAGGGGTCCGAGAATTGTCGATATGATCACCAAGGCAAAATTCATTACCTGGGAAGAAACAAAAAGTGTTTTGGAGGCAATCGTTCTTGAAAGTAATCTGATCAAGCGCTATCAACCTACCTACAATGTCGATGATAGAGATGATAAAAGTGATCAGTATGTCATTATTACCGAAGAAGAATGGCCTCGAGTCTTTTTGGTTAGGGTTAGAGATTACGACAAAATGAATTCTTTGGGAACACTGCCATACAAAGTAAAAAAAGTCTTTGGTCCTTTTACTGATGCAGGTCTTATCAAAGAAGCTTTGAAAATTTTGAGAAAAATCTTTCCCTATAGAGATCAAAAATCTGTCGATGAAAGACACCAAGCTTTTTATAGTGCTATTGGTCGGGCGCCAGATATTTCTAGAGATCAAAATCTCACAGAGTACAATAAGACAATCAATAATCTGATCTTATTTTTTGATAATAAAGTCGCAACGCTCAAAGCAGAACTAAAAAAAGAAATGAAAGAGAGTGCTCAAAATCAAAAATTTGAGCAGGCCAATTCTTGCAAAAAACTTCTGTATGCTTTGGATCATATCAATGATATTTCCCTTATCAAAAAATCAAAAGAAAGTTATAGCAATAAAAATTTTAGGATTGAAGCTTATGATATAGCGCACATTTCAGGGCAAGATGTCGTCGGTACTATGGTTGTCATGGAAAATGGTATTTTCAATAAAAATGAATATCGCAAATTCAAAATTTCTTTAGACAAAAATGATGATTTGGCTGGTTTGAAAGAAATTTTGACCAGAAGATTCAATCATAGTGAATGGGCATTCCCAGATCTTTTGGTAGTCGATGGTGATGAAAGACATGTCAAAGTTGCTGAAGCAGTATTGCAAGCAAGAAGATTCAATTTACCTATAGTAGCTGTAACCAAGGATAGCAGGCACAAAGCTAATAGTTTTGTCGGTAATCCAGAATTAATTTCAAAATTCAAATCAAATATTGTCTCAATAAATGCTGAAGCGCATAGATTTTCTATCAAATACCATCGCCAATTGAGGGATAAAAGTTTTGGTCTTGGCTAAATAGAGTTATAATACTCTTATGTCTCACATAGTAAGAGTTGGAATTTTGCGTGGTGGACCTTCGGCAGAAGCAGAGGTCTCTCTTCGTACTGGTCAGGCTGTAGCAAAATCGATAAATGAGCATCTATCGGATAAGTACCGACCCTTCGATATTATTATCGACAGAAATGGCAATTGGACTCATGAGGGCAATCCGATTAGCGTCACCGGTTTGCATTCTCTTGTTGATGTAGTATTCAACGCCTTACACGGTACTTATGGTGAAGACGGCAAGATCCAGTCTCTACTTGAATGGCACAAAATACCTTTTACTGGAAGTGGATCGGCAAGCTCGGCTATCGGCATGAATAAAGTCATGACCAAGAAAATTCTAAACAGTCATGGTATCAAAAATCCTTATGCAGTAGTCATTTCAAGTGGAGAGATCCAAAATGAGCCAGAATCAATATTGAGAGATCTGTTCAATTCTTTTGTCATGCCGGCTGTCGTCAAACCTAGCGCAAGCGGTTCATCTGTCGGCGTTTCAATCGTTAGGAAATTTAGCGATTTCTATCCAGCTTTGTACAACGCTTCGGCTCACAGTGATGAAGTCATAGTCGAAGAATATATCAAGGGTATAGAGGCGACTTGCGGAGTGATCGATCATTTCCGTGGTGAGAGATTCTATGCTTTGCCTCCTGTCGAGATACGACCCGCTTCAGAGTTTTTTGATTATAATGCCAAGTATGGCAATGAAACTAGAGAGATAGTTCCGGCTACATTTTCTTCGAAAATAAAAAGGGAAATAGAAGAATTATCAAAAAAGATTCATGAGATTATGGGACTTAGACATTATTCACGATCCGATTTTATCATCCACCCAAGGCGTGGAATTTATACCTTGGAGGTCAATACACTTCCAGGACTTACCGAAGAATCATTATTTCCTAAGGCTTTGAGGGCTGTGGGTAGTGATTTACACCATTTTATAGAGCATTTGTTGGAGAGAGCTAGGTAAATGGTTTATATCTTACTCTAAAACTATTTCAATCAATTATGATGACATTGTGGATAACCATTCTTGCATAAGCTAAAAATGGTATAATTATACTGGTAACTATTATAATTAATAATATAACATGAAGGCTTTACATAATGTCTCATTTGTTCTATTAGTAATCGGAGGTCTAAACTGGCTTCTACATGCATTTGGCTTGAATCTTGTCGATTATCTTTTCGGCGTAGGTTCTACAGGTGCACAGGTCGTCTATGTTGTAGTTGGTCTAGCTACATTGGTTGTCTTATTTACAGGCAAGTCCAAGGCTCCAGCTCCACAGATGTAACAATAGTTTATTACAAAAAATCCCCCGAAAGGGGATTTTTTGTTTTATTTTGTTGTGCAACCGCATGAACATGTACCATCTTCTTGTTTATGTTCATGATTGCAATCTGGGCATTTTGGTGCGTCGGCCATAGTATTTATTATTAGTTTATAAAACTGATAAACGGCCGATATAATTATATCAGATTTTGTCTAATTGCAATTGTACCTTACAGATTGTATCGATTTAATAACTATCATATACTTTGATTATGGATAAAATTATTATTGTTAATCAAAAAATAACCAGAAAGGAACTGCAGGATAAATTATGAAAAATAAACAGTCATTATTATATTTAGCAAATTTGGGTCCGGAAATCGCTAGAATGTTTTCGTTTATGAAAAGTGGGAAAGAATCTTATTCTATAGCTTCAAAAAATAATGCTTTGGGAATAATTAGTAAGGTCCTAGATCTTGAAAAGAGTGAAGGGGCAAAGTATGAACTTACCAAAATAAGAGAGCTCATAATAGAAGAGCAAGAAAAAAAAGATTTGTTCTATGAGGATCAATTAATAAAATACTGCTTGCCTTTTGGAGAACAGTTAGTAAGAAGTATGTAGTAATGATCTAAATGCCTGTATTTATTTAATTGAAGTAATACCATTTACAATAGCAATACTTTGAGTTAATATGTACTCATTGGGCCTGTAGCTCACCTGGTAGAGCGCCGCTTTTGCAAAGCGGAGGCAAGCGGTTCGAGCCCGCTCAGGTCCACCAAAATTGATTCAGAAAAACTATTGTCCTAGAGATCTCAAATAGCAAGCTTTTGAAATGATTTTATGAATATGTAAAAGACAAATTCAAATCAAAATCTCCACAAGGCCAACGAAACCAAAAATGATGAATTTTACACTCAACATGTTGATTAAATGGTGAATTACAGGTTGTTAATATGAGAATTTTAATTAAAAACAAAAAACCACAGAAATGATATGGACTATATAATGAAATGCGAGACTTTAAAAATTGTTATTACCCCGTATATTTTAGCTAGAATATCAGATGATTTTTTTAAGGCGGCTAACTTGTATAATAAAACAAATTTTTCATTAGCAACATATTCAATGTATTTATCTTCAATAGAAAGAGGTTTAAAAGCTGCAATTCTGAGTAAAGGGTGCACTAAGGCAAGAAAAGATTTTTTAGCAAAAATTATAGGGCATGATTTGGAAATTGTTTCTGAAGAATTCGAATTATCTTTTAATAGTATTTTTTCTAAAAAAGACAAACTGGAAATAAAAAAAGTTAATAAATTATATGTAAAAAAAGGATTTGATTATTTTTCAGATGAAATGCTATTGGAAATGACGCGCAAGTATAAAAATATACCAGAATTAGCAATCATCGGAGAAATAAGTAAAAAGGTAAACGATTTCATTATTGAAAATAATTACTTTAATTAGTTTATAATAAATCCGTAAATTAAAATAGCATAATGAAAAAAGAAGAATCAAACAATTTAGTACTAATATATGGAGGTGATAATGGCCAACCTAAAATTGAAGTGCATGTAGAAAATGAAACGGTTTGGCTGACTATTGATCAGATGGCAGAATTGTTTGATAAAAGTCGTTCTACGATAAATGAACATATTTTAAATATATATGCAGAAAATGAGCTTATAGAGCAAGATACTATGAGAAAAATCGGAAATACCGATTTTTCTACAAAGCCCACAAATTATTATAACCTTGATGTAATTATATCGGTCGGATATCGTGTAAGTTCTGTTCAGGGTACTCGATTTAGACAATGGGCTACAGCACGACTGCGTGAATATATTGTCAAAGGTTTTGCTATGGACGATGAACGGCTCAAAGGTACCGGAGGAGGAAATTATTGGAAAGAACTATTGGAGCGCATTCGCGATATTCGCAGTAGTGAAAAAGCATTGTATCGTCAAGTACTGGATCTATATTCAACTAGTATTGATTATGATCCACAAAGTGAAGAATCAGTCAAATTTTTTAAAACAGTGCAGAATAAATTGCATTATGCAACTAACCAAAAAACCGCCGCAGAAACAATTCATTCTAGAGCTGATGCTGAAAAAGACTTTATGGGGCTAACAACTTTTGCTGGTGCGCATCCTGTCCGTTCTGATATAAGTATTGCAAAGAATTATCTAGCGGAAGATGAGCTTTTTCGGCTTAATCGTATAGTTTCAGCCTTTTTTGATCTTGCTGAAATAAAAGCACAAGAGCATAATAAAATGCGTATGATAGATTGGGTTACAGAACTAGACAAGTTTGCTTTCAACTACGGAAAAGGAGTATTAGAAAATGCGGGTAGTATTAGCCATGAACAGGCAATTCAAAAAGCAGAGAATGAATATAAGAAATATCAAGCTAAAACACTTTCACCAGTAGAAGAAGCATATTTGAAATCAATCGTTGATATTCAAAAGCAGGTTGAGAAAAGACATAGAGAAGATAAATGAAATAATATAGTGAAGACAAATGTATGAAGTTTGCGTAGATTGTAATGTTTTTCTTGTGTCACGATAAGCAATATATTGATTTGCTCTAAGGTCTGTACTAATATGCCAATATGGAAGGATTTACAGCCACAGTAGAAGAATTATTCAAAGAACTATGGGAGGTCTGGAAGGGGATGTTCGACTTTCTTGCAGAGCTTATACCAAGACTATTGGTTTTGGGTCTTTGGATTTTGTGTGGAATTATAATTTTGCCTAGTGTGTTTATCGCCGGTACATTTTATCCGAAGTGGTCGGAGTGGGGAGAAAAATTGTAGAAAAAAGACTTTTCTCATATACTATAATCCTTTATGGAAATTAAGCCCAATCAGCCCATCGCTCCACTTGCTTTGCATCCTACTATTTTTGTCATATTTGGTATCACTGGCGATCTGGCTCATCGCAAACTTCTGCCCGCTCTTTTGTCACTTTATGTAAAGAAATTATTACCGCCAAGATTTTCGATTGTTGGGTTTTCAAGAAGGCAATTTTCTCGTGAAGAGTTTCGGGAATTGATTCGAAGCCGATTGAATATCCTCCCTGGTCAATTTAACGAAGAAGATGTCAAACATTTTCTTGATCATATCTCTTATGAGCAAGGCTATTTCGATTCACCTATTGCGTATTCGCGCTTAGCAGATCGACTCAAGAAAACTGATGATGCATGGGGTCAATGTTCAAACAAATTATTTCACTTGTCTGTTCCGCCAAATCTTTATGAAGGGATCCTCAAGGAATTGGCCAATTCTGGTCTGACAATACCTTGTGATGATAAAAGTGGTTGGACTAGAGTACTTATAGAAAAACCTTTTGGAAATGATATAGAAACCGCAAAATCTCTCGATAAGCTTTTGGGTAAATTGTTCAAAGAAGAGCAAATTTTCCGTATCGATCATTATTTGGCTAAGGAGGCTCTACAAAATATTTTGACATTTAGATTTACAAATCCTATCTTCGAATCGCTCTGGTCAAAAGAGCATATAGACAAAGTTCATATCAAACTTTATGAAAAGATTGGTCTTGAAGGTCGTGGTGCATTCTATGATCCGATCGGTGCATTGAAAGATGTAGGACAAAATCACATGCTCCAAATGCTCGCTCTTGTCGCTATGGATACACCCAAGAAAATGCAGGCTACAGATATCCGTAGGGAAAGGCAAAAGGTATTGTCTAGTCTCAAGAAGCTAAATTCAAGACAAGTTGTCCAAAATCTAGTACGCGGACAGTACAAAGGTTATCTTGATGAAAAGGTCAATCCAGAATCGAAAACTGAGTCATATTTTTTGCTCAAAGCAGAGGTTGAAAATTCTAGATGGAAAGGAGTGACATTTTACCTCGAAAATGGGAAGGCTTTGAGTGAGACAAAGACTGAGATCGATATATATTTCAAAAATAAAATAAAAGGCAAAAAGAAAGTAACAAAAAATGAAGATATTTTGGAACAAAACATTTTGACTTTTCGAGTACAACCTGATGAAGGTATAAAAATCAAGTTTTTTGTAAAAACGCCTGGATACGGTTTTGATACTGAGGCCAAGACATTGAAGTTCAAGTATTCAGATGTACCAAATTTCAATTTGTTGAAGAATGATTATGAGAGATTGATTCACGATGCCTTCATAGGTGATCAGACTCTTTTTGCATCGACGGGTGAGATCATGGCTTCTTGGGAATTTATAACCCCGATTTTGGAAAATCTAAATAAAGTACCCCTCAATATCTATGAAAAAGGGGCGAGTGAGGTGGGGTAAATTTCTATAGTTTGGTACTCGATTATCAATATTATTAAAATATTTGTACAAAATGTCTATTTGTGGCAATATTTTGTACGGATTGATTGGCTTGGTTCGATAACTTAGTTTGCTTCAACCTCAACAACGGAGCTATTATGGCAAAGGGCTTTAAGCAAATTCCGAGCGTGTCTCATTAGCGATTTCGCTCTCGTTACAAGAACAATAATGGAAGTATTCCCAATTGGGTCATGCTGAAAACACACGGGGCAGCTGACGACCACAAAAAAGGCCGTCAACAACCTGTGCCTACGGTGACTCCTGAGGAACTTCCCAACTTGAGGACGGTGCCTACCGGTCTCGGTCCGGGTCAGGTATTTCTCTTTGATCCTCGTTCTCTTCATCGTTCTGGATCCGTTCGACGGTAGGGTGGATTTGGTGAGGATTGAGCGGTGCTATGACAAGTAGCACCGCTTTGTGTTATGCTCATTTCATGTCTTTGTTTCAAAATAAGTTGCAAAAAGAGCATCCGGTCAATATTGCTTATATTGATGCTACAAATCTTGATAAAGCTCTCAGAAATCATTTAAATTGGCGTTTAGATTATCGGAAGTTCAGGATCTGGTTATCTGAGAAATATGATGTAAAAATAGCTTATATTTTTATTGGCCTGATCCCAAAGTACAAGGATTTATATTCTTATATACAAGAATGTGGTTTTGAGTTGATCTTTAAGGATGTTGTTTACGCAGATGGTAAACCAAAGGGTAATTGTGATTCAGATTTACTAATGAAAGCCAGTAGCGATTTTTATTTAGGTTTCTTAGAAAAAGCCGTTATAGTCGCAAGTGATGGAGATTATGCACCACTGATAAAGGTATTATTAGCCGGTGGGAAGCTGAAGGCAATTTTGTCTCCAAGTAATCCAAAGAGATGCTCAATATTATTAAAAAGAACTGGTGCTCCGATTGCATATCTGGATGATCAAAAATCAAACCTTGAGTTACATGAGAGGAATGTAAAAGAAAAAGCCCCCAATGCAGACGGAACTGCATCAGGGTCTTCCTCGTAGTGATTAATTTAATTGTAACGAATATTATTAATATGTCAAGTTAATTGTGGATAAAAATTATGTCTCTATCAATCGGAATAGTCGGTCTGCCAAATGTGGGAAAATCAACCCTTTTTAGCGCGCTTACAAAAAAGAGCGTTCTTATTGCAAATTATCCATTTGCTACTATCGATCCATCTGTCGGAGTTGTTGCTGTTCCTGATGAGCGACTTTGGAAATTATCTCATTTTTCAAAATCTGCAAAGACAATTCCTGCCGCTATCGAATTTGTCGATATTGCTGGCTTGGTCAAAGGCGCATCAGAAGGAGAGGGTCTGGGCAATCAATTTTTATCAAACATTAGAGAGACCGATGCTATTGCAGAAGTAGTAAGGATTTTCGAGGATGACAATATCATCCATGTCGACGGCAAGATCAATCCACTCAAGGATATAGAAGTTATCAATCTTGAATTGATAATGGCAGACCTCGCTACCGTGACAAAGAGAAAGAGTAATCTTTCAAAAGACTTCAAATCAGGTAGAAAGGAAGCGATTTTGGAAATGGGTCTATTGGACAAAATTATTCCTATACTCGAATCTGGTAAACTGGCTTCTACGGTCAAAGTAGATGAATTTGAAGAACCATATTTGAAACAATTATGTTTGATAACATCAAAGCCAATTCTTTATGTTTTGAATAAAAAAAGTGGTGGCAAAAATTTGGATGAATTGAATGATGAGCGCTATAAGGCTTTGATTAGTTTTTTTCAAAATAATAATTCCAAATGGGTAGTCGTTGATGCTGGTATCGAAAATGAATTGAAAGATTTCGATCATGAGGAAAAAGAAGAAATGAGAAAAGCCTTGGTTGGAGAAACGATCTCTCCAGCCTCGTCTGAACTCGTTTCAGCGAAAGAGGACCTGTCCCCCGAAGCCTTGGCGAAGGAGGACCTGTCCCCCGAAGCCTTGGCGAAGGGGGATGGTATAAATAATCTTATTCGAACTGGCTATGATTTGTTGAATCTAATTGTCTATTTTACTACTGGGGAAGATGAGACTAGAGCCTGGACCATCAAGCGAGGTTGGACAGCACCTCTTGCGGGTACAGCTATTCACACAGATTTCAAAGACAAATTTATTCGTGCAGAAGTTATTGAATGGGACAAATTGCTCGCTTCAGGATCGTATGCCTCTGCTCGCGAAAAAGGTCTACTTCGCATTGAAGGTAAGGAGTATGTCGTCAAAGATGGTGATGTTATTGAGTTTAAGGTTTAGACATATGGAATATTACCGATTTATCACAAATGGCGTAGGAATTTATGAAGCAATCTCAAATGAGATTGAAATGAGTGATCCTCGCCGCTTGAATAAACCAGATGGATCATGGTTACCGAAGGAGGGACCAAAATATCCTGGAGCAATATCTTTCTGGAAGGATTTCGGATTAAAAAAGTATTTCGATTCTGGATTGTTGAACTGGCACAAATCTGTCATCAAAGGAGGTGTTGATGTAATAATAATTGATCGGCCAGAAAAAATTCTATATGAAGATGAATACCAAATTATCTTTGATAGAAGTTTTCTAAGAGTAAAAGATCAGTTAAATCTTGATAAATTTCTTGAAAAGATGAAGACGGTAGTGTCATAGAGTTTAAGGTATAACTTTATTTCTTTATGAAATATAGTACACTGCCCATATGGAATATTTCAAAAATATTATCGCCTATCAGAAATTATTGAAGCGCTTTAATTCTACATATAGAGACCTCGATTCGATCCATAGTTCTATGATTAGAGACAATGATGCAGAACATTCATATAGGGTTGCTATGCTTTGTTGGATGATTATTGAAAAATATAATTTAAAACTTGATTTAAATAAAGTTATAAAGTATTCACTCATCCATGACTTTGTAGAAGTTTATGCTGGTGATGTTTCCATATATTCAAATAAGAAGATTGATAAACATAAAAGAGAATTGAAATCTCTGGCAAAGTTAAAAAGTAGATATCCAGATTTAATTAATATTTGGAAAGAAATTGATATTTACGAAAAGAGGCAAGATGAAGAGGCTATATTTGTATATATAATAGAAAAAATTGAGCCTATTCTTACTGTACTACTATCTGAAGATGATCATTGGCTCAAGAGAAAAGTTAGTTTTGAAGATTTTAATAATCGAAAAAGAAGTAAGACAAGCAAATACAATAGTTTTGCTCAATATTTTCTCGAAGATATTATGACCTATTTAGATAAGCATAGGAAAAAGTGGTTTGTCTGATTCCATAAAATGTTTGTAAAAAAATCATCGCGCCCCCCGGAGGGAACGCGATGCGTTCGTTGTTACTAGACCGGACGGGTCCAGATTACAACGATGGTCAGAATGAGTTTCCCGTCCACCAACGTAGTGGACGTATTGACTAGAGTCTGTTTGATGTCCAGCTTCTGGACATCAAACAACTCCTCGGCCTTCCTGGCCGCGACTTCGGGCGTTCCCGTGAACGTCGTTATTTGGGTGGTATTCATCTACTTCAATTATAGCATACCACATAATGATTGTCAATACCCTTTTAAATCAGCACAATTTTGCGTCAAAACCCACTTTCCGCTATGATTGCTCTATGAAAAAAGTAAAATCTAAGGCATTAAAAAAGGTAAAAGGCAAAGGGCAAAAGCCAAGAAAAAGCGCATCAGTAAGTACAAAAAAGATAACGCTCAAAACCTATAACCCCGCCCCCATCGAATCCAAATGGCAGAAGAAATGGCAAAAGACCAAATTGTACCAATCAAAAGAAGTTGGTAAAAGAGAGAAATTTTATGTTCTCGATATGTTCCCATATCCATCCGGTGAAGGTTTGCATGTTGGTCATCCAAAAGGCTATATTGCCACCGATGTCATTTCTCGTTTCAAGCGCATGAATGGTCACTCGGTTCTACATCCTATGGGCTTTGACGCTTTCGGTCTACCAGCAGAAAATTATGCGCTAAAGACCAAGACCAATCCGGCCGATTCGGTCAAGAAGAATGTTGCAAGATACAAGAAGCAATTGGAAATACTTGGCTTCGATTATGATTGGTCGCGCGAGGTCAACACCACCGATCCAAAATATTACAAATGGACACAGTGGATCTTTTTGAAATTATTAGAAAAAGGTTTGGCTTATGAATCATATGAGCCGATAAATTGGTGTCCTTCATGCAAGACTGGTTTGGCAAATGAAGATGTTGAGGATGGTCGTTGTGAGCGTTGTGGTACTGTTGTCGAAAAGAAACCTATGCGTCAATGGGTTTTGAAAATTACTGACTATGCCGAGAGACTTTTATCTGATCTTGATTTGAAAAATGAAAAGGGCGGTAATTTGCTTGATTGGCCAGAATCGATAAAGATTTTGCAGAAAAATTGGATTGGGAAGAGCGAAGGTGCGTTGATAAAGTTTAAAGTGCAAAGTGCAAAGTCCAAAGTTAAGGAAGAAATTGAGGTGTTTACGACAAGGCCCGATACATTGTTTGGGGTTACATATGTTGTGCTTGCTCCAGAGCACAAACTAGTCTCTGAATTTTTGAGTATTGTAGAAAATAGAAACGAAGTTGAAGAATATATAAAGAAAGTAAAAAATATTAGCGAAATTGAAAGGACAGATGTAAAAAAAGAAAAGACGGGTGTTGAATTGAAAGGTATCAAGGTTATTAATCCAGCAAACAATGAAGCTGTGCCACTTTGGATTGCTGATTATGTCTTGCCAGATTATGGCACAGGCGCAGTCATGGCCGTACCCGCTCATGATGATAGAGATTGGGAGTTTGCAACAAAATACAATCTTTCAATAAAGCAAGTCATCGCTCCACACATCGTCGATAAAAGAAATCCTCCAGTGGCTGGTAAGCAAAAAGTAGAAAGAAGAAATGTTCATGTCATTGTAAGAAATCCAAAAGATGGAAAGATTCTTTGTTTGAAATGGAAAAAGCATCCTTGGACAACTTTCCCAATGGGAGGAGTCGAACAAGGTGAAGATCTGATAACAGCAGCCAAAAGAGAAGTACAAGAGGAGACTGGCTACAAAAATCTTTCAAATGGCAAAGTTTTGGGCGGTATAGTCAGAGCAGAATATTTTGCAGCTCATAAAGATCAAAATAGATTGGCTTTAACATCGTTGGTTACCTTTGATTTGGAAAATGAAGAAAAAGATAATGTTAGTGATGAAGAAAATGCCCAACATGAAATATTTTGGGAATCTTTCTCAACACTTACAGATGATTTTATGACGCATTCGGAGATGCCTTATTGGCGTCAGAGATTAAATGGTGATATAGCATATACCGGTTATGGTATTGTTATGGATTCAGGTCAATTCAACGGCAAAAATTCTGAAGAAATAAAAAAAGAAATTACAGATTTTGTTGGTGGCAAGTGGGTTACAAAATACAAACTTCGTGATTGGGTATTTTCGCGTCAACGATATTGGGGCGAGCCAATGCCAATTATTCATTGCGAAAATTGCAAATTGATAAGACCAGAATCAAACGGAATTGTACCCGTACCTTTCAAAGATTTGCCAGTGACATTACCTCGAGTCAAATCTTACGAACCTACTGGTACTGGTGAGTCGCCTCTTGCTTCGATAGACAAATGGGTCAATGTTAAGTGTCCAGTTTGCAAAGGCAAAGCCAAGAGAGAGACAAATACTATGCCACAGTGGGCAGGTTCATCTTGGTACTATTTGCGCTACATGGATCCAAAAAATTCCAAAGCATTGGTTGATAATAAAAAAGAAAAATATTGGTCACCAGTCGATGTCTATGTTGGTGGGGCAGAACATGCAACGCGCCATCTCATATACGCCCGCTTCTGGCACAAATTCTTGTATGACATCGGAGTAGTTTCGACGACCGAACCATTTATCAAACTTCAGCACGTCGGTCTTATTATGGGTGAAGATGGTAGGAAGATGTCCAAGAGATTTGGCAACGTAGTAAATCCTGATGATATAGTCAAAAACTATGGTGCTGATTCGATGAGATTATACGAAATGTTTATGGGTCCATTTGATCAACAGATTGCTTGGAGTACTGCTGGCTTGAGTGGTACAAGGAGATTCATAGAAAGAGTCTGGAAATTGAATGACAAAATTTCAAATACCTTAGATCAAAATCAAACAAAAGAAATATCAAAATACATTCACAAAGCAATCAAGAAGGTGACTGATGATATCAAATCACTACGATTCAATACAGCAATCAGTACCCTTATGATTACAGTAAATGAAGTAGAAAAAATCGGAATTATCGATAAACAAAATTTTTCTAATTTGATCAAACTTTTGGCTCCTTTTGCCCCTCATTTTACTGAAGAATTGTGGATGAATTTGGGAAATAAAAAGTCAATTCATATCGCTCCTTGGCCAGAATATAACCCAGATTTTGTCCAAGAAGATATCGTAAATATTACAATTCAGATCAATGGTAAGTTGAGAGGAAGTTTCGAAGCACCTTCAAATGCAGACAAATCTATTATCGAAAAAATCGCTATGGAAAATGAGGTTGTCAAGAAGTGGTTGGAAGGCAAAAAGGTTACAAAAGTTATCGTTGTACCCAATAGATTGATCAATATTGTTATTTCATAAATAAACCAAGCGCCGATTGTTGTCGGCGCTTGTGAAATGGACGAAGTGTGGAAACTTCATCCGATCAGTACGAGCGCGGTGTCATGACCACCAAGTCGCCCGTAGTATTGATTTGCCGGATAAAGGGCAACGCCCCAGACCGGCTTGTTATTGATCACGAAAAGATTCATCACGGGAACAGACCGCATGTTGACGTCGATCATCTTCGGCTGATCTGTCGTTTTGCCAGCGACGGTCACTTTTTCCACGACCCGAATCTGCTCCGTGGTATCGAAGACAATTCCAGCCAAGACGAAGTGAGTGTATCGACCTTCGACCTGGCTAGACTTGCCTTCGAGCACCTCGGCAAGACGCTGGAAGTGCCTGATATCTGCGAAGATCGTCCCATCCGTTGCTTGCCCCTTTGCCCAGTTCAGAAATTCTCCAGATTGTTTTTCGGGAGTTCCGATCAGACGGACAGATCTCGAAATGTCCAAGTCCCGCAACGGTTTCGTGTCGAGCCACATTGGTGTGCCGGTGATTTGCTTCGGCAGTACAAAACCGATTTCCCATTCCACTTTTTTCATGGTCTTGAGGTTCCTTCCATTTACGTTGTACCATAAATCTACAAGTTGTGCAAGCTTGTTGACTTTAATTGGATAAAATGATAAAACATATTCATTAATACTATTATAAAAACATGGCAACAACACTTACATTCAAACCAAAACAGACTGTAAAGAGACTTTTGTCTTCTCTTCCTGATCGTGCTCGCGAAGTGATCACATACAGATACGGTCTTGGCAAGGATGTAAAGCGTATGACACTTGATGCTATAGGAAAGATCTACGGCATTACTCGCGAAAGAGTCCGTCAAATCGAAAACTACGCTTTGACCAATATTCGCAAGTCAGATGATTATGCAAAAGAGAAATCTGCATTTGCTGAGATTGAGACTTTACTTCACTCTCTAGGTGGTATTGTCGTTGAAGATGATTTCCTAGGCCATGTCTCAAAAGATCCTAGTCTCCAAAATCACATCTATTTCTTGCTAGTAGTCGGTGAACCTTTCCGAAAATTCAAAGAAGATGATGAATTCCGTCATCGCTGGCATGTAAATGAAGTTCTAGCAAAAAAGGTAGAAGAAGCATTGAAGAAACTATACACAAATCTTAAAAATGAAGATTTACTTCCAGAATCAGAGATGGTCAGCAAGTTCTTGGGTCATTTGCAGGATGTATCAGAGAAGTACAAAAACCAAGAAGTAGTCAAGCGCTGGCTCCAAATTTCAAAAATCATCGGCAAAAATCAATTGGGTGATTGGGGTGTTACATCTTCTCCAAATATCAAGACAAAGGGTATGCGAGATTACGCCTTCCTCGTCATTCGCAAGCACGGTTCTCCTATACATTTCCGCGAAGTTGCAAAGCAGATCGGTACTATGTTCAATAAGAAGGCTCACGTAGCTACAACTCACAATGAATTGATCAAGGATCCAAGATTTGTCCTAGTCGGACGCGGTCTATACGCTCTTGCAGAATGGGGTTATGCTCCGGGTGTCGTCCGAGATGTCATCAGATCTGTCCTTGCAAAGAATGGTCCTATGTCAAAGGAAGAGGTTATCGACAAAGTTATGAAGGAAAGATACGTCAAGGAAAATACTATTGTCGTCAATCTCCAAAATCCAAAATATTTCAAGAGAGACAAAGAAGGAAAGTATACTCCAATCGAAAAATAATAAACAAAAAATCCCGACTTGTTCGGGATTTTTTGTGGTATAATCCTTGCATGAATGTAGAAAGTCTATTTTTGGAGACTTGGAATAGGTTTTTGACTGTTATTTTGCCAAATGCTTATGAGCTCATAGCTTTTGTAGCACCGATTGTTTTTGCAGTTTTATTTACCAAGATTTTTTGGGTTATGTGGATCGACTATGTCAGAAGCAAAAACATCTTTTCAAAAAAGTTCACAGTTTTGGAACTAAAATTACCCAAGGATACTTGGAAGTCACCAAAAGCCATGGAAATTTTCATAAATGCTTTACACAATACTTCTGATGGTACAAATTACAACAAATACTGGAAAGGTGAGACAAGGCCATGGTATTCACTCGAGCTCATCTCGATCGAGGGTGCAGTCAAATTTATGATTTGGACTGAAGATGGAAGAAAGCAGGGTGTAATATCAGCTTTATATTCTCAATTTCCAGAAATAGAAATAAAAGAGGTTCCAGACTATACAAAGTCAGTACACTTCGATCCAAAAGAGCTCAAGACTTGGGCGGCTGAGATGACATTTACAAATAAAAAAGTCGTTTATCCGATCAAGACATATATCGATTATGGTCTAGACAAGGATCCAAAAGAAGAATTCAAGATCGATCCATTGTTGCCTCTCATCGAATTTTTGGGTAGTGTCGGTCCAAATCAGCAAGTCTGGATCCAAATCTTGCTTCAAGGTCATATTTCCAAAAACCGTCGCAAGGCCGGTAAATTCTTCGAATATGAAGATGGTTGGAAGGAAGATGCAAAGAAAGAAATAAATGAAATACTTCTTCGTGATCCGAAGACAAAAGTGTCTGGTAAGGTTGATGATGAGACAGGATTTAGCAAATTACCTACTATTACACCTGTAGAAAAAGAAATGGCAGAAGCAATAGAAAGAAGGATTAGTAAGCCAGCCTTCGATGTCGGTATACGATGTATTTATATTGCAAAAAAAGACATATTCAATGCACCATTTGGTATAGGAGGTATTATGGCTGGACTCAAACATTTCGGTCATGAACATATGAATGGATTCAAACCCAATAGTGATAAATTGCACTCAAGCATAGGTGAGCCTTGGACAGATTTCCGTGATATGAGACGCAATCGTTATAGCAAACAATCACTTTTGGCATATAAGAGACGATCGTATTTTTATCCACCTTTTATTTCCAAGCCTTTAGTTATGAATGCTGAGGAATTGGCTACGATGTATCATTTCCCAGGCTCTGTCGCTCAGACCCCAAATCTCGACCGTGTACCGTCGAAGCGATCTCAGGCTCCTGGTAATCTCCCAATATAATGCCAATTTTCAAATTAATTTCAAAAAAAATTATATACAGCTTAGTTTTTATTTTTCTAATTTTCCTTATTTTGGTCATTAGTTATTCGATAGCTCCTCTGGATTTTCCTCAAAGAAAGATTGTTTCGATCAAACCTGGTCAGTATTTGTCACAAGTAGCTGATGATTTTGAAAAGAAGGGTATAATCAAATCTGCATTTTTATTCAAAATTTATGTCGTAGCTTATTCTGGTCATAAGCAGGTACAAGCTGGTGATTATTTATTTGATAAGCCACAGTCGGCTCTCAAAATTGCAAGTAGGGTGATAAATGGTGAGCAGGGTTTGCCAAAATATAAGATTACGATTATCGAAGGTATGACAGCAAGACAGATTGGTAATCTTATAAAGAAATCCATACCAGAATTCGACGCCGATACTTTCTTTGTCTTGGCAAAGTCTTATGAAGGCTACCTATTTCCTGATACTTATTATATATACGAAAATGCTACCCCCGATAATGTTTTATTACAGTTACGAAATACATTCAAAGAAAAAATAAAGACTCAACTTTTGGCTATACAAGCTTTGGGAAAGACTATGGATGATGTTATCACTATGGCTTCTATTGTAGAGAAAGAGGCTACAAAGATGGAGGATAGGAAGATTATTGCGGGTATTTTGTGGAAGAGGTTGGAGATTGGTATGCCACTCCAAGTCGATCCGCCTTTTTATTATACTCTCGGCAAAGATTCTCTTTCTCTAACGACTACCGATTTGAGGACTGATACTCCTTACAATACATATACAAACAAAGGTCTGCCACCGACACCGATTGGTAATCCTGGATTGAGTGCTATAGAAGCGACAGTCAATCCTACTAAGTCTAAGTATTTGTTCTATCTATCAGATAAAAGTGGCACTATGCATTATGCTGTAGATCATGATGGTCATGTGGCAAATAAATATAAATACCTTAAGTAAGTGCAAAGTGTAAAGTGCAAAGTTAAAAATTTAAACACATTTACAAAAGGTCTCAGCGAACATTGTGTCTGAAGACACGCAAAACCTTGCAAGGTTTTGCTCTGTTTCGGAAATTCCTTGCTAGGAATTTCCTGCAAGCGGTCTTCATACCCAATGTTTGCTGAGACCTTTAATAACAATATTTACCTTATTTGATTTTTGTTGTACTATGCAAATATGACAAAAAATGGTCAAAAGAAGCGGGTTTTCGTTGGTCTATCTGGTGGCGTAGATAGTGCTGTTTCGGCTGGATTACTATTGAAAGCTGGATACGATGTTACTGGTGTTTTCATCAAAGTTTGGCAACCAGATTGGATAGAATGCAATTGGAAAGAAGAGAGACTTGATGCTATGAGAGTGGCTGCTCATTTTGGTATACCATTTGTCACTTTGGATCTAGTCAAGGAATATAAGCAGGATGTAATCGACTACATGATTCGAGAATATTCAAATGGTCGCACTCCAAATCCGGATGTAATGTGTAATCGATATGTGAAGTTTGGAGGTTTTTGGAAATGGGCAAAGGAGCAAGGGGCGGATTATGTCGCTACTGGGCATTATGCAAGAGTGAAGGGTGAGAGGGTTAGAGAGTTAGGGATTAGAGAAATAGAGGGTCAAAACTCTCAAGATGTTATTGAATACAAACTGTTGAAGGGTGTGGATCAAAATAAAGATCAATCGTATTTTCTCTGGACTCTAAACCAAAATGATTTGCCACATATTTTATTTCCTGTTGGCCATTTGCAAAAGACAGAAGTCAGACATATGTCGAGGAAAATGGGTCTACCAAATGCTACAAAGAAAGATAGCCAGGGTTTGTGCTTCATAGGCAAAGTCGATATAAAAGAATTTCTTTCTCATTATATAAAAAGCAAAAAAGGAAATGTTTTGAATGAAAATGGAGAAGTGGTCGGTGAGCATAATGGCTCAATATTCTTCACAAAAGGTGAAAGGCATGGTTTTACAATTTTCAAGAAGACTCCAAGCGATGCTCCATATTATGTGATTGATAAAGATATTGATCAAAATACTATTACAGTATCAAATAAAGATAATGGTCATTTACCTTTATCGGAAAATAGGGTGACAATTTCGAATGTAAATTGGGTAAGTGGAAATATTCCAGATTTCGATCCAAACAATAGCAATTCTTTTCCTTATGAGGTTAGAGCTAGATATAGACAAGAATTGTCTAAGGTTCGAATTGTCTCTGCAAATATTTCTGAGACAACATTTGAATTTGAAAAACCTCAAGATATTCTGTCTTCTGGTCAATCTTTGGTTATTTACAAGGGAGATGAGTGTATTGGTGGCGGGATTATTGAATAAAAAACAAAGCCCGCAAAAGCGAGCTGTGTGTGGAATTGACCCTTGTAAAGAAAGAAGATGAGAGTCAGAGTGATGAGCAGAAAGACTGCTCCGAGAATGACTGAAAAGATCTTGCCGAAGCCTTTTCGATGCCTGTCCACATAGCCATTGACGATGAAGCCAAGGCCAGCAAAGAACAGACAGAAAAGACCGATGGCTTTCAGGTAGGTTTCGTATTGGTTCATCCGGTACAATAATTGCTTAAAAATTGAATTTGGTCAATAGTGAGAATTTAACCTTCTTCATACGGGAAAAGTTACTGTTCTCTTACATATTTTTCCTGTAAAATAATGTTATTCACTAGTGGCTAATTACTAGTGGCTAATTCTAGAATGAATCACCTTATTACAATTACAAAGTCTGACGGAACGAAACAATTATTTGAAGAAGAGAAGTTGGTTAGTTCATTGAAGCGTGTCGGTGCGACAGATGAGACCATAGACGATGTTGTCGATGAGATCGGAAGAGAGATTCATGATGGTATGACGACCTCGGAGATTTACAATCGTGCTTTCGAATTGTTGCGCAAACATTCCACAAAAATTGCAGCCAAGTATTCTATCAGAAGAGCGATGGTTGAGCTTGGTCCTGATGGTTTTCCATTTGAGAAATTTGTAGCTAGATTGTTCAAAATGTGGGGCTATGAAAGTGTGACTGATCAGACAGTGATAGGTAAGTGTGTAGAACATGAAGTAGATGTAGTTGCTTGGAAAGGTCTGGATCTAGCAATGGTAGAAGCCAAATATCACAATGAATTTGGTCTGAAATCAGATCTCAAGGTAAGTCTTTATGTCAAAGCTAGATACGATGATATCCAATTCAATGAATACGAATACGGCGGTGTAAAAAGAAAGTTGACCGAAAGGTGGTTGGTTACAAATACAAAATTTACCGACAAAGCAATCCAATACGGTGAATGTAATACAATGAAATTACTTGGTTGGAATTATCCAGAAAAGGGCAATTTGCATGATCTGATTTTTGCAAATAGTTTGCAACCGATCGCTTGTCTTACTACTCTTACTCGCGATCAAAAGAAGGAATTAGCAAATATGGATATTGTGGTTTGTCTTGATCTTGTCGGTCATCCAGAAGCACTTCAGAGAATAGGTATCAAGATGGAAGATCATGAAAAGATCCTTACGGAAGCTCAAGTGGTAATCGAACAAGCCAAGTAGTACAATATGACAAAGACCGATAAACTAAAAATTATAAGGGATAAAATTTTGAATCTAAAGGAGTCTCCGCTTTATGAATACAGGACAAGTAATGCCTATTTCCCAGTGATCGGCGAGGGAAGTCATGATGCAGATATCGTGATGATCGGTGAAGCGCCAGGAAGAAATGAAGCCAAGACCGGCAGACCTTTTTGTGGGGCAGCGGGCAAAGTGCTGGATGAATTGTTGAAGCATGTAGGACTCGAACGCTCATCTATTTATATTACAAATATAGTCAAAGATCGACCGCCAGAAAATCGTGATCCAAGTACCGAGGAGATAAGAGTTTATGGTCCATTTCTTGATGAGCAGATTGAGATAATCCAGCCAAAGATTATTGTTACACTGGGTCGTTATGCTATGGTTTATATTATGAATAAATTTGGTAAGCAAACAGAGTTGGAAGCGATAGGCAAAGCTCATGGCAAAGCCTATGAGGCCAAGGCAAGTTATGGTCCAATCAAAATTGTCGCTTTGTATCATCCCTGTGTCGCAGTTTATAATCCCCACAATTTACCAAATCTAAAAAAAGATTTTGAGATTTTATCTGCATATGTGTGACTTATGCATGACATATGTGACACATATGTAATTGAATGAAAAGACAATGCCGAACCTTGGTTCGGCATGTGTTTGGCCTGTTTTCGCCCAGAATTCTTCACGGTTGGACTGCGGTTATTGAAATTCTCAGACAAAAGGATTTTTTGCGCTTCCTTTGTCTTGTGGAGATTAGGTAGCTACGATCTGAACAAAGACTGGTGACAATTATTGTTAGTATTTCCTCGAGTTCGCATCGTGTCGTGAACAGAGCGAATCGGGTTAGGAAAGGAATTATAATCCTTTCGGATACTCCACCGTGCAGGCATAAGTCTTTAGAAGACCAAACCTCGATGAGTAGGTGGTGATCATCTTGGTCCATCACCTCGACTCTGCTGTCAATTTTTTTCAGTATTTCCTGAAGAAAAGCTGCAAATTCTTGCATATTTATCTCCTATTTCTCCACTTGGTTTCTATTTTGTTTTGAGCTGCGTTCTGAAAACCCAGTCTAGCATATAAATCACAACTATCAAATATTGATTAAAATAAAAAAACATGCCGAACCATTGTGCGGTTCGGCGCGTTTCAGGTCACAGCAACTCTGATGGTTGCATATGCCCTATTGTACATTGTTGCTTGCAGCAACGTGGGTGGATATTCCTCTGAAGTGAGTACGATTCCAGCGATCGGACAATCCTCATCTTCCAACCTACTCAGGCCGTATGTACTGATAAAGCCGTGAACTGCTTCTTTGATTGCATTGGGCGTAATCTTGCATTGACTACACTCAACAGAAATCAATCCGTCTTCTGAAATTGTGACATTCCAGTGTTTGTGATTTTCGGTTAGATGTTGAACAAGTTTTCGCGTCACGCTACCTCCTCGGTAATCGGTCAACTGCTGTTCCTTGCACATACTACAACAAAAGTTATGTTTTGTACATATTTAAAAAATTTGCATAAAATTGATTCAATTATCTGGTTTGATAAGTTTTGATATAGACCCAAAGGAAGTTGTATATTTTCTGAGAGGCTCCGCAGAAATTTTTAGCAAAAAATTTCGAGGATTAAGCAAAAATGTTGCAACATTTTTGCGGCCTCGAAGAAAGTATACAACTTCCTTTGGGAAAGTGTCAGTGAGGTTCAACAAATAAATTTAATATGCTAGAATCGCAAAATGAAAAAAAGCAAAACTACATGGGACCTAACCATTATTTACAAATCAATAAATGATCCAAGAATAGAATCTGATATAAAGGTTATAGAAAATTCTATTACAAAATTTGTAAGCAAATACGACAAGGTTCCTTTGGAATTTACGAAAACAAAAGAAAGTGTGTTTGAGGTTCTAAAGGATTACGACACTTTGCTCGATACATTGGAATCAATGAAGGTTGTAACATATTACTATTGTCTTGCCGATATAAATCTTACAGACAATAAAATTAGAGCCAAGAAAAATAAGATCTTGGAGAGATTAAATGATTTCGACAGGAAACTTATCTTTTTTAGAGATGGTTTGTCCAAGATTGAAAGCAATGTTCAAAAGGAAATATTGAATGATAAAAGCTTTGCTTCGCACCACTATTTCCTAAAAAGAATATTTGAAAATAAACATCGACTTAGTCCAGCAGAGGAAAATATAATGTCTCTCAAGAAACTGCCTGCTCACGGTATGTGGGTAGATATGGCGAAGAAAGCCTATTCTACAGTCAAATTAAATTGGAAAGGTAAGGTTTATGACGCAAATGAAGCGAGTCAGATCATTTCAAAGATGACCGATTTGAAGCGGAGAGAAAAATTAGCCTTAGAAATCTATAGAGCTCTCGAAAAAGCTGGAGATTTCGCCGAAGCAGAAATCAATGCTATCGTTACAAACAAAAAAATTAACGACAATCTGAGGAAGTACGATAAGCCTTATGATGCAACAGTAAGAGAGTATGAAAATGAAAGTAAAACAATAGAAAGTCTGATAAAAGCGGTTACTGACGCATATAAGATTTCCCACAAATTTTACAAGTTAAAAGCCAAATTGCTTGGTCAAAAGAAATTAAATTATTGGGATAGAGGTGTCGATATTGGCAAGATCAATAGGAGATTTGATTTCGACTATTCTGTTACCAAACTTACTGAAATATTCAACACAATAGACCCAAGATTTTCAAAGTTGCTAAATGATTATGTGGCAAATGGTCAGATCGATGTCCATGCCAGACAAGGCAAACAAGGTGGTGCATATTGTCGATCTGGTCATGTTGAACCAACTTTCATTTTGCTAAATCACAATGATAAATATTATGCTTTTAGCACTCTTGCTCATGAAATGGGCCATGCTATCCATACTTATTTATCAAGAAAACAGAAACCTCTTTATTCAGGTTATTCTACAGCCTTGGCAGAGACGGCAAGTACATTTTTTGAAAATTATTCAAGAGAATATGTAGAGAAAGAATTTTCTCAAAAAGAAAAGCTGATTGCCTTACATGACAGGATATCAAATAACATAGCGACAATTATGAGGCAGGTGGCTTGTTTCAAATTTGAACTTGATTTGCACAATACTATTAGAGAAAAGGGATATTTGAGTAAAGAAGAGATTGGAGAATTACATAATGCAAATATGTCGGCCTATATGGGTCCAAGTGTAAAATTTGCAAAGGAAACTAGGTATGGCTTCGTCGATTGGAGTCATATTCGCAGATTCTTCTATGTTTATTCATATGCCTTTGGATTATTGGTCAGCAAAACCTTACTAAGAAAATACAAAGAAGACAAAAATTATTGGTCCAAAATCGAGCAGTTATTCAGTAGTGGTTGCAAAGATTCACCTGAAAATCTATTGGCAGAAATCGGTCTTGATATTCGAGGTGATGAGGTCTGGAAATCTGGTCTAAAATCGATTGAGGAGGAAGTGAATCATTTTGAAAAATTGGTTAATGAGGAATTGGTGAATAAGGTAAGAGGTAAGAGGGTAAAGGTCCCTACTTCGCTAAAGCTTCGTAGGGCAGGTTAAAGGGCAAAAGGTAAAAGGCAAAAGGCTAGCCCTACGAAGCTCGCGACCTGTCATGCGGAGTTCACGGTTAGAGAACGTAGTATGATAAGCGAACGTAGTGGGGAGCATATGTCAAACATCTGTAGTACAGCTCAATGAACTAAGACACAGCATCAGTTATTCGCCCTCGTGCGACATTTATGCTAAAATCGCCGTATGAAATCTTACGAAATTAGATCAAAATTTCTAGAATTTTTCCGCAAAAGGGGGCATGCCATCATTCCTTCGGCTTCGCTCATTACTCCTGACGAAAAGGGTATTACAAATCCAACACTCTTTAATACTGCCGGAATGCAACCATTGGTGCCATATTTATTGGGCAAGGCTCATCCTTTGGGTAAGCGCTTGGCTGATTCCCAAAAATGTCTTCGCACAGTCGATATAGATGATATTGGAGACAAGACTCATGCAACTTTTTTTGAAATGTTGGGCAACTGGTCCTTGGGTGATTATTTCAAACAAGATGCTATCAAATGGAGTTACGAATTTCTAACTTCAAAGGAGGAAGGTTTGGGACTGGATCCAAAGAGGCTATATGTAACTGTTTTTGAAGGAGATGAGAATGCTCCAAGGGATAATGAAGCCGAATCTATCTGGAAGGCTGTTTTTGATAAAAATAATATCGAGGGCGAGAGGATTTTTTTCATGCCTGCGAGTTCAAACTGGTGGGAAGCTGGCGATAATGGACCATGTGGACCAGATACTGAGATGTACTACGATGTCAAAAATCGTTTTGGTGGTAGGGGTATAACAAAGCAAGAGTTCATCGATGCTGATAGTAAGAGAGATGTTGTAGAAATCTGGAACGATGTCTTCATGCAATACGAAAAGAAAGACGGCAAGATTATCGGCAATCTACCCGCACCTTCAGTCGATACTGGAGCCGGTTTGGAGAGGTTGACTATGACTTTGCAAGGGGTAGACAACATTTATGATACTGATCTTTTGAGTCCAGTTATGTCAAAGGTCAAGACACTATCCGGTCTCAATGTTTTTGATTCAAATCAACTCAAATCGGCAAGGATTTTGGCCGATCATACTCGAGCTTCATCATTTTTGATTGCAGATGGCATTGTTCCGTCCAACACTGATCGTGGTTATGTTTTGCGTAAGCTTATACGAAGAGCTGTTAGACATGCTCAAATACTTGGTATAAATGAAAATGGCAAAATAGGTGAGATTGTTGATGTCTTGTTGCAGATTTACAAAGACATTTACCCAGAACTATCAGCAAATTCTAAAAAGATCAAAGAAGAGATTTTGAAGGAAGAAAAGAAGTTCAAAGAAACACTCAGTCAAGGTATGAAAGAGTTTGAAAAAGGCACTGATGCTTTTACTCTATTTTCAAGTTATGGTTTTCCTCTAGAATTAACTCTTGAACTTGCAAAAGAACAGGGAAAAACCATTGATGTAGAAGATTTCAAAAAGAAATTTGAACAACACCAAGCTCTCTCTCGTGCTGGTGCAGAACAAAAATTCAAAGGTGGTCTTGCTGATGCAAATGATGCGATGGTAGTCAGATATCATACTGCTACACACTTGCTTCACCAAGCATTATTTGATGTTCTTGGTCCAAATGTAATGCAAAAAGGCTCAAATATTACGGCCGAGCGTTTACGCTTCGACTTCGCTCATGATGCAAAGATGACTGATGAAGAGAAAAAGCGGGTTGAAGATATTGTAAATGAGAAAATCTATCAAAAATTGCCTATGAATAAGGTTGTTTTGCCATTTGCAGAAGCGGAGAAGACTGGTGCCAAGCATTTCTTCGGTGAGAAATATGGCGATGAGGTTTCAATTTACTTTACCGGTAATGATATTTCTTCTGCTTATTCAAAAGAATTTTGTGGTGGTCCTCATGTAACAAATACTTTTGATCTCGCTGGTCCAGAAGGTAAGTGGCATTTCAAAATTCAAAAAGAAGAGGCAGTTTCTGCTGGTGTAAGGCGCATCAAGGCGGTGTTGGTTTAAAAGAGCGGCTCGCTCGCTCTTTCGTCGTCATTCCCTTATTCTTTGCGATCATTCTTTCGTTTCTTGTGGTCATTCCCATGTTCCTTGTGGTCATTCCTTCGTTCCTTGTGGTCATTCCTTCGTTCCTTGTGGTCATTCCCGCGAAGGCGGGAATCCTTATCGGTTTCGGTTTTCGTAATTCTGGATTCCCGCCTTCGCGGGAATGACGCGGTAATCGTGTGTCAAACCTATGTAACAATAAAACTCAGCGAATAAATTTAGTAAGAATGGGTATTCTGTTTTGGGCTGTCTGTTGTTATAATATACCCAATGTTCTCGTCACAAAAAGTTGATCATAAATTGGTATTGATACTAGACGTACAGAGCTCGATAATTCGAACTTCCTTATTGGTCGTCGGTGACGCTATCCCAAAGGTAATCTTTACTCATAGTGTTGAGACAAAAAATTCAGAAGAAAAAGACGACAATTTACTGATTCATTCTACCCTAAAGGCTATACACGAATCAGTCCAAGCTTGTATGCGTTTTGTCCATCATGGTGAAAATTTCTCCCAATATGGCCATATAAAAAAGAAGATTGATTCTGTACACTACATTCTTTCATCACCTTGGATTGTCTCTGAAGCAAAGATGATATCCAAACAATTCGAAAAGGATACAGCTATTAGTCAAAAATACGTCTACGATCTCATCGATGAAGATCGGGAGAAAATCCTCAAATCAGGACAAGGACTAGAGGTGATCGAACAAAAAATCTTCGATGTAAAACTAAATAGCTACACAGTTACTGATTGGAAAAATAAACCTACAAGGACGCTCGATGTATCGTTTACGGTCTCGGTTGCTAGCTCCAAGATGGTTTCGTTTTTCATTGAAGAATTCAAACATATCGTTCACCACAATAAGATATTTTTCCATTCTTCATTATTGCTCCAGTATATTGGCATTGAGAAGGTTTTGGAGCCAGGACAAAATTATTGCCTTATTCATGTTCATGGAAATGAAACAGATGCTTCTATTATCCTCAAAAAATCATGTATTTTCTTTGGCTCATTCTCTTTCGGAGTCAAAAACTTCGTCCAAAAATTGGCTGATAAGACTTCAAATGCCTATCAGGCGGCAGATTCATTATTGTCACTTTATGTTGGTCAGAAGTTGGATCAATCTCTAAATGACAATACAGTAAATATAATAAAAGATATTGCAAATGAATGGTTAGCTGATTTAAAAAAGACCTTGGCTGTCCAAAAGTTTGAGATTAAGCCTCCAATGTCAGTGATTGTAACGGCTTCATTGCATGATGATTGTTTCGTAAAAGTTATTAGAGATTCGTATCCACAGATTTCTGTCTATGTATTGTCGGTTGATGATTTATTGTCTAGGGTTAGTTTTGATCGATTTGCAGAGAGGGGTAGATTGGTCGCTTTGTATGCTATCGCTATTCACAG